>NZ_JBHFFD010000057.1:0-30585 GCF_043359565.1 Shewanella sp. S23-S33 | reverse complement strand
CCCGCAACCACTTCTCTTCATGAAAGAGAAAAATAACCAGCACAAGCTGGTTTTTTTGTATCTAAAATTCGTAATAACCCTCTGTAAAATCTTAACCAGATCACCATGGTAGCTCATCGGATTCAACGACCTATAAACAACCGATGAAAGCCATCAGTTCAAATCATCTTCAACAACAGCGTCCAAAATAAGATTTAAACTGTTCAGCTGACATCAATGCATTTTTTGGATGTCAAATTTCGCCATAAAAGTGTCGGACAATATGAGTCCTGCCATAGCACCAAAGGAAACGGTGAAAATCATGATGAAAGGTAGAGGTTTCAAATAAGCAGAAGTCAGAACACCTTGACCGAACCAGTGCAGTAATGAACCAAGGACCATGACACCAAAAGCGAACTTATTCGCGGCAAAAAACATCGAGATTTCGAATGCCCACAACTCTTTATTTTCCTTAAATTGGGCAAAACCGAAGTAGAGATAGAGCAGTAATGCCACTAAGGCGATAGCGCAGACACTGAGTGTATAAGTTAACTCCGATGCCCCGACCAACACTTGATAGCCGATACGAATGGCATAAATACCGACACCCAACCAAAGTAGTTGAGACAGACATACACTTAGCACCTAAAGCGAGCTCTGAAAATGAGCGCTTAGAGCAAATTCTTAAAGTTAGTACTTAGAGTGAGAGCCTTAAAAGCAACAGATAAAATACATAGAGATCAGCATGTTATTTTAACCGCGCCATATGATACACACTGACAAACTCACCATTTCTAAAAGCAAAATCCCTCGACTCACCTTCAATCACAAAACCAAATTTTTTATATAGACCAATGGCGGCATGATTATCGGTATAAACCGTTAATTCAATTCGTTTTATATTCATCCATTTATCGGTAAGCTCAAGCATCGCGTTAATCAAGGCACTGCCTATACCGCGGCCTTGCCAACTGTCTTTTACACCCATACCAAAGGAGGCAACATGCCTACGGCGAGGTTGCTCATACACTTCAAAACCCAACTCACCGACAATTTCACCTTCAATCTCTGCGACATAACGATGAACATGATTCGATGTTGCTGCAAGACGCGCCTCCCATTTATCGGTCGATGGCAAAGGTAATTGCAAGGTATCGGCATAGGCATTTGGACAGGCATATACTGCTTGAATGGCTGCAGCATCACTCTTCTCTGCATGCCTAATCGTAATATTTCCCAATGAGTCCCCTCCCTAGTTTTCAAATAAAAAAGACGTGTCCAATTCAACGTACACAGAACTAAGCACACAGGTCTAAGCCCAACGAATTGACTTAGGCATGCTGTGGATCACTGTGATTAAGCAACTCAACCCGATTATTATCAAACCGACTTTACGGATGAAGCTCACATAAGACAAGTATGAAATTTAAAAAACTATTGATAAAAATGGCTTTTATATAGATAGATATCAATCAATATAGGAATTGAATCAACCACCGCCCTGTCTCCATAACCCAGCCTCAGCACCTAGGTTGAAACTCTGGGTAAATAAAAACCCGCTCAAGATAGGATCTTGGCGGGTTTATAAGATTCAGGCACTAAAGTGATAATTGAGTTGAATACTTCAGCCTTCAATTAATCCAATACAAACAATAGTATGGTTCTAATATAAACTGTTTAATTAGAGTGGTAAACGGCCATTAAAGGACAGCGCTAACGTAGTACTATCCACGTATTCCAACTCGCCACCCACTGGTACGCCATGGGCAATACGGCTTATCATCACTTTGTGACGTCTGGCCATATCGGCAATAAAATGCGCTGTAGCCTCACCTTCTACTGTTGGATTTGTCGCTAAAATCAGTTCGGTGACATCACCCGATGCCAAATGGCGCTCGAGTAACGCTAAGCCTAACTCTTCTGGCCCCACGCCATCGAGGGGCGATAAATGGCCTAAAAGTACAAAGTAACGGCCAGTGAAATGTCCACCCGCTTCAATGGCTAACACATCAGCCGGCGTTTCCACCACACAAATGGTGGAGGAAGTTCCGCGTTTATGGCTAGCACAGATCGGACAGAGGGTTTCTTCAGTGTAGGTTCGGCAAGACTGACAATGACCGACGTCACTCATCGCACTGGACAGCGCACTGGCTAACTTAAGCCCTGCTTTTCGGTCGCGTTCAAGTAACTGAAACGCCATACGTTGCGCCGATTTAGGCCCAACCCCAGGTAAACAACGCAGGGACTGAATTAACTCATCTAACAATGGACTAAATTTCATCGGCTATCTCAATTAAAATGGCATTTTCATGCCTGGTGGTAATTGCATGCCACCAGTAACTTCAGCCATTTTAGTTTTTTGGTTTTCTTCGATTCGACGAGCAGCGTCATTACAGGCCGCAGCAATCAAATCTTCCAGCATTTCTTTGTCGTCTTCCATCAGGCTTGGGTCGATTTCGACTTTACGCACTGTGTGCGCGCCTGTCATAGTCACTTTCACCAAACCAGCACCAGATTCACCCACCATTTCCATACGGGCGATTTCTTCCTGCATTTTGGCCATTTTTTCTTGCATCATCTGGGCCTGTTTCATCAAATTGCCCATACCGCCTTTTCCAAACATAGTCATTTCTCTTCTATTAGGGTTAGTCGCAAGCATTAACGCGGCTAATCTTACTTAAATAAATGGGATTGGCAATCAATGCCGTTATCTTGTTAATAAACTTATGATCTCGATGCAGAGTTTCTCAGCAGCATCACTATAAATATGCACTCGAAGCCTAAATTTAAACCACAGAGTTACAAATTAACGATGAAAATTTTACCCAAAGACTCGCCAATAATAGCTAACTCGCGGCCTAGGTTAACTCAGGTAACGCTTGTATTTGCTGACTGCGTAAATTCAACAACTCTGGCGGATACACTAGACTATCGGCATCGAGTTCGGCGCCCATACGTTGGATCAACCATTGCACATTGTCATCATGAATCAATGATTGATGCGCTTGTTGCAGCAACTCTTGGTGGAAACGCTTACGTAACTCTAAGGGCGTTTCCCGCTGTTCATCGATTCCTATGACCACTTGTACCCGTCTTGGGTTCCCGAGCGCGGTAGTTAAGGCTTGCTCAAGCTGCACTATGGCAACATCGGCCGCTAGATGCTTCTGGTTTGGTTTAAGCAGCAACGGCAAAGGATCGCTCAAGGTTTGGCAGACAGAATTAACCGCCAGTTGCCGCACTCGCCCGCCGATCTCTAAGCTCGCCATCAACTTGTACCAATGTAAATCTAATGGATGACCGCTAATAGGTTGAGTCGAACTGAGCGCGCCTTGTGTCTCATGCGTGTGTTCCACTGTATTCGACGCATTTGTCAGTGCTGTTGCGCTAACCGAGGCAAACTCTGAGACGGGTATTTCTTCTTGACGTACAGCCTGATTTTGAAGTATTTCCGACTTCAAACTTGATGCTGCGGCCTGCCCGTCACTCAGGGATAGAGTGTCATCTTGTGCATGATTAGGTGCGTAACTCGCACCTAAAAGCTCTTGAGCATGACTAGCTTGAACATTATTTATATCAGTAGCTTGCGCGCTCACCGGCTGAACACTGTCAGTCTTATTGCTATCGACTTGCGTCACTTCGATAGATTCAGCTTCAGGCGCTGCCTCCCAAGGCGGACGATCATATGCAGCGCACGGTTTGACAGACTTCTCAGAGACAATTCCAGTTGAGATGACGACTGAAGATACTGCTTGGTGCAGATCGATAGGCTCAAGATCTAAGTCGAAGTCATCATCAAAATCTATCGCTAAATCAGGGTCTAAATCAGATGCTGGATCAACAGAAAATGCCACACTTGGCTGACTCGCTTCAATTTTAGTAACCGATTTAGGTAAGGTTACACCATGTGATTTAGTATTTGGCGTCTTAAGTTTTGAGTCCAATGACGACTTTTTTTCATCACCGTCCTTAGCACTTAAGGCGTCAAGATCCGATAACAGTGAATCCCGCGCCGCCAACACCGCCGAGAGAATATCATCATCGGCTAAAGATGCGGAGGCTAGTGTTGGAATTGGAATTGATGTCTGAGGAGACACTTGAGCAATTAATACAGACTGACTATCAACTGAGCCTTCCATGCCTACAGCGCTTTGAATATCAGCAGAATTTTGAACATTATCTAAGTGTTGAACATCATCAGGCACAGCATGAGAGTCAAAGCTGTGATGAAAATCATCGTCATTGTAAGAGCCGGAGGAGAATTCAACATAAGCATCTTGATAGGAATCGAGCGGCGCTGACTCTTGGGCATAAGCTCCCATCGCTGGATAAGAATGCTCGACTTCAGTTCCATAGGGGCTATGTTCATCAAACCCCT
Organism: Shewanella sp. S23-S33; assembly: GCF_043359565.1. Lineage (NCBI taxonomy): Bacteria > Pseudomonadati > Pseudomonadota > Gammaproteobacteria > Alteromonadales > Shewanellaceae > Shewanella > Shewanella sp. S23-S33. The sequence continues at coordinate 26,231 of NZ_JBHFFD010000057.1, read as the reverse complement.
TTTGCTCTAGCGTACTATTAGTAAGAGTATGGTTAGCGAGGGAGTCAACAGCAGTGTTTTCATCAACAGTCTCTTGAACAGCACTGTCTTTCTCTGCAATGTCACTACCAACAGCCACAGCGCTTGAACCAACAACCATTTCAGCCGCTGCTGGATTAACAATACTCGACTCGGCAGTTGCCCCTATTAATTCAGGAACTTCACTATTCTGAGCATCTAAACTCGCAACCGATACCTCAATGTCAGCAGCAGCTTCAGTAACTTGAGAAGGCGCTTGAGCGGTTGATACTGTTTGAGTTTGTGGCTCGACCTCAGCATTCACTATCTCAACGTTTAAGCTGCCAGCGTTAAATCCCTGACTCTGCGCCTGACTTAGAATCACCGCCTGTTCGGCAATTAATGCCGCATCCGCTTGGAGCTCAGCATCAAGTGCCTGCTCTGTGGTATCGGCAGGCTCAATTAATGCTGTTTTTTTTTCAGCAGGCAGTTGTTCCGCAGTATGTGGCTCAGCAAACTGTTGTTCTTTTACATCATGAGCTTGCGCTGTCGCAACTGGCGTTTGCCCTTCGGATAAACTGATCTCAGCGACCGCATCAGGCTGCCAGCGCTTTACTGGCTTTTCCGGCACAAACGCCACAGCGCGTAATAGCGCCATCTCAAGACCCGATTTAGGATCCGGTGCATGGGGTAAGTCTTTGCGGCCTGTTAATAAAATCTGATAATAAAGCTGCACCTGTTCCGGCTTAAGCTGTTCGGCAAAGGCGCGAATTTGGGCGCTATACAAGGATTGCTGCGCGCAAGCGGGGGCAAATTGGGTCAAGGTAATTTGATGTAACAACTCAAGTAAACTGCGTAGCACTTCTTGGGCATCTGCGCCATACGCGAGCACTTGGGCACAGGTATGCATTAACACACCAATATCGGCATCGGTTAAGGCATTAAGCAAGGCAACTACATGCTGCTCATCAATGCTACCAAGCATGGTTTGCACTTGGCCAAGCATCACATTACCGCCACCAAAGGCGATGGCTTGATCTGTCAAACTCAAGGCATCACGCATACTGCCATTGGCAGCTTTAGCCAGCAGTTTTAGGGCTTCAGCATCAAAGGGAAACTGCTCTTGGGTCAAGATATGATTGAGCTGAGTGCCAATTTCAGCTTGGGTCAGGCTTTTTAAATTGAACTGCAAACAACGGGATAACACAGTCACAGGCAGTTTCTGCGGATCGGTTGTCGCCAGAAGAAATTTAACGTGCTCGGGGGGTTCTTCTAAAGTTTTTAGCAGTGCGTTAAAACTGCTGCGCGACAGCATATGCACTTCGTCGATGAGATAAACCTTAAAGCGGCCACGGGTTGGACGATACTGCACATTGTCTAACAGCTCACGAGTATCATCGACCTTAGTGCGAGATGCGGCATCGACTTCAATCAAATCGACAAAACGGCCTTGGGCGATTTCCACACAGCTGCCGCAAACACCACAGGGAGTCGCTGTCACGCCTTGTTCGCAATTTAAGCCTTTGGCAAAGAGTCGCGCCAAGCTGGTTTTACCGACACCGCGCGTTCCCGTAAACAGGTATGCATGGTGTAAGCGCTGCTGGCTTAACGCATTGGTCAAGGCATGCAAAACATGGCTTTGGCCAACCATTTGATCAAATGTGGCAGGGCGCCATTTTCTGGCTAACACCTGATATGACATGGAACTCCCCAGAGTATGTGATACAAAAGCGGGAGCATGCGCCCCGAGAACTTTGAAAGATAACATGCCATGATTTGACATGCCATCAAACTATCCCAAGGCGCCTTTAGCTGCAGATTTATTCGCCTTCAAACTCACAAAGTTTAACCAACTCAAGCCCTAATGCGGTTAAACGGGCTTCACCACCTAAATCAGGTAATGAGATCACAAAGGCCGCATGTTTAACTTCACCGCCGAGTTGGCGGATCAGTTTAACGGTCGCTTCGATAGTACCGCCAGTGGCGAGTAAATCATCAACAACGAGCACTTTGTCATTTGCGCTAATCGCATCAGTATGAATTTCTAGGCTATCGTGACCGTATTCCAGTTCATAGCTTTGGCTGATGGTTGCACGCGGCAATTTGCCGGGTTTACGCACAGGTACAAAACCGATACCCAATTCTAAAGCCAACGGTGCACCAAATAAGAAACCACGGGCTTCAGTACCCACAATTTTGGTAAAGCCTTGACCACGATAATGTTCAACTAACAAGTCGATGGTCGCTTTATAGGCTGCTGCATTCTCAAGCAAACTGGTGACATCTCGAAATAAAATCCCTTCCTTAGGATAATTAGGAATCGTTTTAATGCTTTGCTTTATCAAGGATAAGGTTTCTGTATTCATAGCCATCATATTTGCTTAATAAGTTACTTAATCAATTCACCAACCTAGCGGTGGCGGTATAAAACAAAACGTCCACACTGGGTGGACGCATTGTCGAAAGTCGGACAAAGCTTATGCCGCTTTAGTTTTAGTTGCAACAATCACAATGCACAAGTGATGGAAAGGTTATCAATTTGTGCCTTAGATCAAACCCTGTTGGCTCTCAGTTAAATAGCCTCAACAAGAACACGACTAAACTTTCAGTCACAGCACTTGAGCCCATCTAATAACTCAATCATCCCTCTATTTCAGGTATACCTTTAAGATACCAAAGTAGGACCAATGCCATGACAAACAGCAGACCTTTTACCCAAAGGATAGGGACCACAATAATACTGACACTAAAACTCAGCGCGCTAACTATCATGGCTTTGCGTTTCAATCCCTTACGCATTGCTCGCTGCTCTTGCCACTGGGTTAAGGCATCGGCAAACCAGGGATGTGTCATCAACCAATGGTGTAAACGTTCACTCGAGCGGGCAAAGCAGAAGGCAGCAAGCAAGATAAAAGGCACGGTCGGCAATATCGGTAGCACGATACCGACTAAACCTAAGACTAAAGCGGTTAAGCCTAACAGTAAAAATAATCCGCGCTTTAATACCATAAGTTTAAATGCCCTTTATCGGAAAAACAAAAGCCACTCGAAGAGTGGCCAATAGGCTACGCGCTAGAGATTAACGCTCGCTTAAATTAAACCTAAATGCTTTAACCAAGACAGACTTGCTGGCAGAGTCGGCAACAGTAAAACTAAAATAAAACCAATAAAATACAAAAAATTAAATGGGTCTTTAAACGGCTGACTACTCATTACAGCTCCTCTAGTATGTGCAAGTATAAGTGCGCAGGAATCGTACAGTGATTGAGATCACAAAACGGCCGACATTGTAGCGGTTTGTCAAATTAATAAAAACCCTCTAAATGTAGGGTTATTGCATTTATTTCGGCAATAAACCCAACCTTAAGACTGACGTCCGCGCACTATCCCTTTGGCCGCTAATTGCTCGAGTAACTGCATACAACCTTGCTCAATAATCTCTGGCGCCATTTGATGGTAAGTGATTGTTAACCAATCAACTATCTCTTTAAAACCCGCTTGGCCTTGAGCTTGAAGAAATGCCAGCACCTGCGCGCTTAAGGGATTTAACTGTAGGAAACACACTTCGCAATCGGCATCTTGATAGAGACAAAAAAACACTGGCGTATCGAGTTGTTGCTGCGGACGATAATCCTGACGAATGTGCTGCACCTCAAAATGATACTGCGCCACCCTCGCCGTCTGTGACAAACATAAAGCCTGCGTCGACATTTGCGCTAGGCTAAGTTGAGATTCATCCCCACTCGCCTGTGCAACCGCAACGGCCAACTCCAGCCATTCATAGTGCGCTAATTCGAGCATAAAAACAGGATCATTTGCCGTGGGCTGATATTCCTGCTGTAAAAAATCTAAAAACTCACCCGCGATGTCGATAAAAATCGGCGATTGGCAATCATGTTGACTGAAAAAACGTTGCACCAAAGTCAGCCATTCCTCCTCAGAATACAAACTTTTAAGCACGGGAAAGCCGTTCGACACAAATCCCAGCACATTATTAAAAAATAACTCGCGGTAAACCTGCATACGCCGGACATCAGTATCCGCGGGCAATGGCGAAGAGGGATCGCGGATATAATCGATAAAGGATTGCTGCACTTGCTTAAAATCCATTAGGCGCTCCTCTTTACGGCATGAGCACTATTTTGGGCATGGGAGCTGGACGCCGCCATTTGATAAGCGTGAATTTGATTTATCTCGAGCAACAATTCAGCGGTTGTCGGCAAATTAAAGTCACGCTCAAGCAACGTCGGTTTTACCCCATGCAAGGCATAACAGCGCTGTAATAATGTCCAGACGGGATCGTTAATGGCTGCGCCATGGGTATCAATGAGCAGATCTTCAGCTTGTTTGTAGTGCCCAGCAATATGCAGATAAGCGATGCGCTCCGTCGGCATGGCCTGTAAAAAGGTATCGGCATCGTATTGATGGTTTATCGAGTTCACATAGATGTTGTTCACATCCAGTAGCAGTTTACAATCGGCTTCTTGCAGCACGGCATTAACGAATTCAAGTTCTGTCATTTGCGCACCTGGAGCGGCATAAAAAGACACATTTTCTAAAATAAGCGGCCGCTCTAGAATATCTTCTACTTGCTTGACCCGCGCCGCCACATGCTTCACCGCAGCGTAGGTAAAAGGGATAGGCATTAAATCATATAAGTGACCTTGCCCTGAGCAATAACTTAAATGTTCGGAATAGACTTGGATTTGATGTAAATCCATAAAGGTTTTGATATTTTTTACAAACGCGAGATCTAAAGGTTCAGGGCTACCAATGGATAAACTCAAACCGTGGCAGTAGAAAGTATGTTGCTCAGTCAACTCACGAAATTGGCGGCCAAATTTACCACCTAAGGTCATCCAATTCTCAGGCGCCACTTCAAAAAAATTAATAGCATCAGGCACCTGTAAACAAAATTCACTGAGCATTTCTCGTCTTAATCCCAGCCCTACCTGTGCCGTATTTTTTTGATCATTCATAGAACCTCACGAACGCTAACCTGTAATCGCTTAAGAATAAAACACAAGAGACCAGCGCTGGCTGGCCTCTTTAAGCTCAATTATCCCAATAACTGCAGGGATAAAACAAACCCGCTTTACTTCACTTCTTTTTTAACGGCTTCGACTTTAGCATCCACTTTTTCGGCGGTTTTCTTCATATCAGCGCCACATTTCGCTTCACCACACTTACCTTCATGGGCCTTATCAGCGGCTTTCTTCATGTCAGCACCGCATTTCGCTTCGCCACATTTCCCCTCATGAGCTTTATCTGCAGCCGCTTTTTTCATCTCAGCACCGCATTTAGCCTCACCACACTTACCTTCTTTGGCTTTTTCAGCGGCGGCTTTCTTCATGTCTGCGCCGCATTTGGCTTCACCACATTTGCCTTCTGAACCGACAATTTGATAGCCCGCATCCATAGCTTCAAAACCAAATGGGTTAGTTTGTGCATTGACAGCAAAAGCTGAACTCATCACAACTGAACCTAACGCTACTGCAACTGCTGTTTTTTTAACTGAATTCATAAATAATCCCTTCTTGTTTATTGAGTAATAATGACCAACAACAGTTTAAGTAGCTGGCTTACAACAAAAGACCTGCCTTATTTCGATTCTATTGCAAAAAATATCACTAAGTCACAGAAATGGTCAAAATATCCTGCTAGGACAATCAGTTTAGCTTGGATTTTATTTATTGGCGTACCTATTCATCCTCCTTCACAAGGCCACTTTGTAACTTAGCGCTGATAAGGTAGAATGCTCGCCCTTTGCAACAGATATGGGTTTACTGCAGTGCGTGTGATTTTGGCTCCAATGGAAGGCGTAGTAGACGCTTTGATGCGTGACATCCTATCGACCATCAATCCCTACGATTTGCTCGTCACCGAATTTGTGCGAGTGGTAGACCAACTGCTACCTGAAAAGGTCTTTCTCAAACTGTGCCCTGAACTGCTCAACAACGGCAACACCCCTTCAGGTACGCCAGTACGAGTACAATTGCTTGGTCAAGAACCCCAATGTATGGGCGAAAATGCCCTGCGTGCCATTGAGTTAGGCTCACACGGTGTTGATGCAAACTTTGGCTGTCCAGCAAAAATTGTTAACCGCAGTAAAGGTGGCGCCGTATTATTGCAATATCCTGAGAGTGTGCACGATATTGTCAAAGCCATGCGTCAAGCAGTACCAAAAGAGCATGCCGTAACGGCCAAAATACGTTTGGGCTATGAAGATAAGTCACTGTTTATGGAAAACGCCATTGCAGTGTATGAAGCCGGTGCAACTGAACTTGCCATCCATGCGCGCAGTAAAGTCGACGGTTACAGACCGCCAGCCTATTGGGAATACATCACCGAAGTACGCAAACGTTTGCCAATCCCGGTGATCGCCAACGGTGAAATTTGGAACAGTGACGATGCTAAGCGTTGTATCGAAGTCACGGGCTGCGACAGTATCATGATCGGCCGCGGGGCAATTTCATTGCCGAACTTGGCTGATACTATCAAGACAGGAGCCACTCCTTATACTTGGGCGCAAACCTTAGGGCTCATGCTCAGTTATACCCAAAGGGAACTCAATTGCCGTAAGAGTGACTATTATCCAGCCCGGATCAAACAGTGGTTTACCTATCTCAACCGTCAATATCCCGAAGCCGATACCTTGTTTAGGGAACTGCGAGTCTTTAAAACAACGGAAGAAATTGTCCGCGTATTAGAAACGGCGCAACGGAACTTATGCGACGAATAATCGCGACGATATTTATGATAAAAGGGCTTTGCCGTAGCACATATAATGCGATAAGAATGAAGTACTTTTTCGATTTTTAACGGCTAAAAAACCGAAAATGTGGCAGATACTTGATCTTTATCATAGTCGTTGATAGTGGAACTATTAGACTGGACGCCTAGAGTCAAATGAAATAGGCGATTTTACGTGAGCACCACCCATATCAGACATGAATTGTCAGAGCTTGAAGCTAATCTAAGGAAAGAAATAGGCGCGCTCCCTCTGTTCCTCGAAGCCATAGGGGAGCATTACGCTAGCCTGAGTCTGGCAGAATTAATTGATAAATTGGCTCAGACACCACTGGCTGAACACCCACTATTTTGCCGATTAAATAAACTTGATGCCGCCTTTTGCCAGCTCGACTTAGGTCTCTACGGTCTTTGCTCGGATTGTGAGGCAGAAATTGAAAGTGAACGCTTAAGCCAAGATCCCACCGAACAACGCTGCACCTCCTGCGCCGAGCATTATCAGCATGAACACCGCCACGAACTGCGCCTCACGCATTGATAGCGCTCATTCGACATCCAGTAAACTGCCTTATAAGCAAAAAAACCTCCGCAAGCGGAGGTTTGAGTTATCCAGGGAGGGCGGACAACCTAAAACTTCTGGTTTATTCTCAGGTAATACGTTCTACCTAACACATCATATAAACCCACATTCACATCGCGATAATCGGCGTAGGTGTAATAGTTTGGTGTTTCAGCATCAAACACATTATTCACCCCTACTGTGATAGAGCCGTTATAAGCATGGGTATAACCAAACTGAATGTTATGTTTAAAGTAATTATCGTAATCAACATAACGGTCGGTTTCTTCTAACTCGTTGAAATAACTTGCTGATTGACTACCAATATAAACAACTGTCCATGCGGCAGAGAAATCATCGTATTTCCAACTGGTCGCAAAGTTACCGCGCCAATCGGGCGAGTCAGTCGACCCTGCGTAATCGATCATGTCTGCTTCAGCGTTGTCCTGCTTTTTAAAATCAAGCACATGAGTTAAATCCAGTTTGAAATTGAAATCCCCAAAGCCTGTTTCTAAGTTATAAGCCGTAACAAAATCGATACCTGAGGTCTCAACTGTAGCTAAGTTACGAACTCCGGCTTCAATATATTCAATCTTGCCATCAGGGCCGCGCGTCACATAGGGAGAAGAACCATTCTTGATTTCATCACGCAGGATATCATCCACATCAATTGACTCAATTTTGTTGTCATAGGTGATTGAGTAATAAGATAACTCCAAGTTCCATGCGTCAGTGACATTCCAAACGCCGCCAAAGGTTAACGAGTTGCCCTCTTCAGCCTCTAGATCAGGATTCCCTCCATACCAGGTTTTATGTTGATTATTAGTCGCGCAATATATGGCATCCACGTTACCAGGTTCATTACACCATAAAGAATCAACACCCTTCTCAAAACTCAAGGATTGAGACGAGAACATTTCGCTCATATTCGGCGCACGGAATGAGTCACCATAGCTAGCACGCAGTAATAACGTGTCTATAGGACGCCAGCTTAAACCAAACTTAGGCACCACGGCATCGAAGGTCGATGAATTAACAACTTCCCCTTGAGGCCCTGTGAGAGTTCCTTCCTGCTCATAGCGCTCATAACGTACTGCGGCAGAAAACTCAACATTGGCAGGTAAGCCAACTTGGAGTTCCAAATAAGCGGCACTACGGTCACGCGTGGCATCCACATCATCACCACCCGAACCGCCGGAGATAATACCCGCGGCCGATTCTGGATCACTGGTTTGCTTAAACTTGATCATTTCATATTCAAGACCGCCGACCATAGCGACCGAAAGATCACCGTCATCGAGCAGTAAGGTCGAAGCAAGACCATCCAATTGAGTACTTTCAAATTTGCCCTGATAAACCCCAGTATGCGCAGCTTTACGATACAGATCTGTCATCTGTTGATCCCACTGCTCATAACTCATGCCAGAGGTATTGAAAATATCATATTGCTCTGAATCAATTTCTTGCTGAATAATATCGTCGTTCAGTAAATTATAATTAAAACTGTTTGTTGTTGATGTTGCGTGCTGGGCATTTAATTCCCAGTCGATACCATTCCCTGAATCTATTGTACCAACAAAGCCACCTAGAATATCAAAGTTGTTGGTTTCAGTTAATGTATCTCGCTCGCCAAGTTGCGCGCCTCGCATAGAAATAACTAATTCTTCGCCAATTGGATTAAACTTATTATCGGCACTCATCACAGGGGTATTCGTTGATACTGGCGTACCCGCATAACGGGTTTCAGTTTCTGCTAATGAAGCAGAAGCACGACCTCGGAATTTTATATTCTCTGAAATTTCATAGGAGAAATTAGATAACAGCGAATTACGAGTTTGATCGCCAAATAACTTAGTGACATTACCATGATTATATAAACAACGACCATCACCTGAGTCTATGGTATTTTCCGTTTTTTCACATATATCTGAATTACTATACCAGCTACCATTGCCTGGTCCATATTTACCGTTTGGTACTGAGCTATATCCACTATATGCGTTATAACTTGAATCGTCCATTCGCCAAATATCACGATCCATTACAGCTTTAGTATCATAATATTCATAGGTTAGCGTGATATTGCCTTTATCAGTATTAAAGCCCGTTGCAAGTGATAAACGGTTGGCATCGCCTCCTTCAACACTTGGCTGCTCAGTGCTGTAATCAAACTGAAACCCTTCAAACTCCTTCTTAGTGATAATGTTTATCACGCCCGCAACCGCATCGGAACCATATACTGCCGAGGCGCCATCGCGCAGGATTTCAATACGCTCCACGATAGCCATAGGGATAGAAGATGTATCGGCCACAGAGCCAGAGCTCGAACTAGTGCCCGGCATACGGCGTCCATCTAATAACACTAATGTCGCAGACGATCCTAAACCACGTAAATTGACATCACTGGTTGAGCTTGCTCCTGATCCATAGCCAGAAATACCACGCCAAGAACCAAAGCTGTTTATCGCAGAGTTATTCAATACGTCAGCAACGGTTTTTTCACCCGTCATGGCAATATCCGCAGCATTAATGACAGTCACGGGTGAAACAGTTTCCATATCAACTTGTTTAATACGAGAACCCGTCACTTCAATGCGTTCAACTTTCGCATTTTCTTCTGCCGCATTTACCGCTGCAGAAAAGCCTATTCCAGAAAAAACCACACTGTTTGTCGCCACTGTAATTAAACTAGTACGAACGGCTTTGGCCGTTAAACTTAAATAGCGCATTAATCTCTCCTTGAGGTAAATAAAACCCTATGTTTGTTATTTTTATATTTGGCAAGCGAACTCTATTTCGCTGTAGGGATAATGTTAATGCGCAACATCTAAGTCAACCATTAAAAACAATTAATCTCAAACTAAAACAAATTGACACAAAATAAATCAACTTGAATATAAGATATCCGGATATACATCATGGAGTTAAGCAATACAGACCTGTTGAATATATTAAATATTTAATTTGATACAATAAATCTCAATTGTTAACCAAAAGAACACCGAGAAACTCACGCCACAAATGAATCAAAGTGTATCCCAAATAAAACGCTGAATATTAATTTACACTTAGTTCAATATTAATTAACCATAAAAAATGCCACTCATTTGAGTGGCATTAATATTGAAACACTGAGTAATGATTGATTACTTAAAGTTGGCAACCTTCAACACTTTTTGAGTTCTCATAAACAATATCGCCTACAGGATTGTAGTCAGCAGCTTTAATCACTTGTTTCTCTTTCAAGAAAGAATAGAGTAAATCAGCATCAACAAAACCCGTTTGAATTGGGCTGGTTAGTTTAGGATAACCGTCACCACCCGCAGCATTAAAGCTAGGTACAGTGAACTTATAAGTGGCTGTTGGGCTAAAATCCTTGCCGCCAATGTCGCTGATGTTGGCTGTTTTAGCCTCACAGTCAATGGTCATTTTCACACCAGTGATTTGTGCATAACCACCAGAACCGACTTGAAGGCTGCCGACTGCGCCTAAATAAGCCGCAACTTCAGTACCCGTCATTTCGTTAAGGGTAACCATATTACCAAATGGCTGAACTGTCAGCACGTCACGGTAACTGATGTTGCCTGGTTTGATAGATGCACGTACACCGCCTGAGTTCATTACACCAAAATCAGCAGTCACTTTAGCACTTTGTGCCATCGCTAACATACGGCCTAAGTTAGTTTGCTTATTACGCACGTTTGCACGCTCACCATCTAACAGGGCATCCGTTGTCGCAATGACTTCGCCTAACTTAGCTTGACCTTTCTCTTGATAGTAAGAAAGCAGTTCTTTTAACTCTGAATCCGGTTCAATTTTAGTGCCAGCTAAGTCAGCAGTTTTCTTACCAGCATCATCCAGTTTGCGCATATTCACAGGGACAAGCTTGTAGCTCGCTAGATGGAGTTCACCGTTAAAGTATTCAAAATCTGCACGGCCAACATATTTACCCCATTCATGGGCTTGCATGATCCAAGTGCCATTTTGTTTATCAGGTGCACATGCATCACCAGGTTTAAAGGCTGCATAGGCTTTGTTGTCAGTCCCCGGTTCCATACACACTGGATTCTGTGAATGACCACCGATAACAACTTGTAAATCCCCTTCTTTCAATGCGCGAGCCATAGCCACATCGCCAGGGGCATTACTACCATTTTTACCATCCGCGTAATGACCCATGTGCGTGGTAGCGAAAATGATATCTGCCGCTTTGGCATCTTTAATTTCTTTAATCACTTTAGCAACTTCCACCTTGGGATCGGTGAATGTTAGATCGCTAATGTATTCTGGGTTACCAATCTTAGCAGTGTCTTCTGTCGTTAAACCAATAACAGCAACTTTAAGACCATTAATGTCAAATACTTTATAGGCATCAAAATAACGTTCGCCAGGTTTGCCTTCGGCATTTTTACGGTAAATGTTCGCCGCTAACATAGGGAATTCAGCAAGGCGACGCTGCATATCAAGTACTGATAACGGATTGTCAAACTCATGGTTACCAACAGCCATGGCGTCATAACCAATTTTATTCATGCCCGTAAAGTCTGGTATGGCATCTTGAAGATCAGATTCTGGTACACCCGTATTAATATCACCACCAGATAATAATAAGGTTTGACTGCCATTCTTACCCACTTCTGCACGAATTTGATCAACCAGAGTTTTCTGAGCGGCTAAACCGTATTCACCATCACTGTTTTCCCAGAAACGGCCATGGTTGTCATTGGTATGTAAAACGGTAAACGTTTTACAAGCACTTCCCGCTTCAGCACACGTTGTTGGAACTTTATCGTCATCACTATTATTACAACCCGCAAGTGCAGCAAGAACAGCAGTTGCAACTAATCCTTTAATAAGCATATGTCTCATTACATCAACCCCTTGATTTTAATTATTTTATCATAGAAAGATTGCCGTGAACTCCATCAAGTTCAGCGTCACGGATAATAGCAAATAATAAAGATAAATTGTGTCATTTTTATTAAAAACTTGACATTTATATGAAATTTGGCGGGCATTTTAAGAAGGATTTGTTTCATATAAAAAATAAGCTGAATGACTGATTTTTATATATTTAGAGAATACAAAATAAAAATAGAATAAATGGATTTTAATCGTTTGTTATAAATAACTTAGGAAATATGAAAAAACATCGCGATTGTTCCTTTAAAAAAACAAGCATGGGTAAATTCCAACTTACCGCATGCTGTTTTTATCAGCAATTAGACTTATCTACATTTCAAATCGCTGTAATAACCACTTAGAAATCGCTTTCAATTGTTCAGGAATGACAGAATGTGGCATAGGATAAGTCTGCCACGTAACATGATAGCCGCCCGCCGTTAAGGCTTCTTTTGCTAACATTCCAGCGGATAATGGTACAACATCATCCTGTAGACCGTGTTGCTGTAATATGGGTGTATTGCGATTCGCCACACTTAATTCAGCGGGTAACACATCGCCCGTCGGCAAATAGCAAGACAACGCCATAATCCCTGCAAGTGGCTCAGGGAAACGCAGTCCAGAGAATAAACTCATTACTCCACCCTGACTGAATCCCGCTAATACGATACGTTGACTCGCAATACCCGCCGCGATTTGTTCATTAATTAATGCGGCAACCCTTTTTTCCGACTCAAGCACGCCTTGCATATCGGCTCTGTCATGCAAATCCATGCTTTTAATATCGTACCAAGCGCGCATAACGTAGCCACCATTAATGGTCACTGCTTGCTCTGGTGCATGGGGAAAAATAAATCGAATAGCATGATCTACAGGTAAGCCTAATGCAGGCACTACGGGAGCAAATCCGGCCCCCGAATCCCCTAATCCATGTAACCAAATAACCACAGCCGTAGCAGGCGTCTTAGGTTCGACAACAATACGCTCAAGAGAAACTGACATACTAAAAATTCCCAATTCGATATTAAACACTCATCAACTAAAAAATGATGATAAATCTATACGTTAAACACTCATCACCACTCGGGCACAGGTTATTCAGCATCCATGCCCAGCACATCTTGAATCGCACGTAACTGAGCATTTGAGTCCAATACTAAGCTCCAACGTACACCGCCACCATCGGCGATCAGCATAGGAGGCTGACGTCTCAAGCCGATATCCTCAGCACTCGCTTGCAGTACGATACTGGCAACGTTGAGGCGCACTTGAACCTCAAACTCAGTAACGATTAACTTACCCTGCGCAAAATCTAACACCATTATGATAACCGCCCTATGTGAAAACGCCGTCATCATAGCAAACTTGTGCTCTTTTACCGATGGCATTTCCTGACCAACATCCAAGCCATTAAAGTTTGATTACATTTGAGCTAACAGTGAGATAACAAATCCAGTGAATTATCAGGTAAACTTTTGCGCTATATAGAGTGGGTTAACAGAAAACCAAGCTGAATTGATGGTCTTATCACCCCAAACTCGAACTAACATACTTCATCATTAGGCTACTATAAATAATGCTTTCACTTCGTCGAACCGTCCTTTGCAGCACCCTAGTCTTTGCCCTGCAACTACTTCCCTGCACTTATGCCAATAGCGCTCCAAATACCTTAACCACTGAGCCTACTGCCACTGTTGTGCAAGCTGATACGCAGCAGAACCAAGATGCACTGACCTACGCCAATTACACTGAAGTCAGCGTGAGTCATTTGGAACTAGCCCTTATAGTCGATTTTAAGCAAAACCGCTTATCCGGTGAAGCCACCCTCGATTTAGCTTGGCATAAGGCGGGGAAAGAACTCATCTTAGATACTCGAGATCTGACGATTAACAGCGTAAGTGCTTTAAATACAGCTGGGGAATGGCAAAGCGTGCCATTCACGTTAGCCAAAGCGGACGCTGTAAAAGGCACCGCGCTAACCATCAAACTTGCTGATGAAAATAGTCAAAAGGTCAAAATCAATTATCACACATCGAATAATCCGTCTGGTATTCAATGGTTAACCCCTGAGCAAACCCAAGGTAAACAGTTACCTTTTATGTTCAGTCAGAGTCAGGCGATTCACGCCCGCAGTTGGATCCCACTGCAAGATACGCCAGCCGTTCGCCAAACCTATAGCGCAACAATTACTGCAGATAAAGCCATCACTGTGGTCATGAGTGCCGATCGCAAAACCCTGTCGAGCACTCAGACCCAATTCACTATGCCGCAGGCTATTCCAGCTTATTTGATTGCTATTGCGGCAGGACATTTAAAGTTTTCTCCCTTAGATAACATCTCGGGCATTTGGGCTGAGCCAGAGATCCTCGACAAAGCGAGCCAAGAATTTGCCGACACGCCAGAAATGATCAAAATCGCGGCTAAACGTTATGGCGATTACCCTTGGGGACGTTATGACTTGCTTATCTTGCCACCAAGTTTCCCCTTTGGCGGCATGGAAAACCCGCGTTTGTCTTTTATTACACCCACAGTGATCGCGGGTGATAAAAGCTTAGTGAGCCTCATCGCCCACGAACTTGCGCACTCGTGGTCGGGTAATTTAGTGACGAATGCCACTTGGCGCGATCTCTGGCTTAATGAAGGTTTTACGACCTATGTTGAGAATCGCATCATGGAAGACCTCTATGGCCGCGACCGGGCACTGATGGAGCAAACCATCGGCTACTCTGAATTGCTTGCCGAACTTGAAGAGCTCACTCCTGCCGATTCAGTGCTACATCTCGATCTCGGTAAACGTTCGCCCGACGAAGCCTTCAGCGGTGTCCCTTATGTAAAAGGCCAGTTGTTCTTAATATTTTTAGAGCACAAATTTGGCCGTGAACGCTTCGACATTTTTGTGAAAAGCTACTTCAATCATTTTGCGTTTCAGAGTATTACTACGGCGCAGTTCCGTGAATATTTATCTTTGAATCTATTAAACAAATATCCCCATCTTGTCAGTGAAGGCGAAGTGGATACTTGGATTGAAGGTCAAGGTTTACCGTCATTTCTTGTGCCGCCCAATTCCCATGCCTTCGATGATATCGATGCCCAAAGACAAACTTGGCTCGAGGGTAAACTCAGTGCAAGCGAGTTGAAAACCAGCACTTGGACAGTCCACCAGTGGTTAAGATTCATCAATGAAATGCCAAGGATCAATCTAGATCAAACCAAACTTGCCGAGCTAGATAAGGCGTTCCATTTTACGGGCACTGGCAACAGTGAAATTGCTTTCGCATGGTATTCACTCGCCCTAGACAACGGCTATTACGCAGTACTACCCGCATTAAAACAACACTTAACCCATATTGGCCGCATGCGCTTAATCGTGCCTTTATATCAAAAGCTAGCAAGCTCTGATAAATACGACTGGGCCAAGAGTGTCTATCTCAAGGCTCACAGCGGCTACCATCCCCAAACCCAAGCAAGCCTAGATATGATGTTTGCCGACAAACCACTCGAGCATGAACATAGCCATTAGCAAGATAAAGAGCCATTAGCGGTTGCGACAATCATTAAGCCATTAGCACCATAAAAACAAAAAGCCCAAACCTAGGTTTGGGCTTTTGCTATTTAATCTTTAGCCTCGATTCATTCAACTCATACTGAACTTATACTCCACTCACATTGAGTCAGATAAAAGCCAAGTTCGAAGCCGAGCCCGAAGCCTAAAGATTAGTGGTGATGACCACCTGCACCATGGGCATGACCGTGGGCGATTTCTTCATCACTCGCATCACGGGCACCTACGACTTCAATATCAAATGTCAGTTCGCGGCCGGCTAATGGATGGTTTACATCCACAGTCGCCATAAACTTACCCATTTTAACGATAGTCACTTGGCGCTGACCTTGGTCGGTATTAACCACTGCTGTCATGCCTGGTTTCCACACAGTCGCACCCAGTAAATGCTTAACTGACACACGTTGGTGTGCGTCAACATCAGCTACACGCTCACCGTAGGTTTCAGCGGCAGGCAAAGTCACAGTGAACTTTTCACCTATAGCTTTACCATTTATCGCGTTTTCTACACCTGGCATCATGTTGTCATGACCGTGTAAATAGGCAATCGGATCGCGACCTTCGTTCGTCTCGATCACTTCACCTTTCTCGTCACGCAGTGTGTAGTTAAACTGCACAACCATATCGTCTTTAATGCTCATCGAATATCCTTTGATTTTCTTCGATTTCAATTGTGGGCCGAGCTTAACAAAACTGTGCTTTTCACTCCACTTTTTTATCCGGCCTCAAAGCACTCAAAACCCACAGCGAGCGCTCTTTGGCTACAGTAACTACAGTAACTAAAGTGATAGTCCTAAAGCAGTAAACACCTCTGGGCTTGGGAAGCCATCGGCAATCATCTGTTTGCTACGTTGAAAGGCTTGCAACCCTGCCATAGAGTTACGTCCCAACACACCATCAGGCTTACCAACATCAAATCCAGCCTCGTTCAGTTTTGTTTGCAGTTGCTTTACTTGCTCGCGGCTTAAGCGTGGTTGCTCAGGCGGACTGACCGTCAAGGGTTGTCCACCATTAATACGATCGGCTAAGTGCCCAACCGTAATGGCATAAAATTCGGAGCGATTCCAACGCATGATCACATTAAAATTCTCATAACCTAAAAAGGCTGGGCCTGTGTGTCCCGCAGGCAAATACAGCGCAGCTTGAATATCGACGGCAGGCAAAGGTTGCCCATTCGACTGCGTTACATTGAGCGCAGCCCATTCCGATAACGACAAGGGCTGTTTCGCACCTAAATGACTGTAACTAAAATCCTTTGGCAACAAGACTTCACGCCCCCAACGCTGATTACGCTGCCAACCTAAGTGCTGCAAAAAGTTCGCGGCAGAAGTGAGTGCATCTGTGGTGCTATTCCATAAATCGGCCTTACCATCGCCATCGCCATCGACCGCATATTTGGCATACGCAGAAGGCATAAATTGCGTATGTCCCATAGCACCTGCCCATGATCCCACCATAGTGTCATCATCGAACTGATACTTTTCTTTCAGTTTTAAGGCTTGCATCAGCTCTATGGTGAAATAATTGCTACGGCGTGGCTCACAGGCCAAAGTCGCCAGCGAATTCAATACCGACATTTTGCCTTTATAGGAACCGTAGTTCGTTTCCAGCCCCCAAAAAGACAAGATATATTGCGGCGGGACACCGTATTTTTGCGCTAATTGATTGAGTAGAACACTGTGCTTTTGCAATAAGCGGCGGCCTTCATTGACCCGCCATTCGGTCGCGCGCTTACTGAAATAATTATCAAATGTCTGGCTGAATTCGGGTTGCTGTTGGTCCAGCTCAATCACTCGAGGGACAAATTTCAAGTTCGCAATGGTAGAGTTTATCGTCGCCTCTGACAGGCCTTCTGCACGTGCCCGCGCTTGCAGTCCAGTCAAGCACATTGGAAACGCCTCAGCATTAGATTGTACACTAACACTGATATCGGGCATTTGATTGACTTCAGCAGCTATGCCACTTGCTTTAGAGCTGGTTGCATTAGCACTCGCCGTTGGCGCACTTGAACAGGCACTCAGACTGACACAGGCGGCAATACTCGCAAACAGATAAGTTAACCCTTTAATTTTAATCAAATCAACAACTCCAATATTTGATCTCACAACAATGACACAGTAATCACACTGCTGTGGCTAAACACGACAATATTCCGTCTTCAAGAGGGAATTGCCCTAGAGAGATATTCACCTTGGCATAACGAGTTAAAGGTTAGAATCCAAAACACCTTTAACGGCCAAAAGCATAGAAGACACGTTTCTCCGCTACGTAAAGCCCCTATCTAAGCCACATTTAGTCAGTAAAACAGCCTGTACCAAGGCGACTCATTATCGATAATCCTGACCCATAGTGACACGTAACACAATCCTTATCGCCATAAATACCTTGCGGCATAGGCTTATTGCTCAGTTATCCAACACAAAAAAATTCTTAACAAAGAATCCCTTGGTATCGCAGCACGTTACCGTATAATGGATAAGTTAACAGCACACATCAAAGAGACCTATCATGACTGAAATCAATGCGGCTTTGGCTGGCTTTATCAAAAATGTAAAACAACATCAGACGCTTTGGGGTCTAATGGATGAAACTGGCGAAGGCTGGGTCGTTTGTGATTCTTCAGAATTTGAAGACACAGATGTGATGCCATTATGGTCAAATGAAGCTACTGCAAAATCCCATTGCAGCGACGAATGGCACGACTATCAACCCGTTTATATTTCATTAGAAGAATTTCTAGAATATTGGGTCTCAGATCTAAACGACGATGGTGTATTAATCGGTATTGATTGGCAAACCGATGAAGATTGTCTTGAACTTGATCCGATTGTTTTAGCAAAAGATTTGGTTGATGTTGAAGAAGTTTAATTGCTTCAGTATGCCATTGATGGCATCAAGGACTGAGGTGCTCATTCCTTGATGTCTGCTATTCCGCTTATCGATATTCCCTTCGACAAACGCCATACCTGCTGGTTTTGTGGCGAACCGAGCCATCAACACTTCGAATATATTGCACACACACATACACCACATGCTTCGTTAGCTGTGCCCGCCTGCAGCGAATGTTTGCGATTAGCCAAACAACATACTCTTAGCTCCATTTGGGATTGTCGTATGGCCGTCAAAGATGCTCTGATGCGTATTTATGCGAAACACCTCGCCATAGGGATTAATTGGACCGAAGAAGAACTGGCTGAGTCCGAATTCTCCTGCAAAGTGTTTGAAGGTTTTAAAAAAAGTGCTTGGATGATGTACCAAATTGCCCGCGACCGTATCAATGCGCCCGGTTGGCCACTGGTATTAGAGGGCGAAGAAATTGACGACCAAGGTTATAACGCAGGTTTTGAATTCGATGGCGTGACTTTTAATTCAGTCAATGCCGCTATCCAATACTATTCGACGCAATTCACTTTAGATCCACAGTTTTTTGCCGAACTGGTAAGCCTCGTCGGTCGAGCAAGATTCAACTATGCCTTAAGGCTCGCCCGTATCCATATCGCCGCCGCCAAAGAAATGAAGCGCCAAGTATTACACGATGTAGCAGCCGAATTAGCGTTATAATCGAGCGTGTTACAGGTAGTGGGTCAGCAGATGTTTGCAGAAAAGCAATTGAAAAGGTAGCAGTTAAAAGAATGTGATTCAAAAACCGTATTAAAAACTGTTATTAAAGCGTTCATTCAAAGCGCTGAACCTATCGATGATCGACTCAAGGTCAATCACCGATAGTTCGTATCTCAAAATGCGATCAGTGATTGATCACTTGTCTTAATCTTTCTTGCACCACTTCCACCAGCAAATCCGGTTGGAACTTAGAAATAAACTTATCACAGCCCACTTTTTCAACCATGGCATGGTTAAAACTGCCACTCAACGAAGTATTTAAGGTGATGAATAAATCCGACATAGCTTTATCGCTACGCACTTCAGAAGTGAGCTTATAACCGTCCATTTCGGGCATTTCGGCATCGGTAATCATCATCAATAATTCTTTGGCAACTTGTTTACCTTCATCACGCCATTTCTGCAATAACGTCAGCGCTTGTAAGCCATCAGATGCCTCAATAATTTCGATACCCAGTTGGCCTAACGTTTCACGCACTTGACGTCTGGCGGTCGATGAATCATCCACAATCAGGATTTTTCTGCCTGGCATTTCATGGACTAAGGTTTCGTCGAGTACACCTTCAGATAAACGGATATCGTAGTGAATGATCTCCGCCAAGACTTTTTCTACGTCGATAATAGACACTAACTGCGACTGACCTTGATGCTCTATGCGAGTAATTGCCGTTAGATAATTATTACGCCCAGCCGTTTTCGGCGGTGGCATAATATCGCTCCAAGTCATGTTGATAATGTGTTCAACCTTACCGACTAAGAAACCCTGCACACTGCGGTTATATTCTGTGATGATCATATTGGCATCTTCGTTAGGCGGCACGGGCTTAAACCCTATGGCCGAACGTAAATCAATCACGGGGATAGAAATTCCGCGAATATTAGCAACACCAGAAATATGCGGATGACTACCCGGCATCGCATTCAAGGGAGGAAGCTTGACAACTTCTTTGACTTTAAAGACGTTAATGGCAAATAACTGCGTGGAATTAATGCTAAAGAGCAACAACTCAAGTCGGTTCTCACCAACGAGTTTGGTACGCTGATCTACGGTTGCAAGTACGTTTGCCATAATGCTGCTTCTCTACTCTTGAGGAAAATCCTTTCCCCACATGCGACGGATTAGCTCAAATTATAGCGGTAAACGCCCATGAAGAACCATGCCGAGAGTCTATTTTATCTAAAAATTACAACCACTCTCGCAAAGTTCGGCCATAAACTTCGTTTAGCGCATCTCAGATATCTGCATCCCTAAGCTTATATTTTCAGATAATACGCGACATTGCTAATATTTGGTCTTAGTGTTAACGCAATATTTTCTGGGCGAGCACCATACCCGCAAGATTAAAGGCATTTCTATCGCGGACAATCTCAAATCCCAGCTGGCGCAATACCGTTAACAAATCACTATGATTAAAGCGATTCTGCTGTGGATGCTCAAATAAGCGCCGGCTCAATGGATTACAAATTGCGGCACGATATAAATCCTCTATCACAAAGTATCCGTTCGGTTTCAGCACCCTTGCAACTTCCTTAATGGCCGCTTGCCACTCTGGAATATGGTGGAATACGGCAAAATCAAACACCATATCAAACTCGCCATCGCCAAAGGGTAAACATGTTGCATCAGCAACCGAGAAACTCAGCCCTTTTAACCCTTGCGGCCGAGATTGCCAACGTGATTGTGCCGCAGCAACCATGTCAGGGTCGATATCCACTGCCGTGATATGTCCCGCGCCAAAATGTTCGCGGATCAACTGAATACCGTTACCAAACCCACAACCTATTTCTAATGCGCGTTCGCACAAAGCCATAGGTTTTGGCATCATAGACGTTAGTAAAGGCGCTTCGAGATGATTTTGTAGCCAAAAACGTAATGGATGCTGAACGATCTTTTTCTCAAATGGATTTAATTTCATGCCATCCTCTCACTATGGGTAAACTACTGTTGAATAATTTTACTGATCGAACTGCCATTATGGTACGTAATGATAGGAACATAAGTTCACCAGAGGCCACGATGAAATTACCTCTTTTTCCATTACCCATTTGTTTATTGCCCGAAGGTTACACACAACTGCGGGTATTTGAACCTAGATATAAGCGCTTGGTCGCCGAATCCTTAAAGTCAGGCCAAGGCTTTGGCTTGTGTATGCTTGAAGAGGATGGTAAAACCATTCAGCCCATAGGCACCTTAGTGCATATTATTGATTTTGAAACCTTACCAGACGGACTATTAGGGATCAGTATTCAAGGTTCTAAACGCTTTAAACTTGATAAAATCAGTGTCGAAGCCGATAGTTTAAAGCGCGGAGACGTCAGTTTAATCGACAATTGGCCTGCTGTACGTATTGCGACCGATGAACGTTACTTGAGTCAAATGTTACAAAACATTCTTAAGGAATATCCGCAACATCTCAAGCACTACCAAACAGAACAGTTCGATGATATCGCTTGGGTCTGCCAGCGCTGGCTAGAAATATTACCCGTACAAGCATCCGAAAAGTACACCTGCATTAATGCCTTAGATCATATTATGACCCGAGATCTATTGCGGGCCGTCATTAAATAATGCTGTGAATGATCCTTTATTTAAGCCACTTCGTATTGATTGAAAGTTTGACAGCAAAAATGGGCTCAGAAGTGCAACACACTTCTCAATTTTGTCGTTACTGATATCACACTCAGCACTCACGACTGGGATAAGAGCGAAAATAATGGAAAATATTCAATCACAAAGCAGGCAAACTCGGTATCATGTCCCAATCACGTCTCTGACTAATTCGGCTATGGATAACGAAATTCCAGCTTCCCAAACCTGCGAGCCTCAAGCGGATGCTTTAATCATGTTTATGCTACAAGTAGCAGACAACCGAGACAGAGCCGCCTTTGGTCACTTATTCCAGCATTTCATGCCCAAGATCCGAGCCTTTGGTTTACAAAGACTGAATCAACAAGGGTTGGCGATGGATTTAGTACAAGAAACCATGACCAGCGTTTGGACTAAGGCTCATCTATATAATGCAGAAAAAGGGTCAGTGACAACTTGGGTGTTTACCATCATGCGTAATCAATGTTTCGATATGCTTAGACGGGTACAACACAATAGAGAAGATACTTTCGGTGATGATATTTGGCCGCTGTGTGATGCGACCATGGCTCAGGACACACTCGCTGATCACAAGTTGACGGCTAAATTACTCCAACATCTTGATGCCCTTCCCATAGCACAAAGACAAGTTGTGCAAGGCATTTACATGCAAGAACTCACTCAACAAGAGCTAGCCGATGCCCTAAAGGTACCAATTGGGACCATAAAGTCCCGTTTAAGATTAGGGCTAGAAAAGTTGAAAAGCTTCTTGGAGACACACAATGATTAAGCATCATCCCCAACAAGAATTACTCGTGAGCCATGCCAATGGGAACTTACCTTTATCAATGGCGATAGCAATATCCGCACACTGCCACCTATGTGAGACTTGTCGAGAGCAGCTTGCCCTATTCACAGAACAAGCTGCAAATTTAGCATTAAATCCTGATGGCGGTCATGCTGCAAATGATACGGGCGAAGAGTTGATGCACAGAGAGTATGTTGAGGTGCAACACTCAGGCGACAATCAAGAATCGGCATTGGACATTGACGCTATGATGGCGCAAATCATGGCTCAACCGGCAGCGACAAATGTGCCTAATAACGCCCCTATCGATGTCGACATAAAGCAACAGCATTACACTGTGCCCTCGGTGTTTCGTCAGCATTTGGCCCGTCCATGGCAAATATTAGGCAAAGTCAGTCGCATGCGTTTTGATGTCGACGAAACGAACACCCGCGCTAGCCTATTGCATATAGATGCCCAAGGTGAAATCCCCCAACATACCCATAAAGGTTATGAACTAACACTATTACTAGCCGGAGAGTTTTCCGATCTAAATGGTGACTATGTGCCAGGTGATTTTATCGTGCTTGACGGCCAACATCATCACTCACCGAAAACCATTAACGGTTGCTTATGCTACACAGTATTAGATGCACCGCTGCATTTTACCAAAGGTCTGAGTAAGCTACTCAATCCCATAGGTGAACTAATTTATTAAACCTTTTGACTGAGTTTTTTAAACAAGAGCAAACGCATAGATTCATTTATAAATTCAGTTTAATGAGTCCATTACATAACTGACTACGATTAATCCCATTAAAATGACCTGTTTTAGTGGGATTTTTTTATAACATTTGCCTATAAAACGGCAATATTAATCTTAGTCAATTACCACAAAAATAAAAAACAACGCACAAACCGACCTGACCTTTCCCCTTTAAATCAAGTGAATAGCCACGAAAAATACACTTTAATTCAACATTAGCAAATAAATAATGACATCGAATAAAAATTAAACTTGCATAAGCCATTTTTATTGATATACTGCACGTCGTTTTGAGATACACCTTGTTGTTTACCTTTTTAACCCAGCCTGATATTTAGCAATCAGAGTTCGGTCCTCATAAAGAAAGCCTACTACAAGCAAAACCCCATAAGCTCAATCATTCGATATCACTAAAATCATGTGGTTATGTCTGTGAACTTACCGTTCTCCTTGTTGTCATAGTATTGTCATTAAGCTATGGTCAACTGGTTGAATCGAGTTATTCCATTGACGTAATCGACAACATGAAATATTTATCGATTAAGCATCTCTTGATTAATGAATCAAAGATGGGGTAACCTCGATACTCAATAGAACGAATCTTTCGCACAATTGCTAAGGATATTTTATAGTTACAACTATCTCACCTATGGGTGAATTAACAAAAAGGAGTGTGGCATATGTCATACAAAATTAATGGACATGAAATTACAGTGAACTTCCCTGTAGATTCAATCTCAGTAAATAAAACCTCAATTGCTTTTACCGATCGTCAAGGTAAAAACAGACAGACTTTTTCTAAACGTACAGAAGCCATCAGCTTTATGAAATGGTTATTGTCCGCGAACAAATAAGTCAAAAAGTAAGTAAAACGATAAGTTAAAAATTAATACCGCAGTACCCGTTTACTCAAGTGTATTTAATCGGTTTCCATTATCTTCGCAGTACCGAGCACTTAAGTAGACTGATAGCCGAATGTCACGAACACGCTATCCTTTTTTACGTCATTATGACGAGCACATTTGGTTCAGGCTGTATCTCTCTCACACAGATACCTGCCGAACCAAATGAGTCAAATCCAGCGTTAGATCACCTCTTTCCATTGCAGCATCCGCTAATATTCATACACATGAATACTGTTCAGCACATCATCTATGCCAAAACCCAATACTCAAATTGCCATGCAAACCTTGATAAACCAGATCAAAGAGACTATTCCACTCAATTTAGAAGAAGCACAACTGTGCCAAGGACAATGTTTAGGTTGTTCGAAGAAAATGCTGGAAATGTTAGATGCCGAAATCAATTATTGGCAATTTAGTAAGGTGACGCCTAGCCTAAAAGATTTAAAAAACCTCGAAAACATTGGCCGTCGTACCTATAAAATTCTTAAACGGAACCAGTTACTGTCTTAATCGCTTGTATTTGCATTTTACTATTTATGGGGCGCTTTACTTACACGACGTAAAATAAATTCAAAACTTAACTGACAATATGACCCTAATAGAAATCACATTGCCAGTTTTATCTTCGCTATTGTCGATAGCCGTTAAAAATCACAAATCGATAGGCTCAACTTCTAGACTCTGCCAACCTTGCGCGAATATCTGCCAAAGAATATTCCGTTAATAGTTCACCATCGGCAAATACGGGAACAAACTCGCAATTGTTGACATCTTGCCAGCTGGCTTGATCTTTAAGATAAAATTGACCCTGCTCATCTTTAAACACCGCCACTAAACCCTTAGCGGATTTTTTAGTGCCATCATCTGTTTTAGGATCTTTAAATATTTCTCTGTCTTTACCATCAACTTTCGCAAAGGTCGCTTTCACGGCATAACCGTCAGTATCTCGGGTCACGTGTTGATAGGTAAAACTGCCAATTCCAAACACAATATTAGTTGACGCAAAACCTTTAGCCTTTAATCCGGCACAAATGGCTTCAGCACGTTCAATGGTGATTGAATCGCCATAAATCAGTCCAACATGGCTATTCAGCGCTTTGTAACCTTTGGCTGTTGTGCTGCCCCCAAAGACGTCCCACAGACACTCAATAGCGCCTTTATATTCGGGACTCCCGATTGGAGCTTGTGGATCGCCACAAATGATCTTCACAGGGCAACCTGTATCAGGCCTAAACACCACTTTGCCATCGCGGGCAAGAATGCGGTCTTTTAACGCTAAGGTGAATTCTGTCATCACCTGCCAAAAATCCCAAGAATCTGAAACAATGCTGACAATGCCCGTTGGGTAAATATCTTCAATCAAACGGCGGAACGTCTCTAATTCATTCTCCATGCCACCCGCGCACATGACACTGTGCTCCGTTGCGGGCACACTGCCACCGACAAGTTCTTTATCACTATCGGCAAGGTAATATTGCTCAAGAAAATCAATGGCGGGTATGGTATCAGTCCCAGTAAAACTGAGTAAATGTGCGGCGCCGCTCATGATCGCGGCCTCTGCACCATACATGCCACGGAAACTAAAATCGTGCCCCTGCCAATCAACAAAAGCGATGTCACCATCGGTTTCTAGCGCGTAAGTCTCAAATATTTTGCGGTATTGCAGCGCGGTAGTAGCACTGGTACACATACCCCACACATTAGCGGAAAGGATGGTTTCGAGATAATTGGTCAACCAAAAGAACCGCTCATCGGTATTGTACAAAATCAAGCAAGGCACTTTTAATGGATACAC
>NZ_JBHFFD010000056.1:0-38323 GCF_043359565.1 Shewanella sp. S23-S33 | reverse complement strand
ATTTAGTGGCCGCCGTTGGAGTGTCATAAAGCCCCGTGCCATCGGCGTTATCGCTGTATTTAATCCAAGTGTACGTGGTCACACCATCGGCACCTTTCGCACCTGGTACGCCCTGATTACCTTGCTCACCTTTAACCAGTGACCAAGTGTAATCGCCGGCGGTGTTCGACTCCGTGGCCGTGGTTTTGTTGTACGCAAAACCTATGTATGCCTTGCCCGTGGGATCGTTACTTAAGCCCGTACCGGTCGCGCTGTCGGCGTACTTAATCCAAGTGTACGTGGTCACGCCGTTGGCACCGGTAGCACCAGGCACACCTTGCGGGCCTTGGTCGCCTTTGAACTGCGACCACACGTAATCCGTCTTAACTGAGGATTCCGCCTGCACAGTCTTATTTACCGCAATACCAATGTATTTGGTGTTCACCGTGGGCGCGTCATAAAGCCCCGTGCCATCGGCGTTATCGCTGTATTTAATCCAAGTGTACGTAGTCACACCATCGGCACCTTTCGCACCTGGTACGCCCTGATTACCTTGCTCACCTTTAACCAGTGACCAAGTGTAATCGCCTGCCGTGTTCGACTCCGTAGCAGTGGTTTTGTTGTACGCAAAACCTATGTATGCCTTGCCCGTGGGATCATTACTTAAGCCCGCGCCGGTCACGCTGTCGGCGTACTTAATCCAAGTGTACGTGGTCACGCCGTTGGCACCGGCAACACCAGGCACACCTTGCGGGCCTTGGTCGCCTTTATAGCCACTGATACGCGCGGGGATGGCCCATGTTATCGATAAGGTATCATCGGCATTAATAAACGCCGTTGAGGCCCAAATGATTTGAGTAACATCGCTTGGATTAGGCATGGCCGTTCCCCACCCTACAGGATGGCGACCCGTGGGCGTTTCTGGGCTATTGGGATCGAGCTTATAGCGGGTTTCCCACCTGCCGCCGTCCTTAGCCCTAATCGCCGCCTCGTTATCGATCACATAGCCATCACCAAGGATCATGCGCCCCTTTACCGACAACACCTTATTTTGAGTGTCGTAGTAAAGCAGCGCCTCGGATGGATCATCAGGATTCGATATCGATACCGCATCACCGATAAAGTTGATCGCTTGAAACACGGTTCCACCGGTTTCATCCGAAGTAATACCAATCCCCGTGGTGCGGCCGTTGGCATCGACACCCAAAAACGCACGGGCTTTTAACTCGCCGCTGGCGGTTTCGAGGGCTGAAAAGTATTGACTCACCGTGAGGGTTTTGCCGCTTTCTGTCACGATACCAACCAGTTTTACGCTATCCGCGAGGGCGCGACCTGGTATCCATATTTCGCCAAACATTTCAGCCGCAGCCGGTGACGTTGCATCACCTGGTGAGCCATTCTTTTTAATGGCATAACCGACCTGTGCGCGGTCTTTTTGCTGCACTAACGCGGCGTTTTCGTCAAAGCGGGCATAGAGACTCGTCACGGTTTGTGCGAGGCTTTGCTGATCATCAGATAGCAGCGTGACCGACTCCATTAGTCGCGCCACCCGTTTAGCCGCCTGCTGCGCGTCCAGTTCGCTTAAGCCTTGGGCCAGATAATCCGCTAAAATTTGCGCGTCCAAATCTTCGGCGATGCCACGAATATCCGTAAGCGACCCCATGTCGCGCAATAGCTCCTCTGTCGCCTCCGCGACCTTTTGCGCTACTTGATTATCGATATGTTCCAAAATGTCGCCAGACACTAAGCCTGTGCGCGCCACAATCCCCAACGCCGCAGCACTGCGGCCAAGCGGCGTAATGGTATAAATCCAAAACCAATATTGAGTATCAGGGGCTAAGCCCTGCTTAGTGAGCATTTTGCCTTGGCCGAGTCTTTGCGCGCCGGATAAGTCATCAATCACATTAAAATAAAACTCAAAAATTGTATTGATTGACAGCTGCGAGTCATCACCGATATGAGGAATGATCGTTAGCCCTTCGCTTGACACGTCCACATCCGCATGACTTGGGGCCACTGGATGCGCTAGCGTGATATTGAGCGCAGTTTCAGGCGAAGCGCGCCCAGATACAGCCACCGCAATTGCGCTCAAGCTGTAGTTACCGGCAGCCAAACCCACCACGGCGATAGACTCACCAGGAGAGGGCACTTGCACGGTTTGTACTACGGTTTCACCGGCTTTAATTTTGATAACCGTGTGGGATAACTGCATCGCGCTATTGCTCCAATGCAGCGAACCCGACACAGTGTCGTTATTCACATCGGTTTCAAAACGCAAGTTAGTTGGGGCGGCAACTTCGTTAGTCGAGCTAATCAGCGGCGGTAGCTCTAACGGCCTACCCACAGCATCGTTATACATTGCCGCAGACTCTCGGCGCACAACTAAAACCACGCCGTTATCAAGGCTAAATTCCCAGTCTAAAACACGGCATTCAACCCCATCTAAACCAATGCCAGGCAAGAGCAAGTTAATCACTGTGCCAGGCACACATTTAAAGCCGCGCAAGTTGCATGGCAGTTTAACTTGCATGCCGTAGCGATTGCGTTGTATCGCGATATGCGCTAATCGCTGACACTGCCAAGGTGATTGCACAAACTCCAAATCTAGCGAGCTAATGATTTCCTCGCCGTCCTCAGTCACATACTCAGCCACCGACACTTGCGGGTAATCTGTCTCGATATAATCCTGTGCGGCATCGTTAAACTTGCCGCGCACGGTATTAAATGCGTCTTGGCGTTCGACTTCTGGCTGTAGCTCCACCGCATCGATCAAATCATCCTCGGTAATATCAATCACCGCAGGGCCATAATAGGCCGCTACAGCTAGCCCCAGCCTACCGCCGACCTTGACCCACTCACCACCCATTGTGGCTAGCATCTTATCGAGTATTGAACTCGGCTCCTCATCGATGTTGAACTCTGCACCAATGCGATAGCGCGCCTCTTGGCCCGCGCCCTCTGGCAGTGATACCAATTCATCACTGATATTGGCGGCGCTGATAAAGGTTTCGATGATTAGCTCATCGTTGCCATAACCAAGATAGGTTTTTAGATAGTGCAACATCACCAGTGCGGGATTATCTGTCCACTGGATAAGCCCTGTTCGCGGATCTTCAATCTCGTAGCCCCACTTTAGGGCGTTGATATTGGGCACCCCGTTAGGGAATAGGTTTTGATCAAACTGCAAACGGGCAACGAACCACGCTATGCCCTTGCCGACCATATCCGCGCGCCAGCTAGGGCTATGCTTTAACAACATAGGTTCGCTTACCTCGGCCCCGTCTTTATATGTCTGGATCAGGGCTTGGTTAGGACTTAAACGGTTATAGTCATCATCATTGAGCTTATAACCTTCTACCTTATGCAGTGGATGGCCTGCATGCGTTACGACCATAAACAGCACCTCGGTTTTTCCGCGATACTCTTGGCCTTGCTCGTTTACCTCCATCAAATAGGCTTCTTCGGCAAATGTTAACGTGCCGGCACTGCGGTTTTTTCCATAAATCACATTAAACGGCGCAGTCGCGCTACGTAAAATCTGTTTACGCTCTTGTTGTGATCCCGCTTGTGCGCGTTTTAAGGCAATAACGCTATAGGCGCTAACCGCTATTGAGAGCACTAGCGCAATCGCCGCACCCCAACCGCCCACGGCGACAACAAACGCTCCAATCGCTGCTGGCATTAATCAACTCTCCACATCAATTTAGGGGCGGTATCAATCAGCGATACCCCATGTTCTGTTGGTGCCCAAATACCGGAAAACACCACCCCCACAGTCTCACCATAAGGGCCATCAAATAACGCTAAGTCGCCGCGCTGAGCTAGGCGTGGATCAATGCGCGCATATTGGCTATCGAGTATTGCCGTTAGCCCGCCTGCGGTTTTGATTAGCCGGCTCGCGCCGAGGGCCGTTTGATATCGCCCGCGATATCTAGCGGCGGGATCGATACCTGTTTGTGCTAAAGCGCAATCGGCGGCAAACAGGCAACAGTCAGTTTCGCCCCATAAAAAAGGCCGCTGTTTAGCGGCCTGTATGGTTTCGGCCAGCAATTGCGGCCAATTGGTTAATTTGCTCATTATGTGTACCTGAACGGCGCGGCGGTTTTATCACTGCCCCAATAGATTGGTTTTTCTGACATTTGCGCGATATAGCGGAAGAAACGATCACCGGTATGGCGGCTTTGCTGGCTTTCATCACTAAAGCGGGCGGTGCCCTTGCGTGACCAATCCGCGAGACGATCCACTAACTCAATCGATATCGAGGTTTCGCGACCATACTTAAGGTTTTGTGAACTTACACGCCCAGAAAATAACAAAGTCGCGGCGACAAACTGATCATCCCTATCGAGCACCACTAACCACACTTTAGCCGGCGAACCTTGGCAACGAGTGTTAAGCACCTCCTGTAACAAAGTGCTATCAAGGCCCGATAACGATAACCGCAATCGCCCTGGTTCGGTTTTGCTGGTCTGTGATACGGGATCAATCCCACCCAGCGCGCCGACCCCTTTGTAAGTTTGGCCGCTGATCACAATATCTCCCACGGCGCTATGGACGCGCACCGGCCCCATGGGATAAAGGATTTCAACCGCCAAGCATAAAGGCACGTTATCGCCTTCGAGTGCGGCCAAAGTAGGGTTATCAAATAATGAGATCATCGATAAATCGCCTCTTTAAACTTGATAGTGACATCACTAAAGCGCGGCTTGCGAGCGAACGTCACGCCGTTATCGGTAAGCGTTGCCCACATCCACGGGTTTTGTGTTTCAATCACTGCCCCAATGGGCGCGATTTTGCGTAGCGGCGGGTTAAATAAGATAGTAGCTAACCCGCTGGAACTACTTACAACATCGTTCTGAACTCGCTTTAACTCACCGTTAATTGTGATTAAATCACCAAAGGCCAACACCTTTGCCGACTTCAACCAGCCGCTTGTTTGAATACTGCGGCCCTTGCTGGCAACCGCTACCACGGGCGCGCCCTTGGGCGGCAAACCTAGGGCGCAGTGATCGACAATTTTAATCGGCTCCACATTACCCTTTAGCTGATCGGTCAACACCTCTATGCGGCGGCGCTCATCTTCCAAAATGTTGGTAAACGTCATTGTGAGTTCAAAGGATGCACCAGGTAAGGCGATATTTTGAGACACCCCAGTAAACGGGCTACTAAAGCCCCGAGATGGATACTTAAGGGCAAAATCATTGGTACTCGGCACCAAATCAACCGGCCATTGCATATTAACCTCGACTCATTTTATTAATCATGCCATTTGAACGCATATCATTAACCACTCTCTGATAACCCATGCGCGCGCCCTCCAGCGCCGCGGCCCTTAGCATTTGCTCTAACTCAGCATCACGCGCACCGCTAATATGAAAATGCTGCTCGATGTTGCCACCACCACCGCCACTACCGGCCATAATGGCGCTATACATCTGGTCTAACTGGTTAGCACTGTGATTGGTATAAACCCGCTCACCTTTATCCAGTAGCCATGTTCCTTCCCTTGGCACTTCACTAATACCACTGTGCGCCATACCGCCAATCGCTTGGCCCGCCGCGATACCGACGGAGGTATAACCCATGACCCGAGTTGCTTCTGATAACGCAATACCCGCTGGCCCAGGGAAAGCGGCAAGAGCTTTTGTGGCCGCTTCTTCTGTTGCCACGATCATGGATGGAATAGCCGCCGCTTGCTGCATCGCAAACAAGGCTTTATAAACGCCTGAGTGCTCCATACCCGCTTGCTTGAGCATGTTAGTTGTCATCGCCATGGCATTGGCGGAAAACTGCATTAACTCTTGAGCGGTAGCCTGTTGATAAGCCTTGCGCTTTTCATCCTCGGCTTTTTGAATATCGCTTAGATTGGCTTGATGAATCTTGTAAATTGCCTCTCGATCTGCAAAATACTGATCTTCAAGCTGCGCCTGTAGCGTTTGATTTGACTCAGCGGCGGCGTAGGCTTTTTGAAAACTAACGGATAACTGGGTATAGCGATCTTGATACGCAAAAGCCTCTTGAATCGCAGCTTGATGATCACCCGCAGCTTGCAGGGCCAGCCGGCGTTGTAACTCTTGCTGTAAATCTGCTGTGCCCTTTTGATACGCAATCACATCAGGATTTTTGCCCGCCTCAATGCCATTGCCTTTGCCCTTGTCATTGCGGTTAATACTGCCGGCATATAACTCAGCGGCTTGATTGATCCGCAACTTAGTTGCGGCGAACCATTCCTCAATCCCTTTACTTGGCAAGGGCGCGGCGGCGAGGTTTTGCAAATCCCAAATGGCTTGGGACATTTCCATTTTAGCGTTGTTAGCATCCACGCTATCAAACAGCTGCGGCGCAGGCATATTGCCGAACGCCTCTAAACGGTCGGCCATCGCCGCAATATCATCATCAAACGCACCGGCCACTTTCATTGCTGCAAGTAGCGGCGAGGTGATCACCTTAAAAATGGTCGCGCCGATAAAGTGGAGCACCTCAGAGACTGGCTGCCCCAAACTCACAAAGGCATATTTAAGGCTAGTTACCCCAGCATCCATGCCTTTGATAATGATGTTTACCCCGCGCAGGGCATCACCAATATAACCCGCGCCGGTCACACCAATTTGGATGCCATTGGCGATCATGTTATTCATGCCGCCCTGTTCTGCCGAGTATTTCCTAAACTCATCAGCCATTGCGGCGACAATTGGCGCTAACTCTGTGGTGATCTGCTGCTTAAGCGCTGTGGTACCCACGTTTAGCTTGTACAGCGCATCGTTTGCCATTTCGACCTTAGCCGCATCAACACGGCTTAAGGTTACGCCCAGCGAATCGGCCTCTTTAGTCAGCGCCTTGATGCCCGCCGAACCTTGGTTAAGCAACACCATCATTTCGGGGCCACCGAATATCTGATCGGTGATAAAGGTTCGCTGGCTCTGGTTCTCCACCTTTTGCAGCGCATCCGATAACGCTAAGATTTGCTGCTCTGGCGTCATTTTCCCGAGTTTATGAGCAGATAACCCCAGCATATCGAGGGCTTCTTTTGCTTCGCCTCCGCCGAATGATGCCTCACCCATCTTAACAACCATCGATTCCATCGCGCCGTTAAAAGCATCGCCGGCACCAGTGAGATCAGCGGCATATTTAAGCTGGGTATATGCCTCCATTGTCATACCCAAGCTATCAGCCAATTTAGCGTTTTGGTCGATAATTTGGGATTGTTGGTTATAAATTAGCGCCAAACTGCCCACGGCGGCGGTAGCCATCACGCCAGCGGTTGTTGCTACAGTGCTAAAGTAGCCGCCAACTTTCCCCGACCAGTCCTTAGCCTTGCCTTTTGACTTTTCGAGATCGGCGACAAACTGGGCGCTGTTTGCGTACAGCGCCACAGTTAAGCGGGCAATATCACTCATTTAAGCCCCTTTACATCATTAGGATTCGTTCGCAATTGCTGACTTGAACGTCAACATCAGAATGGTTTATCACTTTTGGCCCTGTGGACTCCGCTGGGCCGTGGATTCGCTCGCTTTTAATCGCAAAATGTGCAGCCCACAGTGTGAGCAATTCAGTGTCGGCTTCGTGATAAAGCAGTCGGGGATCTATCACCCCCAACTTTTCGCCGAGGCTGAAACAAAACAGCATCCACGGATCAGCGGTTAGCTGTTTTTTGCGGTATCGATTGCCCCTTCTAGCCCAAAGTTTGCCGAGATAATCACCTTGGCCGCATCGATAATATCCATGTGATTATGTGAGTTCATTAGCTCCTGGGCGCTAGTAGAATCGGCGGCAACACCATCACCATCGATAATACTATCAAGCACTAGCTGGGCGTGGGCCTTCGCTAGTAACTCGCTGTTATGTGATGCCTGGGCATCAACTAACTTTTTGTCATGCTCTGACAAGCGCGCAGCGGTTAACCGCTTAATGTCATACTCACCGCCAAATAAAATCACGGTAATTGGCTTAACGGCCATCGCTGTTAGTAACCGATTTTTAACTGTGTTCATTTAATAAATCCTTAACCTGCTGGCGCTGTTTTGCCGCGCTGAATGCTGTTTTGCTTGCCTTTAACAACAAGCTTCATTGGCTGGCCCTTGTCTAGCTCGCGGTGTTCCCAGCCTGCTAGCACAATAATCATGTCGGCCCAGCGAGTATTGGGAAACTCAATACGCACTTTGACGGTTTCTTTAGCGTGGGCGGCATCTAAAAAACCTTGCAAATCGGCATCAGATACATCGTCTAAAAAAACAAACTCTTTTTCCGGCCCTTCTGGCAAATCGTTCATTGATTTTTTGCTCATATCAATCAAACGAGTAGCATCGACAAAACTCGCGGTTTCGCCAGTAGCCCCCACAGCATCGGCATCTTTTAGCAACTTAAGCGCGGCGGTTTCAGCCGCGACTGTGCCCCATAAAAACCGCGTTCCTGCGGGTAATTTGGCATATTCACTTGGATCTTTAACTGCGCTCATATAACCCCCTAATGGTTAATAATAAAATCTCTTACAAATAGGTATTGTGGCTGGCCTGACTCCCCAGTGACTTTGAGATCCTTGCCTCCGTTAAAACTCACCAATTGCACCGAATAGCCCGCTAAAAGGCCGCTAAAGTCATCGAGCACATTAGCCAAGCTATTTGCCTTTTCTAAGCCGGTATCGGGCGATTGGTGATAAATCGAAATGCTGTATAAATCGCGGTCAATGCCGCTTCTACGTAGGTTTCCGGCAATTTTGCCGTGGGTTAATGCGCGGTAAACAACGGCGTTTTCTGCCTCGCTCGCGCGCTCAAGCCAGTAAGCAGGTAAGCCGGTTTGCTCGGTTAGCCAAGCATTTAATGCCGCTTCTAACGTCATAATTAACCGCCTTTTTTAATGGCTTTTTGGATCGCAATAGCTAACTCTGATTTAAATGTCTCGACAACAATTTCCCTGTTTTGCGCTAATGCTGTCCGCATAAACGGATCGGCCTCTTGACGGCCTACAATCCGAGTTTGCCGAGGCTGTTTGCGCCCGCGCTTGGTGCCTTTTGCGCTGTGTCTTACTTTATTGTTTCCGTACTCTTGCCATAGCGCCTTGTATGACTCTTTTTGACTGGGGCCAACACGAATAATCGCGGCATTATCCTCAGCGACTTTTCCGCTGCCTTTATGCGTAGATATCCTGATGCTGTCGCGCATGTGCTGCTCTTTGCTGCCATCGTCATAACCAGCACCGGCAACCATATCGGCTTTTACCGACTCCATAGCTATCCGACCAGCACGGCGCAATACCTTTTGCCCAGTTTGAGCGCCAAGCTCTAACAGTTGGCGTTCTAGCTCCTGTAGCCCTTGTACATCCCATTTAATATCCATCATTGCACCTCTGGCGGTGGCTCATTTGGGTTCGACTCGCAGGTCAACACTAACGCTTTGCCGTCATCAATTAGCCCATCCACGCCGACCACTTTTAGCCAACTGATTTTGTACTGTAACCAGTCATCAATTTTTACCGTCACACCATTGCGATGCCGCAGCGTGACTTGATAACGGTTAATAGCCTGTGTTCGCTCGCCCGCATCGCTTGCCGATGCGCCCACTTGTTCAATCTTCGTCCAAGTAAAGCGCAGGCGAGTTAACAGCTTAATGGGCGCGCCATTTGGGCTTTTACCCGCTACCGCTTGATAATGGGCCACGCGCTTATTGAGTTTTCCCGCCTGCATACGACCTCACAAATTAATAATCCGATAGGGATTGAGAAGGTGATTAACCCCTAGCGGTATTTGGCTTTGATTGGCTTCGCTCACTGCTTCGCGATTTTTGTAGTAGTGACCGACCAGCAAAAGCACTGCGAGATGAATATCTTCGCCGGCATCGATGGCATCATCTGGCACCAGGGCGGGATCTTGCGGGCGCTCTGCCTCATCCCAATACACACAGCGGTTAACGTGATTGGCTGCGGCGCGTTTGGCGGCGGCAAGATAACCCGTGATCAGTAAGTCCTCGCTGGTATCATCGTCATCTATGTGCAGCTGTTTTTTTACCGTGGGCAAATCCAGCATAATGGCCACTAGATTTTCGCCATGTTGTTACTGATTAGGCGCTTTGCTGTCTCGGCATCACAGTTGTAATCATCACCGGCGGTAAAGCTTGCCTCTTTTTCATGGCAATAAAAGCTGGTTTTTAACGTGACAGTAACCATACCTTGCAGGGCTGTTTCACTGGTGGCTGCTGGACCTTCGCCTTGGTTTTTGCTGCCACCTTCCCCATCACCATCACCATTTACTTGGCCGCCGTCACCTGCGCCCTGTTCTGTGCCGGTGGCTGTGCTCTGTTCTGTGCCGGTGGCTGTGCTCTGTTCGGTGCCTGTCGCTGCGCTCTGTCCTGTGCCGGTGTCTGCATTTTTTGCCTCTGGTTTATCAGTGGTTTGTTTTTTTGCTGCCATGGTAAAAACTCCCGTTTAGCCATAAAAAAAGCCCCAGCATAGCTAGGGCTTACGGTTTACTAATTAAGCGTGAATCAACTTAGACACGGCGGCTTTATCTTCAAGCAACACATCGAAACGATGGAATGCAACAAAACCCATTTGGTCATATTCGGCATAACGCTCTGTTAAACGGCGTAGCGCCATTGCGGCGACACGGCGTAAAATCACTGAATAGAAATCACCGTATAGCGTTGAGGCCTTGCCAGCGGCTGGATCAGCCAGTGCCTGATCGATAACATACTGATCGCCGTCAATCGTAGCAGGGGCTACACCAGAAATAGCCGGCAACCACAGTGGGCGGCCTTGGCTATCTTTCATCAGCTTAAATCCCTTAAACACGTTGTCGTTAAACATAAAACGCACATTAGGGCCGTTGCGATATGATGGATCAACGCTGTGTTTAAGCTGGATCAAATCTTCATAGGCAACACCGCTCGCAAGCGCCGCTTGCTTCGACTTGGTAATTTGATTAACTAGACCTTTAACATTATTGTTCAGACCATCACCAACCATAATCTGGCGGGATTCACCACGCCCTAGTCGCTGACCGATACGGCGCGCGACAAAACCATCGATATCAATTGCGCTATCCGCTAATAGCTCATTTGAAACCAAGATGATTTTTGAAGTCATCTTTTTAGCACCGATTGAATCTTCACCAAATGTTGGTTCACCTTTTC
This sequence comes from Shewanella sp. S23-S33, assembly GCF_043359565.1. Lineage (NCBI taxonomy): Bacteria > Pseudomonadati > Pseudomonadota > Gammaproteobacteria > Alteromonadales > Shewanellaceae > Shewanella > Shewanella sp. S23-S33. The sequence goes on along the minus strand of NZ_JBHFFD010000056.1, from coordinate 27,221 downwards.
CGGCTTCATCATTTTCGCCGATCATCTCGCCTTCTTCGCCGGTGCCATCAGTAGTGGCCCACGAAATAGAGTTACCATGAGATGTATTGAGCAATTGGCACACGGAAGCTAAACCACCATAAGCCTTCATGCTCTCAACGACCCGATTGACAAATTCTGTCGGTGTTGTAAAACCGCCTGCTGCACCGGTTGTAGTGCCCATGGCGCGCAGTTGGGCTTTCATTTCAGGCGTCAAGTCACTAAAGCCTTGGCGCAAGTAGGTTGTGAATGCCGCTGCGCGCTGCTGTGCTTCTGTCGATTGTGGGGCGCTGCGCTCAATTTGATCATCTTGTGCGTAACGCTCATCTTGTGAGCGCAATAGCTCCTCACGCTGGATCATGGATTCTAAATCGTCATGCTCTTTTTGCATGTCGCCCCAACGCTTGTTTTCTTCTTCCGAAAACGCACGTTTTTGATCCTTTGCCTGGTCGTTTAACTGGCGCATTTGCTTAGCAATTTCACTGCGCTTTTGCTGCATTTCATGCAATTTCATTGGATTTACCCCATAAAAAAAGCCGCGAATGCGGCTATTGATTTAACTTAACTTTATTAATCTAATTAATTTGATTAATCGAATTAATTAGCGGATGGTTTGCAACGTGCGGTCGCGGTGTTGTTGCTCTTGATGCAATGCCAGCTGGCGTTGTTCCTCGCTGTCATTGCCTAACACTTTTTTTGCTTCTTCCAGATCACGGGCGCTTACTTCGGTATCGTTATAAGCGGGATAGGTCACGGGGCTAACATCAATCAGCCGTGATACCCGAGTAATAGTGCGGATATACAAGCCGCTTTCGTCCTCGTCCCAGCGGTAGCCGTCACTGGGTAGGTGGAAAGCAAACGATGACTGATCTACATCGCCGCGCTGAATTGGCGCTAACACTAAATCACGCACGGTTTGGTTATCTGGCGCGGTGATCTCATAACGCAGGCCCACATCATCGACACTTAACGATAATGTGCCCGACTTGGTACGGCCTAAGATCATGTTGCGGTCATGGTTAAACAGGCCGCGAACGTCATCATTTAGCACATCATCAAATGCACCTGTGGCGATCACTTCAACAAAGCCGCCCAAGTTGTTTGAGCGGGAATTAAACTTTGCCGCATAGCCGATAATTTTAACCGGTTCACCTTCCCCACCGCCCTCCATGCGCACCTGATCAGGAAAGCTCAACATGCTACTTTTTACTTTCATCTTTGGCCCCTTTGCCATCATCTTTTGGCTGTAGATCAGCCGATAAAATAAATTCGGATAACCCGTCTACCTGGTTCATTTCTTCCAGGTCGCGTACTTCATTTCGGTTCATCCAACCTCCACGGGTAGCAATGTTGTAAAACTCGGCCCGCTCTTTGGCCGTGCCACGCAATAGGCCGTTTAAATTGAACTTAACGTAATAGCCGGCGCGGCGTTCTGCCTCAGTAAACAGCTTACGATTCATTTCCTGTTCAAACTTCACCACCCAGGGGATCATGGTATGGCGCACAAACTGAATCGCTTGCTCACTGATATTGCTAAACGTGGCTTTATCTAAATCATTAATCATGTGCGCCGGTACGTTATAAATACCGGCGACTTCTGAACGGGAAAACTTACGGGTTTCTAAAAACTGCGCATCTTCTGGCGCAATGGTAAGGGCTTTATACTCAAGCTCTGTCGGTAACAATAAGGTGTTGTTATCGTCTTTTTTAAGCGTGGCTTGGGCTTTCTTCCACGCAGTTTTTACCCTTTCCCACGAATCCTTGGTTAGCGCACCTTTAACCCCTACAACGGCGGTCGGCCTACCGCCACCGGCAAAAAATCGATTACCGTAGTTTTGCGATTCCAGCCCTAATGCAAAAGCTTCACGACACTGACGGATAGGGCTAGTGCCCATTTTTGCGCCGCTACCGATGGCTTTAAAATGAAGCATATCGGGCATTTGCACCGCACGAGTTGTTAGATCATCGTTGTTCACCCGATAGATATAACGCCCCGTTGTCGATTTTTCTAAGTAAGCCTCCCTTGGCCCCAAGAAATCTAACGAGATAACCTCACCCTTGCGGTTGCGATTGACATGGCTAAACGAATCACCCCAGCCGTTAACGTGTACCATAGCCGTTTCGCGCCAATCGTAACTTGTTTGAAACTGGTTTGGCTCGTCATGCAACAGGTAATAAAGCGGATGATCTGTGGCGCGTTGTACTTTACCGCCCGCATCTTTACGCAATACGTGCAACGGCAATTGCCCGAGTGAGCGCCCAAGCACTGCAATACAGGAATACACGGCCGAAAGCTGCATTGCTGTTTGCTCGCTAAACCCAACCCCTGAGCCTAAAAAACTATCAGCGTCCAGATCAGATAGCGGCGTGGCTGGGTTCTCCATGCTGCGCTGCTCTGAGCTAAAAAGTAGATTTAACATGCCCGCCCCCTTTGCATGTTCGCCGTTGCGATTAAGGCGTATAACAGCAATAAACCGCCGCCCAGCATGCATGCTGGCCCAAGGCCAAATGACAGATAAACGCCATAAATTAACGCTGAAAATCCGCAAAGGCCGATCATGTTGATTAGTTTTTTCAAAATATAAAATCTTCCTCGTTAAAATCTTCAAACGGATCGAATGCTTCAACCGCCAGCATTGCCCGCCCCACGCCCATAATGAGCGCCACTGCGCCGTCAATCTTTTGGTCTGGCTTATCTTTGCGCGGGAATACGTTTTCGTTGGCGTCCTCTTTGGCAGTTACGTTTGAGATCATCCAGTTCAACACCGGATTGCCATCATGATGTAAACGCCCCGCCTTAAGTGCCGCTTCAATCTCCCTCATAGGTGGCGATAGGTGCGCCACTTGCTGCGGGATTTTGACTGTAGTCATGCCGGCTTCGGTGAGCTGCTGCGCGAGTTGCACTGACCCCCAAGGATCGTGCGGCACTTCGCGCACTAAGTTACCCTCGGCAAAGCGGATAAGTTCATCGCCAATTTCGGTAAAATCAACCTCGGCCCCATCCGTTGGCATGAGCGCAGAACCGCCAGAATTAGGCCAAACAGTTTCTACCCATTGCTGGTATAACTTGGCGTTTTTCTGGTCTGGATCGAAAATGGTTTCTTCTGGCAAGTAATGGTTACTAAATACGTAGTAATGCAACTTGCTATCGATTGTGCGGCTAAAGACTTTAACCACCGAGCACACATCGAGCCGGCTTGCTAAGTCGAGCGAGGGATAACAATCATCTGCGGCAAAATCCTCGATACGCAGGCTAAGATCTTCACTCGATTTCCAGTGCTCATAGTTAAAGAACGCGCTGGACGCATTCACCCAAATGTTTAAATGTTTGGTTTTAAATATGTTGGCATAGCGAGGATTGCGTATGGCCCGCTGCTGCTGGCTAATGAGGTAATCATGCTTAACACTGACCCCAATATTGGGGTTTGCTTTTACGAGTACCGCCGGATCTGTCCAGTCGTCACCCTCGTCTATGGTGTAGATAATCCCAAAGACTTCATCATCAGTAACCGTACCGGCTAGGATCTTTACCACATCATCGTGCAAATCTTTACAGGGGCCGGCAATGTTGCTGCCCGCTGTAGTGATCACAAAGATAAGCGGCTGTTCGCGCGCGCCCATGCCCGTTTGCATGGTATCGAATAGCTCGGGGCCATCATGTTCGTGGTATTCGTCAACCACGGCACAATGGGGCGAGCTACCATCACCAGGATCACCGATAACTGGCTCAAATATGCTTCCGTCTGGCCGTTCGATTTTCTTAGCACATACGCCAAGCGCAAATGCAGACCGCAATGATGGCAACGCCAGCGCCATTTGCCGCGCGGGCTTGAACACTTCCCAGGCTTGTTTTTCTGTGGTCGCACCGCAATAGACCTCTGCGCCATATTCACCATCGGCGCAGAATGTATAAAGCGCATTGCCTGCCGCAATTATCGACTTGCCATTTTTGCGCGGCACTTCGACATAGGCCAAGCGAAAGCGGCGCTTTTTATCACTGCGCCTTAGCCAGCCATACAGCACGCAGTGAATAAACTGCTGCCATGGCTCTAGGACAATCCTACGTTCGTTAACTGGCTTTTTAGCCCACTCGCCCTTGGTATGTACTAGCAGTTGGATAAAGCGGGGCGCGCGTTCTGCCGCCTCGGGGCTGAATCTATAGCCCCATGATTTATCCGTTTTGGATCGTTCTAAATCATCTAGGTGTCGCTTGCACGCCTGCTTAACGTATGCACACGCGATAATCCGTCCGTTAACGATATCCCGCGCATACTTATTTGCGGCGTTAACATTCGGAAATTTAGCCATTAGGTAAACTCGTTAAACTCATTTGCCCCTGAACCAGTGCCAGCGCCGCCGCCCAATAATTTGGTTCGAGATAGCGGATCAAGCCCAAGCAATGATCCCGTTCTGATAAACGATGTTAAAGCGTCTTGCCGTGCATTGATGGCTGGATGCTTTTTTTCGCTGCCGTTGTCCGTGGCAATAGTCAGCCCTTCCTTCGATATTTTTTTTTCAGCTTCGAGATACAGCGAAAATGAGTTGCAATAAATCAACAGCGTGGCGGCATCAGCCATAGATAAAACGCCACGCTGGATCAAGATGGCTGATTGCGTTTCCCAAATGCTGATCGCGTTGTCATCTCGTAACTCATCTGGCGCGGCAATTTTGGTTACTCGCTCAGCTTCATGTAACGCGGGCAAGTTATTCCCATCACGCGATTTTTTCCCGCCGCCTGCGGCTCTAACTGCGGTCATATCGTTTTTACATCCTGTGACGTGTCACACCTAAAGATCGATGATCGAAAAAAAGATCTTATTTAGCGCGCATAAAAATTGAGTTAGGGGGGCGGTACTGGAGCCAAACGCCCTAGCGATTTGACCCACCCCCCCATGATTTGAACGCTGAAAATGAGCGGGAAAAACGCCCCTTGAGGCCGCGAAAACTCTTAGACCATGGGGTGATCCCCTTCACCGCCGCGCGAGCCATACGCTCCACGGCAAGCGGGTTAGGTTGAGTGCCAAAAGTCCAACAAAATAGCTGCATGGATTTACAATAAATCGGCCACCATTTCGCAACTTTCACCGTTAAAACGAGTCGTTTTGTGCGTTTTTGATCGGCTTTTTCAATCGTTCTGTGGCTGTTTTGGTCTTGTGACATGCGTTGCAAGTCCCTTCAAGGTTACTATCTGCATCAGTCCCGCCGTGTGCTTTGGGTATGATGTGGTCTACTTCTGTTGCCGGTATTATGTAGCCCGCGCGTTTATGTGGCTGGCATAGGTAGCTGTCACGCTTGATTATCCGCGCCTTGATCTTGTCCCAGCTCGTACCATATCCGCGCTGGTGTCTGGTTCGTCCGGCTTGGTGATTCTCCCAGCACAAATGCTTATGCTCAGTGCAATAGCGGCTGGTCGCTAAGTTGCGGCAATGTGGCGCACAACATGGCGATGGTATACGTGGTGGCATAGATACTCCCGATAGCCATTGCACACTACACAATGCGCAATGGTTATAGGTGCGGGACTGACACTATTGCTAATGGCCTAAGCCTGGCACTGTGTGCATAGTCGCTAACTGATATCAGTCCCGCGATTCTTAACGCTGCTCGACACAATCCTTTAAGTCATGGATATAGTTGAGCAGTTCGGCGGCACCTTCTTTGGTGTAGTAGATGCCGCCATCAGTGGTTTGATACCACTCAATCTTTGGTGGAGTCAGATCGCACGGATTCGCCGGCTGTTTCGGTAGCACTGCCATCGATGTGCAACCGACCAGCACTAGGCCCAAACAACTCAGCATTAGCATCAGCCGGTTTTTCATTCACATAACCCCTTCGCTCATCCCTGCGCATCTGCTTAGACAGTGCGCGATTGCGTTCAAACTCAGCCCAAGCCAATTGAATGGCGAGCAATAGCGCATTTAGCCACGCCACTGTTTATAACCTTCTGGCTTGATTGCGTTCTCTGCCCGCCCTTTGTTAGCGGCCAACAACTCAAGCAACCACAACACCCAACCAGGTAACTTTGATAACTTCTCTGCTGGTATAAGCTGCCGCAGCTGCGCCCACACATACCCCACCACCGCAATGGTGAGCACTGCATAAGCGGCCTTATCTCCCAGCAATGCGACAATCAATGTCACAATGTCGAAGGATGGATCAGCCGTTACAACATCAGTTGCCACAGGTTCCGCAAAGGCCAAACCCGCAAAGCAGGCAAAGACCATCATTAACATCACTCGCATAACACCTCCAAAGTTAAAAAAGAAAGGGCGACCTAAGTCGCCCCGATGCAAACCGCATCTAGCCTCACGCTTTCTTTAATTCGGCTCGATACTGTTCAACGCTGATAAAGCCCCGAGTGGGACTCCATAGTTTTAGCTCGCTGCCATCATTGTTTTGCCTGCAATCGATGTGCAACCAACTGATATCAATTTCAATAAATTTGATACCCGAGTAGATATAAGGATTGTCGATTATGTGTAAGTGAATCACCTCAAGCGGTGTTTTGGTAATTACATCAAGTGCGCGGCCAAACGTATGTTGGCTAGTAACTGAGTAGTCTTCGCTTTCTGGCGTTCTTAAGCCGCAATACTGCCTATTGCCGTTAATGTGCCAATTGTTAATAGTAAAGCCGTTGTCATAACCTAAAATGCGTAAGTTATCCCGCAACAAATCAACAGCATTTAATATCCGGTTGTCCATGCACTCAATCGCCGCATCACCACGGCGCTGATAAACAAGACGAGGTACAAACTCCTGCGGGATAAAATTTCTTAAATTAAGCTTCATCATCAGCCCCTTTGCGTTGTTGACGGCGTTGGTCAAAATATTTAAAAACATCAAATACAAATCTGCAGACGACAACTAGCAAGCCGCCAAGCGAAATGACCGAAGGTAAAAATGTCGAGGCGGGTAACTGCTGAGCCAATTCGGCGGCCTGCTCAGCCTTGGCAGCAACATCAGCACTAAAAACAAAAATCCCGCTGCCGCCGCCATACGCGATGATTCGGCCCTTTAATTCGCTGGCTCTGGTGATAAAACAAGTGGGCATAAATAATTCCAGACAATAAAAAAACCCAGCCGGTTAGGGCTGGGTTTACTGGGCTAGGTCACTAAGTTCTCGCACGTTGATTAGGCTTAGAGGCAACTAAATCAACATGGCATAAACAATACAATAATGTGCAGCCGAATTGCAATGCAAATCGGGATAATATTTATCACAAAACGAGATGTTTACTGTGACCCGTCACAAACTGCAATTTATAGCGAGTTAAGGCCAAAAACACGGGATAACCCAATAGTGGTGATTTTGACTAAATATTAACTTTGGGTAATGGCCTTAAATGACCGAGGAAAACTGGCGGTTTTGAGGTGTTCGCGGCCAAACTGGCCGCAATGTGGATATCGTTATGCGTCAAATAGCCATTATGTTAAATAGTGCGGTTTTGAGTGAAATTAGCACACATGAAAATGGTCTTCTTCATTCACATCATAAATTCTCACGCCATCAAACTCTTTGGTTATTTTTATTCTAATATAGCTTGGTCGCGTCGAGGATAATTCGGTGTTTTCAACAAATGATACGTCTTTCATTAATCGTTTTCGTTGGCTAATACCTAAATAAATCCGCTCTGGGTGGCGGGCTTCGTTAGCCCAAATGTCATTAATAGCGGCGCGCAGTTCGTCTGTCATCAGCATAGCTGTTGCTCCTTTTTACGATCTGTTGAAAATACAGTTTCCTCTAAGCTGCATGGCTCTTGAATGTCACGCAAACTGTTAACACAGATAAATTCACCAATTTTATGCTTAGTAACAACCCACAGATGATAATCATCAATATCAAGCGATGCCATGACCTTACATTTAGCTATAGCCTCGCTTTCACTGGTTGTTATGCCTACGATCTCTTTCCAGTAAACGCCTTTCTGTCTGATTAGATAAATAGTTAACATTTAAACCTCATTGTTCTTGAACTACATTAAACGTCCCAACTTTTCTAATGCGCCCCACATATATCTCGCCAATGTTAGCGCTCTCGATATATGAAAAATCTATAACTTGGCTATTCAAAGCGCCTCGGGACTTCACCGCAGCATACAAACTATCGTGATCAAGTTTAGGGATGTTTGCAGTCCACGACATATTATCAGCCCCAACATTGATAAATTTAATTTGCATATCGGCTTACTCCATAGTCTTGGCTGCATCAGCTTTGGTACGCGGGCGCTTCCAAATCTCAGTTTTCCAAAGCGGCTTGCACTTTGACAACGGCACCCAAGCGGCGCGATATAGCAAGATTAATGTAATAAACACAACCTGCAACAGGTTAAGCCCGATAGTGATTAACAACACTAAAGGAAATGCCAACCCGCTAAGTGTTCTCCTTATGTAGTTGTTGCGGATAAATCCAATCCAAGCGGGCCTGATTGATAATGTGCCATGCTCATTTCTAAATATTACTATCATTACTCCACACCCCCATTAATCCATTTACTTAAATCTAACGGTGGGCGTTGCACCACCAACCGTAAGCGCGGGTTACTCGGCCAATGCCAGCAAACCGGCTCCCCCTTAAACAGACCTTTGCAACCACCAGGTAATGATTCACCGCAGCGAGTACAGGGGCCGGCGTTTTCTAACTCGACCAGTTCAGCGGCCAACTTGCGCTTATCTATCTGTATCAACATGCGAACATATTCATCACGGGTATAAGGCTCTTCGTCACCGGCGCGAACGCGGCAAAGGTCGTCAAGGTCGGCCCGCTCACTGGCCGATAGCTTTAGGCGCACCTCGGCAATATCAAGCGCCTTTTCCCGTTCGCGCTGGGCCTGTTTTCGCGCCCGCGCTTTGGCTGCATCACTTGCCTTGGTTTTGTTCATCGGCATATTCCCAAACACCATCAGGAGCAACTAACGCGCCGCCACTTACACCAGATTTAGGATCACGATAAACAGCAAGCCCTATTGGGTGCATAATTTCTCTATTGATCCTCTCTAAAAGCCCTCTCTTAGATATTTCATTCCAATCAATTGATTCAAATTCTTTCACGAGGCACCTATTAACTTATTAGCTTTTTTTAGCATTGCCGCGACCATTTGGCGGCGGGTTTTATGACCTTCACTGTCCTTTAGCTTTTCAAGCACTTTTTCAGCTAATTGTTTAACTTGCTGCGGGTTAGTATTTATTATGTGCTCTAGGTTTATTCGAGCGTCACATATTGACGTATTAATAATATAATCTTCATTTAACATTAGACGTTGCTCCTTTAACAAATAACTGACCAAACAAAAACCCGCTAATTGAAATAACAATCGCGGCAAATGTAACTAATAACCACAAATGCAATATTGAATTAAAAACGCTCACCATGATTTCCCCCACTTTTGAAACGCCTTGCGGTAATAAACTATAAACGGCCCAACAACATCAATTAACGGTTTGCTTTGTGAATACGCTAATTGATTAAATGTTTCGATCATGTCTTTAAAATAATCTTTAACTTTAAAAATATTGATAGCTTGTTCCGGCTCGATCTCGCTGGCGATAACATCATCAGTCCCCATGCCGCCGCAGTCCTCGCAATCACCAGAACGCTTGCAACAGCTACATTCAATCGCACCTTTTCCGTTGCAAGCAGCACAAGGCACCGCCAGTTCTAAACCCTGTTCAATCGCTGTTTCTAACTGATTAGCACACCACTGATCGAAGGTTACAAAGTCCATTAAATATGTTCCTCTGTGTAAGATGTTCTTAACATGGTTTAGCGCCTACTCTGCCAACGGTTCTAGCTAACTGGCTTTAACATGGGATCTTGCTATTGTCTTGGTCGCGAACGGGTTTAAAATCGTCTTAATGTGGTTATGCCACTTCTCACTCGCGAGCCGCTTTTGTTCCTCGATGTGCGTATGAATATAAGCCTGATCTAAGCCGCTTAACTTATGGTTTACTAGCTGCTCTCCAACGATGTAATCGATAGATAAATCTAGCCACATGCTGCGGGCTAACTTTCGTAAATCGTGCGCAGTCCAGCGGCCATTGCTCACCCCTTGGATATATTCATTGGCTTGTACTTCGCTTAATGGTTTAACTTTATTTGCTGACGGGAATAAATAAGCACCACGATAACCCCATAAGCCTTGATTGAACTTATGCCATAGCAACACTTCAATTATTAAATCAGTGAGTGGCAATTTAAGAGTGGTGTTTGTTTTAGTTATCTCAGCGGGTATCACTAACTTTTTATTGTCAAAGTCGAGGTAATCCCATTTCAATTGACGGGTTTCACCGATGCGCGAACCATAGGCCAACATCACAAACGCAAACACTTTAGCGAATGGTTTAGCCTCGGCTATCTCATTTAATAAACTCGGCAAATCCTTTTCAAATAACTTGGCATCTTTCGCCGTTATCTTGTGCTCATAAAAATCAGTAAAGCACAAACTCGCTAACGGATTATTAGCGATGCGCTTTTGTTTATGCGCCTGTTTAAAGGCTTTCTTTAATATCGCGAAATGCTGGCGCATGGTTCCTGGTTGATAACGGCCCAATGACGGCCACATAAATAAATCTTCAATCATCACATGATTTAATTCAGTTAATTGAATTAATCCAAATACAGGTAGTAAGTGTTTATTGACTGACGACTTAATACTGACCTTGCGCTTAAGGCTTAAGCCGCGATCACTTAGCGCACGGTCGCGATACCAGGTTAATAACCCTTGGCATGTCTCCCAGTTATCAATGGTCGCCTCGGCTCCTTTGCGCTGCTTAACCGCCAGTTCTGGCGAGGTCTCAATTAAGGTTTTAGCCGAGACTAACGGCCAGTCGGCCACCTTGGCCCACTTGGCTTTATTATTGTGGTAGGTAACTAGGTGCCAGCTGCCACCCGTGCGGGCCTTGTTGATACGCAAGCGCAGCGGATAGCGCGGATCTTTAAGCTCAGTGACCGCCTTATCAGTCAAGGCGCGCTTAATCGCTGTGTCACTGAATTGAATAGATAAGACGGTCATTGCTCACACCTTAATCACAAAATTTGTGGATAACTACAGCGAAAACTGCTCTTTGAGGCGGCGGCGTTCCTGCAATTCTTCGATGCGGCGGCGGGTATCAACTCGATGTTTATTCGGCTTGGTTTGGCCGCGCTCGCTCGAATCACGCAGAGGGTAAAAAGTGTTGAAGTGTTCACGCATAATGCTCATATCAAATACCTAGTTCAGTTATTAAAAATGATTTAGCCCGCGAAATGCGGACTTGATACGTTCTCAGGCTTACACCCATTGCCAGTGCTCGCTTACGCTGTGTCGTAAACTCGCAAGCATGTTTTTTATCGATACGGATCGCGCCGTACTCAAACCGCAGCGACACCACATCATCAGGGGATTTACTCGATAGCCGCATCAATGCCGCCTCGATATTTGCCTCCCTGCTGCTGATATCCATCGGCATTGAACCGCCGTTACCGTCAAACAGGATCAGCCCTTTGTTCTCTATTAATCGCGCCAACATTGACGATTGACGTAAGTCAAACCCGCCGCGATGCACCCAACGCGCCCATTCTTCAAGCTGGCAATCAAGCGCCGCCAACTTGGTTTTATCGATAAGCGCATCAGCGGCCATTAACGCCCCTTAACTAATTGAACGGGCGAATTAATCTTTTTGAGTAACCTAAATTCGCCCTCGCTGATCAACTGCTCAGGGCTAAACACATGGGATTGACGGCGCGCGTGAGACGGCGACACAAAAAAGTCCGATTTAATAACATTCAAATGCCGATACAAATCGCCCATTGCGCCATAAACATGCGCGACTAAAGCCCCGCGCTGACGCAATAAATTCAGTTCGTCATTCGTTTTAATGCCTAGGATCACCTTTATAGACCCTTTAAAGCCCTTGCTTGACACTTCGAGTTCAAGCCGATTCGTGCGGGCCTTTATGTCCGTCAAATACTCTAAATTTAATGTTTGAACCCTACTGCCGCCGATGCGGTGCAAATCAGACAAAACCACATCTACAACCGTGCTATCACTCCCTACTATCGCCAAAATCATTGCTGCTTAACCTCGTCTTGTTTAAGTAAATACTCGATGCGCCACGCTTTCACATCGAGATCAGGGGCGCGTAACTCAATCACTGCTAAGGTGCGTGATGCTGGGAAGCGGAATAGATATAACCAACTGTTAAACGAGCTTTTTTTGACTCCGAAAAACGCCGCCCCTTGAGCCGCTGTTTTGCGATTTTTAGTCAGCCAATCCTTTAATATCACTATTCACCCGCTCGATAATGCAATTTGTGATAATTATTATCCCAAATTGAAGATTTTACAACTATATTTGCATTGCTTAATACATTTTGTGGTAAGCTAATAAGAATTTGGCAGCGGATGGATGCAATGAAAGAAAACTACATGATATTAGTCGGGCAGCGGATAGCCTCAGCGCGTAAAGCGCGCGGCCTTACAATAAGAGAAGCCGCAGCACAGGCGCAGCCTCCAATAGACCCAAGCACATGGGGAAACTATGAAGTTGGGCTGCGAGGAACCAAGATCGATACTCTCATTAGAATGTCTAAGGCACTGCGAGTATCACTTTCTTATTTGGCCGGAATATCACCGAATATGAGTGATGTTGATGCCGCAGGGTTTGCAATGCTGACTGGTGGCGAAATGCCAGCAAAAGCAGAAGTAAACGATGTTGCGTTTAATATTGATAAGCTGGCAGAGCGAGGCTTAAAAGAAGAATATTTGCTTGCGCTAAATGTAAGAGACAACAGTATCAAAGAATTAATACCTGGGGATGCTGTGATAGTGAATATCGCAATAAAAGACCCAAAAACCCCTGGTATTTTTGCTATAAAAACGGCAACAGACCAAACTTTCTTTAGATACATAAGACCTGAGTTAAGCGGTGATTTTACGTTGTCGTGTGACGACAAAGACCAATACCCTGACATAACGGTCACTGCCGATGAACTAAAGAGATACCAAATCATTGGTAAAAAAATAGGGCATATCCACTGGGATAAATAAACCGAGCCGTTGTGCTAGGTTTTTTTTCGCCTGCAAATATCCCGTTTCGAGATATGTAACACAAAAATCAATATAAAAAACACAATTTGAGATTATGCGTATGAATAGCAGTAATGCAGTACAACAATTAGCAGACGGCAAAATCAGTGTTGATAAAGCGCATTTGGACATTCGCCGCGCGTTAGTACGCCGCACCAATCGCGTAGGCGGCAAGCTGTTAGCAATTAAGGCAATGACATTGCAGATAACCGAAATGGATCTAGCCGAACTCGACAACGCCGCGCTAATCCTCAACTTGAGCGAAGCAATCGGCATGATGGCCGAGGACGCGCGCGCAGAACTAGGCCAGTTAGTTAGCGAACACGAATAAGGCGCAATCGATATGGATATCACCCTAAACCACTGTGATTTTTTGGACTCCGCACAAGAGCAAATGCTAATCGACTACGCAAGCGGCTTAGATGCCAATGCAATAGCCGATCATCTTGGGTACTCAACCGTTGAGCTAAGAATGCTCGAACTCGATACACGGGCGGCATTAGGAGCCAAAACAACTCCACACATGATCAGCCGCGCATGGCAACTGGGGATCTTATCCACTAAATGCCTGTGCTTAGTGCTCGCGTGTCTCAGCGCCCAGCTATCAGATGAAGCATTAAGACTAAATCGCAACACCAGAATAAAAAGCCCAACCTCAATAGCCAGAGTAAAAACAGGTAACACAGGCAGGAATCAAAGCGTATGACCGATAAAAACAACGCCAATCTGATTAACCAAACCAGCGGCGATTTTGAATACTATACCCCCGAACCGTGGCCGAACTTAGCGCTCAGTCTTATGGGGCAAATAGATCTAGACCCAGCAAGCAATGAAATTGCCAATCAACGGATCAAGGCAACGCGTTACTACACCGAAGAACAGGACGGCCTAAGCCAATCTTGGACGGGTAAAGTGTGGATGAATCACCCCTTTCATCGCGGCGAATTAGCCTGCCCTGATAACACCGCCAAATGCAAAAAGAAAACCTGCAAAAATCGCGGGTATCACATCACTGAAAACATTGCTGGCAATGATGCCTGGATTAATAAGCTGATAACCGAGTATCAAAACGGCAATATCACCGAAGCAGTGATCATCTGCTTTTGTTCAAGCTCAGAGGGATGGTTTAGACCGCTGCTAAAATTCCCGCAGTTATTCCCCGATGGCAGAGTTAACTACACCCTAGCCGATGGTTCAAAAGCCGTAGGCGTGACCAAGGGCAGCGTTATCACTTACCTAGGGCCAAACCTAGACGGCTTTGCAAAATTATTCGGCCCTTACGGCACCATTAAAATTGAATACTCCGCAAAATAAGGACTCTCACCATGACGCACCAAGCCCCCATTTATGTTCCATCTGACGAATCGCTATTAAACTGTGAAGTGGATCGACTGCTAGCCGCATTTGTCACCCGCTTTAATGACCTCACTCAATCTTATGAAAACATCGAAACCGCGCTAAAACTCAGTGAGCAACTAGGCGAAAGCTGGAAACGCGCCCACACCGAAAAACAAAAAGAATTAACCGAATTAATTAAATTAAATGAATTAATTGAGTCTGAAAATAAACGATGCCGCGAATTAGCCCTAGAAGCCGAACGCATTGCTAACGCATCTGTGGCTGTACAGCGTGAACGCGACACCTTGAAAACACAGTTAAAAGTTGTACAACAGGAATTAACAAAACTTAAAGGCGGCGACAATCCCGCTAAGCTCCGTGAGCAAATCCACAATGTTAAAACCAAAAATGCGGCATTAGTTAAGAGTGAAGCACAAGCAAAGCGGGATGGCGCTTTGCTGCGTAAAGAGCGCGACCAAGCGCGCACAGAAACACAACGCGCAATTGATAAAATAAAAGCATTACATAAAGAACTGGCACATAACACCGGCGCGGGCATATTCCACAAGGGCCAAGATCACCTTATCATCTGGCCGCAAAACCTCACTATGGCCCGTGAAGATGGCAGCACATTTAGCGGGCGCGGGCTGCTTTACTTGCATAAATCAGGGCGTGGCGGTTTGATGACCTATGATCCAAGCACAGGAACGCACCTGTGCGCGGCCCCAAAGCAGGGTTTAAAGCCCAGTAATGACACAATAGACTTTGCACATAACTGGCTTTATAAAGTGAATGAGATTCAAACTGGCATTGTTCACGATGACGATCTAAAGTCCATCGACTACAACGCCTAAGACTGCTAATAAAAAAGCCCTCGATATGAGGGCTTTTTGTTTAACAGTGTTATTTTATCCAGCTGGGCGCTCAATTATTTTAATTTCACAGCCTAGAGCATCCGCAAATAGCAGCGCTTCATCTTCAGTCAGTATTGCCTTAAGTGATGTTGAACGATCATTACTGCATAATGACCATGTAACCCCATAATCATCAGGATTTTTAACCTTAGAAATATGCACATCATCAACAGGCCAACATATAAAAAGCCCATGATGACTGCTTAAATGCAATTCTGCATTGCAAACAAAATACATCATCCCAAATGAAGTCGTTCCTTCAATATTTTTAATGCTCATATATCACCCCATAAACCCAAAGACTTTAATCACATCCTGGTGCGCGCGGCCAGTCATAACCAAAAAGCGCCGCCAGATATCATAGGGCACCTTTTTAGCCCCTGATTTAAACTCTCTTATGCGCCGGTCACTCGATACACCAAGCAGAGCCGCGAGCTTGCCATCAGATCCATACTCAGGAAATGCCGTTTGAAAGTGCCTAAAGTATGCCGCCACCAAATCAGGATCAGGCGCAACCCATCCCGCATCCTTATCAAGCAAGTGATCACGCGAATATTCAGCCTCGTTAATTTCGGTGATACCAGGTAACACCGGCGCGGCCAAATTGGCGCGCAGCTGCTCGATGGCCGCTTGCGTTGATTTTTCAAAAATCACTTTTTGTTGTTCGCGTATGCTTGGGATCTCAATCTTCATATTGTGCCCTTAATCGTTAAAAGATTAGGGGCTTGCGCCCCTTCTCTTACATCGGTGACAGCTCGATATTTCGAACGTCTGAAACCCGAATGTTAACCAAGCTCAATGTCCCTGTGGCTATTGGCTCCCATCGCCTTAGTGAATGTAGCGCCTCGAATACATAAAACAAGTATCGAGGCAAAAACACATCAGTTCGAGTGACCTTTACGCCTATATGTTCTGGATTGTATTCCATCACAGGCTTGCCGCAGGTTTTTAAAGAGCCTCGACGTACTAGCCAGAAATCAGCATCAGGGTAGTTCGTCTTAATGGTCGCAACATCGTTAAGTTTCATTCGTTTCTCCAGCGGCATCAACTAGCCCCCTCGAAACGAGTGGCTTTCTGTGTGCCCCCGTCGAAATCAATACTAGGCGCATTGCGCCTAATTGTCTAGCTTTATTTAAATTAATCTAATTAATCGAATTAACTTGATTAACTTGATTAATCTGATTATATTGATTGCAGGCAACTATGAGGTGACAACATGAAAGTAATTAGCGTATGGAATGAAAAGGGTGGTGTAGGTAAGAGCACTATCAGCTTTAACCTAGCCGGTGCCGCTGCCGCAAAGGGTTATAAGGTATTACTTATCGATGACGACCCGCAGGGATCTTGCGCTTGGTTAGGTAGCGATGGCTTTGCCCCGTTTGAGGTAGCGAAGCATTGGCCGCAAGAAAAGCCCAATGTGGATATCGTGATCGTAGATATGACACCCAGCACCACAGATACCCCTAACGGCGTGGTGGTGATGCCGTATCAGCCAACCCGCCTATCCTATGGCGTAGTGCCTAAACACCTGCCAAAACTCAAGCAGCTAGGCTTAAAAGTGGTACAAGTGATCTCAATGGCCGATATGCGCAAAACTGAGCACAGGGATTTTGTCAAAGCCAAAATGGCAGAAGATAACACTATTAAGCTAATACCTAACCGCGCCATCTATGAGCGCACCACGGGCCTTGGCCGCACCGTATTTGATCCAGAACTAAAAGGCTTGTACGGACTACGGGAAGCGCAAAAAGACATGAACAAAATATTAGAGGAGGTTTTGAAATGAGCAACGCGCCAGGATGGTTAACCAAGGCAGACAATAACAGCATGGGCAATGAAGTAGGCCAAGCCGCCGTTATCGATGGCAAAACCCCTCGCGGTAAGCCAGGGCCTAAAAAGTCACTGGTAAAGCGTAAAGTGGTCGGGCTGAACTTTAGCGAATATCAAAACCGCAAACTGACTGAGTTAGAAATGACCCTAAAGCTAGCCGGCTTTGAGTTACCGCGCGGGCGTAGCGAAGCCGCAGAACTGGCGATTGCGATAACCAAAGCCATTCTAGATGGTTATGGGCCTGACGGCGGCACAGGATGGGATGGAGGAAAAAGCTGGGCGCTCGGTTTTTTAAAGTCAATGGAGGGAATAGAAGATAAACAAGCCGAAGATGATTTGAATTAACTTGATTAATTAAATTAATTGGATTAATTTAATTGAAGACATAAATAAGCCGGTGGGACTCTCACATCAACACCGGCCAAACATAATGAGGTGACACTATGTTTCAACTAAACTATACCGCACTTAACAAAATGAGTCTAACAGACTTAATCAACGCGCCCAGCTGGGCCTTATTCTCGTTCCTTGCAACTAAGCCAGCCGCAATGCGTAACGCCATCATTAACCACTGGCTAAGGGGCGCACAATGATCGGCACCTTTGCCAATGCTCACTATGATAATGAGCAAATCGACAACGCTAGCACCATTGCCAAAGAAACCATAAAACACATGCTAACGAGCCCCGATGAATACTTAGTATCAACAGGCGGCACCGATACAATTTGGTTAGGTACACTCGAAATAGACGGGAAGCAAGCGCAAGTACAGCTAGTGATAACTAGCGACCTTGATCGATTTATCGATGAAGATTAACTAAGCAGGGCCGCACTATAGCGGCCCTTTCTTTATTTATCACGCGGCCATAAGCGCGTGCTTTACCTCCGTTAAAATGTCTACCACTGCTATGTGAGTAGCTACAACATCTAAACTACAGTCGTCCCCCGACAACAAAGCATTGTCTGCGCAACGCAATAAACTCATTGCAACATCCATTTTACTAAACACATCAATACTATTCTGGGGCATCATAAATCCTTTTTTTAGAGTGCACGCTCTAGGGCGTGGCCGCAATATCTATGCAAACCGCTATGCTGTAAATACGCATAACCCAAAATTGTCCTAAACTGGTTTTGATTAAGTCAAAATTGTCCTATTGAGCGTGATACATGACACACCCAACTATTAAAGCGCTGACGAAAAGGAGGATCGCAGCCGAGATAACCCAGGAACAAGCCGCCATCATGGCAGGCGTATCAGTAAAGACTTATCAGCGGATCGAGTCTGGAACAAGCGATATCAAGCTGCGCAACTATACCGCGCTGCTAAAAGGGTTAAATACCACTGATCTTGATATTTGCTTGGATAGCTTAGGGATAAGTACAGCTACACCGTGGGACGTAGCCGCAGCGGCAAGGGTATTGCCGCCAGAAGCGCGCACGGCCCTAGTAACCTTAATAATGATGCTACACCGACACCATGATAGTGACGGTTAGTTTTTTAGTGAACGATATAATGTCGCCCGAGAAACCCCGATTATTTTAGCGGCATCTGTCACAGATACCCGTTCAGAGATAAGCCGTTTAGCTTCTGCTAGCATTTCATCTGTGATCATTGGTTTGCGGCCAGTTGGCCGAGGGCGAGATTTAATATTGCGCTCAAACTCGGCCATCGCTGAAAACAGATTTAACAGTAGTGGCGCTGCCGAACTGTCGGTATCGATAGCCTCTTGCAAGCTGACGAACTCAACACCTAGACGATACAAGCGGGATATTTGTAGATTAAGATCATAAACACTCAAGGCGAATTTATCTAAGCGCCACACTATCAATACATCACCGCGCGAAAGTTTACTCAGTAACAATCTAAAAGCAGGGCGAGAACCGCTTATGTGATCGATAGTATCAGTAAAAATATCCGCACAACCCGCCGCTTTAAGCGCTTCAAGTTGCAGTTTGAGATCATGATCATCAACACATTTAAGCGCATAACCAAACCGCATATCCTGCCCGTGACCCGTCACAATATTAAAATATTAAACAGATATTAAGGCAGGCAAGCCGATTAACATAACCAAAAATAGCTTAAGCTGTTGATTTGTCTCAAAACTCAATCAGTTTTGAGACGCTACTTGCCGCACTCTTGGCATGTCCAGCCGCCAATCTTGGCATTTAAGATCATCCAAATAATCAACAATACCAACCAAATCCCCGCAGTGACTACGGTTAAAACAATATGCACCAGGAACATAATTAAACCCGTTTTATTCGTAGTTCGATTATGTACTGTCTTTTTTTGGCAATGCTTACACGCTTTAATCGTTTGTTCTAACGCCTTGGCCATCTTATAAGCTCCGTTCTAAATATCATCGCATTATTAGCGATTTGGCACAGTGGTTGCAAATTCTCCCTGCTAGACCGCGAGCTTGCGAGCTAGCGCCGCAGGCAAGCGGGCTATAAGCCACACAGAGGCTAAACGGTCGTAGACAAACCCAACGTATAGCGCGGCTTGTGATCTCGCCCCTAGCGAAGCTAGGAAATGGCGAGGCATCATTTCTTTCGACTCCAACGGCGGCCAGCGCTTTTTGCTGGCCTGCTAGTTGAGGCATTTATCCCATGCTTGCATGGGCGTAATAAGAAAGCATCTGTATTAAATTAAAGAGCAGTTTAATTTTGCACATTAAACAAGGCGTTGGCACATTGTTAAAAACAGCCTTGCGCTTTGTTGTGGGTAAGATTGGTTATCTGGTTATACGCCGGCGAACTGGCGCTGATCGAGTAAGAATGAACGGGCCGGACACGGCCAAGACGGGGCTAAAACAGCAATTAGGCAACGCAAAACGCCGAGGCATAGCTCGGCATAGTGACAGGAGGATAAGACGGGATCAGTGAGGTGGTGCGCTTACACCGCTAAATTTACGTAGCATAGCGATTTCACGGTTAACGAGATCTTTAAACTGGTCTTTATCTAAAAAGCGGATTTCATCACCAAGGGCATCGAGCACCCGATTTTGCGCAATGCGGCGCTGTGCGGCTAGGTCGCCCTCTTGCAGCTGACGAATAACCTTTTTGCGGGCATGATCCTTGGCGCGGCGCTCAAACGCCTTATGGCGGTAGACTGTGCGCGCGTGTTCCTTCAACTGAGTAATCGACATATTGCCGATTTGCTCGGGCGTTAGGCCCATGTCGCCCCTCTTAGTGATCCACGCCATACGCTGCCGGTGAATTTTCATTACCCGATCAGTGGTGATACCCGCTGCGTTAAAAAATAGCTCTGTGACCTCGAACACTTTATCAATCCAAGCACCGGCGGCCTTATCCCACACTTGCCACTGTTCATCAGCAATAATCCAACCCAACTCGATCATATCCCTAAACGCGCGGCTGGCGCGGCTAATAGACACCTGGGCGGCATAAGCTGGATTCGCGGCGGCTTTGTCTAGTTCAGCTTTAGATACCGTTGTGAGCCTTGCTGCATCGCTAGCATTGCGGATCGATATCCTGACTTGGAAGGTTGCCATATTCACATGCTCAGCAAATACCGCATGTAAAGCGTTGATCGCGCGAGCGCGGTCGGTATAAAAGCGTTTTTGGCGGGTACTATTTTGGCGGCGGCATAATACCGCAACATCGGATTGGGTAACATCGCGGGCCTGTGATGCGCTAACAAGATCGGCAATAAATGCCAGCCTTTTAGTATGATTTTCAGGAACTTGATATTCAGGGAAACGGTTTTTGCACACTGTGGAGTGCGTTCCGCGCCTACGCAGGCACTTTGATTTTTGCAATATATCCATGTTTATTATTCTCTGGCGGCTTGCGTAAGCCCAGAAAAACTAATAAACTGATTTTGCCAGTCGAGTTTGTTGGTTTTTTTCTGGAACTTACAATATCGATTTTGAAAAGCCCCGAGCCTGAACACTCGGGGCTTTTCTCCATCTAGCGTTTAACTTTTCATCAAACCCCACCTAAAAAACACAGCAGGGCGAGAAACGAGATCAATTTATCACAGATTGAGATAATAGATCACGAAAAAAATATCTTATTTGGATCTGAGTCATTCGCAGTCTCGGATCTCAACCACTCATACTGTCACTCGGGGCCGTGGATCTCAAGTGATTTATAGCGGCCAACGCATTAGCCACCATCAAACTAAAACCTAAACCCCCGATATCAGGATCAGCAGCCATTAGCTGCAACGTGTGCATATACTCCCCCAAATTCTCTAGCGTTTGCGCCTGATCCCCTAGGACAATAATACTATTTGACTGCATCCACCCTCCAAAACAACTGTATATTTAAACAGTATTAAACCTGTGGATCTGATAAAAATCAATGACAAATAAAACTAAGATTATGTTTTAGTCCATAGTTTGCCCTGCTCAATAATTGCCGCCGCATGGGCGGCACGCAGCTGCTCTAGGTTTACCGCAATTTGGCTATTATCAGCGAGTCGCCAAATTGTTTGCGTGATACCGGCATCCTCTGACGCATGAATAGCCGCCAACATTCGGCGCTGGCTATCTTCATCGCCATCAAACACTAAACCGTCAACCTCGACCGTTATCGAGCGCACCGCATTAAAGCGCAGCACACGGAATAGATACTCATCGATACTAATGCCATCAATAAGCAGCACTTCGCGATACTGCGCCACCGGCAGCAACTCGGCCCGCAAAGGCGCAGGCTCAGCGAACGGCTCAAACACTATCGGATCAATATCTGCATCGAGGGCTATCTCGGGCAATACCTCAGCATCCGCTTTACGCTCAATCCATGCTTGATACTGATCGAACCAATCCCATTGAAGCGTGACAGCGTACAGCTCGATAAACTTATCGATCACATAGTGCATTGCCGGATGATCGGCATGTAAGCGAGTGACTAAAAGCACATCGGCCAGAGTTTTTGACTCTGGCCGATGGCGAATTATTGGCTGTTTGTGCTCATCGAGCACCGGAGAACCCGAATCATCGAGTTCGTAAAAAATCGTTAAAATCATGGTTACACCTTGTTCTTTATCCAGCCGATAGGCTCTTTTAACTTGGCCGTTCCAACTAAAACGGTATTGCCGTTTAAGTCAGTCTTAGTTGATTGGTTATCGATAATAGTCATCTTGCCATCATCACCCCAGTTCGTTCCATTATGCATAAGCTCAGTATAAGCATACTGGATAAATGCTTGTTGGTTTAGATTGACGTTATAGTTTAATGCTTTTATAGCAGGGCTACTATTATTTGGCGTACCTAAAGATAGGGCAAAATGTTCTGGAAGATATGTTCCATCAAGCTTACCTAAATTTGTAAGAAATTTTGAAGTAATAGCAAAATTTCCACCGAATCGATTTGGGGGTAAGTACAGGGAATTTACTGGTATTTTACCTATTAAGCTTTCAAATAATAGCGCTCCATTCTCCATTCGATAATTTGAATTTGCGCTAACCTCACCAATACCTAAATTGCCCCCATAGACCACGCTATTAACAGCAACCTCTGTTTGTTTTGAAAAGGCTTGATATTGACAAATACGTACCTCATTAGTTGAATAAGTAGTTGTAATAGTATTACTAACATTTGGTTGAGGAAGAATAGAAGTTAACCAAGTTGTACCATTATTAGTTGTATAAACAAGTGTACCACTTGAAATCATTTTTCTAGTTCCGGACTTATTTACCCCACCAAGTTCTGCTACACCGCCCCAACTACCTTGCCAACCATTAGCTAATTGTGGAGTTGCAAGGATATTAGCAGGATTACCAATTACATCAGTTTGCAGGAATGAACCGCCAACGGAAGATAATAACCGTGCAGAAGCAACAATGTGATTACCTGAAACAAGGTCAATTGCCGGAGTAAAAATCATTTTATTATTTAAGTACCAATTATCATTAGTAACTGTATGCTTAGTAATAACTCCAGCTTTAACTATATAAATAGTTTCTCCTTTTACTGGTTTACTTATCCTCGTAACATTATCAGGGAAAGTAACAGTATTTGAGCCAACTAAGTTAGAAACTACAGGAATAACAAGGCTATACAAACTTCTTTCATAACCACGATAAGTACCGTTTTTAACCTTTTGGTCAGCTTCTGCAAAATCAACTAAATCAACCCCATTTGCAGAGTAGCGCATATCTCGACACACGCCCCCTTGGCCATCGGCATAGATAGCGTCATAGACACGCCCATCGGGTCTAGCCGGATAATTAGAACCTATAGAGCCATTAAATGGCTTAGAGAATTGCGCTGAAATAACTTTTAACTTACGAGCATCAGCATTAGCTCCTGTATCAAAATCAAAACAATCTGATATGGAATTAAATATTCTAGTACTTTGATGCCAAAATAATGGTGCAGTTCCTGTTGAATCCCAAATCCTTGAAGTACCACTAGGATTAAAACTATGGTGGTAAGCCCCTTGGTTTAAGCGGTTAACTGTACCACAGATTAATAAGTAGCATTCTGAAAATAAACCAGCACCCTCAGATACAGTACCACCAACTGAAAATAGACCAACACTTGGGTTTTTAGCGTAGGCACCTGAGCCTCCGTGACCTGCAAAGTAAGATTGGTTAGGGCTAATATAAGGCGCATCCCTAAAACCCTGTGGTGATAATCGGGTGTTATTACTTGATGTAAATTGCAAAATGTTAGGTGAAGTGGATTCAATATCATACCAATCACCATTCCCAGTCCCAGCAAAGGACCTTTGGCGCAAACGCCATTGAACCAATCGACCATCTGCAAGGTAATATAAGTTGTTCTTAGAATTAGCTAATACTTTCTTTTTATTAGCATCACTCAAAGCAAAGTAGTTTAACCCTTTACCTTTTGAACCAGTATCACCATCGAACACTGCATAATAAGTTACTGGTCGAGCACTGGCCGAAGTAGCAATGCCATCCATAGTTGTAGCTTGGGATTGAATCAAGCCATTTGGATAAACATAAGGGTTAGTAGTATTAACTTCTTCTAAAAACGCTTCAAAACCCCACATGTCAACACGGTCAGTAACTACTTCAACGTTAGTTGGGTCTGCTGCCTGAGCGTTAAATGCTGCGGTAACTGTTGTATGTTTAGTAACAACACCAGTAGATTTGTTATATGTTTCTTTACCATCAGGAGCTTGTGGGAATTTAACAATAGAAGGGGTACTGGTTGAGGATAAATTTAATTTTTCAATATGTGTGATAACCCCAGCTATATTAACAACTGGGTATTCTTTTGTTGATTTACCAGATGCATTTGTTGCAGAAATATACCTACCCAATAATAGTAAATTAGCATTCCCAACTTCAGCTATAGAAGTCATACCTTCATTAATTGGTACTAAAGTAGATAATCCTGTTGGTAATTGTTTACCAAAATGCACAAAACCACTTGCTGCAAACTGCTCATTGTTTTGAGCCCGTATTGCATCAAACTGCGCTTGTGACATGGCACCAATTGCGCTGATATTGCCAAGGCTCGCATTAACCACATTGATGACATATTGCCAAGGCGTAACTGCGATCACTTCCTCGTTGCCGGTCGCGGGATCAAGCCCGATCGGCACATTTATTGTCGGAGTTGTGCCTTTTAAAATATCCTCTTGGGCCGCTAATAACGCCTTGGTGATATTGGTTAGCTTGCGTGCGTCACTGGTTAACTGTAACAAGTCATGCGTGGTACGAAACACAAACGCATTAACATTGCTGGCACCTGTATACGGCCAAGGGGCCGCTAAAGTAACGGTGCTTTTGCCGGCACTGTCTGGACGAGTACCTGATGCACATTGCCAAATCTGACCATTAAGCATCACAACATCGCCGGCGCGAACGCTGGCGAAATCTTTGTTGTCGGTAAATGAAATAACCGCAGCCCCAGCCGAAACCGTGGCCTTTGCTGATTGCAACCATTGAGACATAGACGTTCCTAAAATTTACTGAGGATAATTTCCGAGATTGGGGAATTGTTCAAAATAACCGGCATCGATCACCGGATAATAAACAATGTTACTTAGCTCAAAGTCATACGCCGCAGCACGGGAATAACTTCTTGTTATACCAATGCCATATCCATTACCAACATTATGTGCAGATGGATAATATCGATAATAACCAGCATTATAAGTTTGTATTTTAATCGACCATACAACGGCGGCGGGTTTATAACCGACTGATATCGAAGATTGAACAAAAGGTTTATTTAAATCAGTGTAGAACATTTCTTTATAAGCAATTGCTGGACGTCTATTGTGAAATATTATCTGTCCACTTTGATCAAATACTGCAATGCCATATTTAGGTTTTATAATATCTTTCGCATGAACAAATACATATACCCTAGCTGTAAATGTTTCATTTTCACCTGAAATGGCAAGGTGCCAACCTTCTCCAAATTTTGTTGGTAAAATATAAGCGCCATTTGTACCAACAACATTGCTATTAACTGATAGCGTCCTAACAGCAATAGTTACATTTGCATCCATTGGTAAATTAAACAGGCGCTGATAAACATATCCAAAAACACTTGCATCACCTTTTGTATACGACACATCGACATACCCCCAATATAATAATGGATATGTTTTATTTGATATGTACTGATTTCCTCGCTGTGATCTTAGTTCGATGCCATACATGGCACCCCCTTAGCATTGAAAAATGATACTTGGATAGTCGTAGCACCGTAGCTAGTTAAACTAGCCACGGTTAATGAAACTGTTTTCCCTGTAATTGTTATTGCAGATATTTTCCCCTTTGCGTTTGTCGCCCCTCCCATAGATAACGTAACGTCAGTTAATCTCGATGACGGGCCATAAAACGGAATAACATCACTATTTGACGCCTCACTTGGCAAAGTAAAAGTTATGGTTCCCACTTTTAAATCTGTGACCCTAACTGTGTAAAAAATACTAAATGGCTCGGCGGTATTGATAATCTCAATACCGCCTAGATAGGCTGCTAAACCAAATGCCACGTTATAACCTCCCAATTCTTACGGCCAACATGCCGGTATCATCGTAAACCTGTAGCCGGTCGTTAATGATCTCCATGCGCGCATTAGTTCCCGCTGATTTAATTAACACTCCGCCGTTAACATCAACGGAAAAAGTGCCATTTGCGCCGCCGATCTCAATTTGCCCGCCTCGAATAAACGGCGCACTAATTTCAGTGCCGGCTATCAAACGACTGCCTGAAATAGTGCCTAACGCTATCATATCGCCGTGAAGCAATAACGCCGCCGCCGCCCACGTTGCCGTGCTGCCATTGCCGGCATTGGTGCAGCGTTTCGTGGTATACGTTGACCCGTTGGTGTTGTAGAACGTCAACACATCATCGATAACCGGATAGCGACCAAAGGCGGTATAAAACAGGCCATTAGCAGCACCATCGCCAGGCCAAATGCCGTTGGAGTTAATCAGGCGATAAAACCCAGCACCGGAAAAACCATTAGCACCAGGTAAACCTTGTTCGCCTTGGTCACCTTTGAACTGCGACCACACGTAATCCGTCTTAACTGAGGATTCCGCCTGCACTGTCTTATTTACCGCAATACCAATGTATTTGGTGTTCACCGTGGGCGCGTCATAAAGCCCCGTGCCATCGGCGTTATTGCTGTATTTAATCCAAGTGTACGTGGTCACACCATCGGCACCTTTCGCACCTGGTACGCCCTGATTACCTTGCTCACCTTTAACCAGTGACCAAGTGTAATCGCCGGCCGTGTTCGACTCCGTGGCCGTGGTTTTGTTGTACGCAAAACCTATGTATGCCTTGCCCGTGGGATCGTTACTTAAGCCCGTACCGGTCGCGCTGTCGGCGTACTTAATCCAAGTGTACGTGGTTACGCCGTTGGCACCGGTAGCACCAGGCACACCTTGCGGGCCT
This sequence comes from Shewanella sp. S23-S33, assembly GCF_043359565.1. Classification (NCBI taxonomy): domain Bacteria; kingdom Pseudomonadati; phylum Pseudomonadota; class Gammaproteobacteria; order Alteromonadales; family Shewanellaceae; genus Shewanella; species Shewanella sp. S23-S33. The sequence continues at coordinate 187 of NZ_JBHFFD010000056.1, read as the reverse complement.
TGGTCGCCTTTGAACTGCGACCACACGTAATCCGTCTTAACTGAGGATTCCGCCTGCACTGTCTTATTTACCGCAATACCAATGTATTTGGTGTTCACCGTGGGCGCGTCATAAAGCCCCGTGCCATCGGCGTTATCGCTGTATTTAATCCAAGTGTACGTGGTCACACCATCGGCACCTTTCGCAC
>NZ_JBHFFD010000055.1:0-45540 GCF_043359565.1 Shewanella sp. S23-S33 | reverse complement strand
CGTGGTCCAGAGATGGACACGGTAATAAACAGAATTTGCTTGGTGACAATAGCCTTGTGGAACCACCTGATCCCATCCCGAACTCAGAAGTGAAACGCAAACGCGCCGATGGTAGTGTGGGGTCTCCCCATGTGAGAGTAGGTCATCGCCAAGCGCCTAATTTAGGTTAACGTGTAGACGTTAAGCTAAAGGAGCGGTAGTTCAGTTGGTTAGAATACCGGCCTGTCACGCCGGGGGTCGCGGGTTCGAGTCCCGTCCGCTCCGCCAACATTAAGAGATAAGCCTCATCGAAAGATGAGGCTTTTTTCGTTATGGCGTCGTGGATAATCCGTGTCCGTGACGCACATGCTTCGGGCTCGAAGTACATGGTTATCCTCATACTCGGCCATCATGTAGACGAAATCCTTATCAGAATATGAAGCTTTCGCTTCAATGTTAAAAATCAAAACCTACTTTTTTGCCGATCTTTATTCCACTTTATCGATATTGTTTCTTTCACGTTCTGAAAACCTCCTGTGCGCGACTTGGCAGTATTGACCTGTGACACTGATCTCAGACAAATTAAACGGTATAATGCCTTATGTCTTTCATGAGTAACGAAAATGAATTGTCGTCTTGGGTGTGGTGCTTGCTGTATTGCGCCTTCAATAAGCAGCAGTATTCCGGGTATGCCAAAGGGTAAGGCGGCGGGTGAGCGTTGTGTGCAATTGAGCGATGCCAATTTATGTTTGATTTTCGGCTCGCCTGATCGTCCTGCGGTTTGTAGTGATTTCGATGCATCTGAAGATGTTTGTGGTCATTCGAACGAAGAGGCGATTTGGTTGATTACCCAACTCGAATCTCAGACCTCTCATTAAGTTTATCGCTGACAGGTGAAATATGCAGTTAACTCGTTATACCGATTTTGGCGTTCGTACCCTGATGTATTTAGCGGTTCAGCCAGATAGAACAACTTTATTTAGGATTGCTGAAATTACGCAGGTATTTGATCTGTCACCAAATCATGTCTCTAAGATAGTGCATCATTTAGGCAAGATGGGTTACCTTGAAACCATCCGCGGTAAGATGGGCGGTTTCCGTTTGGGCAAGCCTGCGAGTGAGATTAACCTAGGCCAGTTAGTTCGAGTGTTAGAAAATTCACTCGCCCCGATTGATTGCAGCAAACCTTACTGCCGATTTACACCAGCATGTAAGCTTAAAGGCGTGTTAGCCCAGGCTGTTGAAGCTTATTTGAATGTGCTGGATCAATATACTTTGCTGGATATTGTGAGTAACCGTGATGAGTTAGTCGCCTTGCTGCCAGACTTTTCTATTTCAGTACTGCAACTGGATTAGTACCACTTTTAAGTGCAATACCGATGGGGAGCAAACTCGATGCTGGCACCAGATCAATCCCCTCGGTTTTAAGTCTGTGTAGGTTAGCCTCTAAGAAGCGCATAGTTTCTGGATAGGGATGGGCAATCACCACCAAGCTACCTTGGGTATGTGCCTGACTTATCATTAAGTTAAATTGTCTCTCGAGTGCATTGGCACTGGTATCATTGTCTAGAAACAGTTGGCGTTTTAGTAAAGGAATGCCTAGCTTATCTGCGTTATCCCCAGCCTTAGTGAATCGTGTTGTCATACTATCGACAAAATACAGCTGCTCTTGTTTGAGTGTTTCCATGACCCAGAGCATGGGATCGTCTAGTTGAGTTAATAGACTCCCCATGTGGTTATTGGCACCTTTGGCAAAGGGAACGCTGTTAATCGCATCAATAATACTGGTGCGAATTTGTGCCTCTGTCATAGTATTGGTTAACCCCCCCAACCCTAACGTCTTACCATTAAGCGCCTGCATGGGAAGATGTAGCATAATTTCGTGGCCTTTTTGGTGTCCTGCGTTAGCGAGTTCTTTGCCAAGTGGGGTATGAGGTAATACAGCGAGTGTTACTGTATTGGGCAGTGCCAGTACGGCTTTATCTGTATGACGATAACCTATGTCATCAATAATGAGTGCAAGCTGGGCTGCATAGCTTTGAGAAATGCTTAGGGCCAATAGGGCCAAGGAATAAAGTAAGCGCACAATTTCTTCTTATTCGTCATGGTGCTGTATCCATGCAATGGCAGAGGTCACTTGATGATCTTGGGCCAGTGATGCATGGGCTGATAGGGCGTCGATTATAGCTAAATTACCAACGCCGGAACCAGTTTCGGCGGCAATTTTTATGTCAGGGATGATCCCTATGTTATGAATATTTTCACCTCTAGGAGTATTGTACTGGGCAATTGTGAGTTTAATCGCGTTACCATCTTCTAAGATGGGGATCAGGCTTTGTACTGTACCTTTGCCAAAACTGGTCTCACCTAAGAGTTTGGCACGACCATTTTCTTGTAATGCGGCGGCGAGAACTTCGGATGCAGAGGCCGAGCCTTTGTTGATTAACACTAGCATAGGCACGTTAGTCAGCATGGTTTGCGGTGAGGCATAGTAGTCAGAGTTGGCGTCGAAGAAGCGGCCAGAGGTCGAGACTATGCGTCCTTTGGCGAGAAATAGATCCGCAATTTTAACCGCTTGGTCGAGTAGGCCGCCGGGATTATTACGTAGATCTAAGATAAGTCCTGTGAGTGGTTTGTTTTGCCATTGGCTGAGCGAGCGCACCATATCTTCGGTAGAGTTTTCTTGGAAGTTGCTTAATCTGACATAGCCAATATTGCCATCAAGCAGTTGAGTGCTGACCGACTCTATAGTGATATTGCTTGGCTTGAGTGACACTTTAAAGGTGGCATCGTCATTACTGTGTTTTAGCTCTAAGTTAATACTTTGATTATTGAGACTATGTCTTTTTATTTCAGTAAGGATATCGGCTAGATTCGTTTCAGTCGCCAGGGTGTCGTTAAGTTTAATAATAATATCGCCCGCACGTATTCCCGCTTGCTCTGCGGGAGAATGGGCAAAGGGGGCTATGATGCTGATGTGGTCTTTTTGGGCCGCGACTTCGAAACCGAAACCAAAATACTCGCCGCGATTCGAATCTTTAAGATCGAGTAATTCTTGATGATTCAAGAAGCTGGAATAGGGGTCGAGATGTTCAAAAATGCCTTTGATGGCGGCCTGCACGAGCTCTTCTTTGGGAACAGTTTTGATATAGTAAGTTTCAACCGTTTCAAGTACATCTTGTAGTAATGGATAGTCAAAGTTGTCGCGGTAAGATTTCGCGTTCTCTTGGCTGGAGAGGCTGATGGATAGGCCTAAAGTGAGACCTAATCCAACGCAACTGATATAGCGGATCATGTATTTCATAACGGTCCCCTGTGATAAGGGGACCGTTTTGATTAGCGACAGTATTTCGCTGGATCGACGGCTTGCCCTTTGTGCCTTATTTCAAAGTATAGGCCAGGCTCGCTCTGTCCACCTGAACGTCCGACTAAAGCAATCGCTTCACCGCTTTTTACCATCTCACCAGGGCTTTTTAGTAGGGTTTGAGCGTGACCGTAAAGACTCATATAACCTTTACCGTGATCTATGACCATAACAAGACCAAAACCGCGTAACCAGTCGGCATAAATGACTTTACCACCTGAAACGGCTCGAATATTTTGCCCTTCTGGTGCAGACAACATAGTGCCTTTCCATACTACTTGACCGGAGCGTTGGCTACCAAAGCTAGCACTCACACGACCTTTTGTCGGCCATTTAAGTTTGCCACTTTGTTTACCAAAGCCTTCCATCGAGGGGTTATCTTTCATGGCCCGCAGCGCTTGTTCAACGACACGCTTTAAGCTGGCCTCTTCAATTTGCAACTGTTCGAGCTCTGCACCCTTAGAATTTAAGGTGCGTTGCAGCTCTTTGATGGTCAGTTGACGCTGATCTTGCTCTTGGCTCAAACGTTTAGCTTGTACTTGTTGTTCGGCCACGAGTTTCGTTAATTGCTTTTGCTTACTCGTTTGCGACACCTTGATCTCATCTAGCTCGGTCAAGGTTTGCTTTAATTCGTTGATCGACTTCATCCGCGCTTTATTGAGGTATTGGTAATAAGCCAACATACGCTCGATAGTGGCGGGACTTTGCTGATTAAGCATCATCTTAGTGTAATCGTGATTACCGGCAAGATAGGCGCTCGACAGCTGTTTCGACAGTGTTTGTTGTTGAGTCACTTTAAGCGTTTCTAACTCATCTTGACGTTGTTTTAGCTCGGCAAGTTTAGTGTCGATTTGCGCTAAGCTATTTTTGGTGCTGTTGACTTTTTTGGCAGCTGACGCAATCGCTTCTTCATCGCTACGCAGCAATGACAGCAGTTTTTCTCTTTGTTTACTGGTGGTTTTTAATGCGCTTTGTTGTTGATTTATTTGCGTTTGGATTGATTTTAACTCGGACTTACGCTTCTCCAAATCAGAAGCGTGTGCCGAGAAAGATAACATCATAAAGCCAGCAATAATGCTGGCTTTAACAAGGAGTCGAGTGCTCACTAGGTAACGGTTACTCTTTTATGTGGATTAAGGGTTTGCCCGTCATCTCAGCTGGAATGGCTTCGCCGATCAAGGTCAAGATGGTAGGTGCAACATCGCTGAGTTTACCACCTTCATCTATGGTCGCATCGCGTCCAACAAAGACGAAAGGCACAAGTTCACTGGTGTGGGCCGTGTGAGCCTGACCTGTGGTTTCGTCGGTCATTTGCTCGGCATTGCCGTGGTCGGCGGTAATAATACATTCTCCGCCCACTTTCGCCAGCGCATCAACCACACGGCCGATACAAGCGTCGACAGCTTCACAAGCTTTAACGGCGGCATCGAAATTACCCGTGTGGCCAACCATGTCACCATTGGGGTAGTTACAGATGATCACGTTGTACTTGGTTGATTCAATTGCTGCAACTAACTTGTCAGTCAGCTCAGCTGAACTCATCTCAGGCTGTAGATCGTAAGTTGCCACTTTAGGCGAGTTGATTAGGATGCGATCTTCTCCCTCGAATGGCTCTTCTTTACCGCCGTTAAAGAAGAAAGTCACATGGGCGTATTTCTCAGTTTCAGAGATACGCAGCTGAGTACGACCTTGTTTCTGCAGCACTTCACCTAAAGTATTCACTAAGTTTTCAGATGGATAAGCGATAGGTGCTGTGATGTCGCCAGCATACTCAGTCAAAGTGACGAAGTGCATTTTCGGCATAACAGCGCGTTCGAAACCATCGAAGTCTGGGTGAATAAAGCTACGGGTGATTTGACGGGCGCGGTCAGCACGGAAGTTCATAAAAATCAGGGCATCGCCGTCTTTTAAGGTCGCAACTTGACCGTTGGCATCTGTGATCGCCGATGAAGAAACGAATTCGTCGTTTTCGTTACGTTCGTAAGCCGCTTCCAATGCTGTAACGGCATTGTCGTATTGGAATTTTGACTTGCCTTGGGTGATTAAATCGTAGGCTTGCGACACGCGATCCCAACGATTATCCCTGTCCATAGCAAAGTAACGACCAATAATCGATGCGATACGGCCATGGCCTAATGTAGTAAACAGATCATCAAAATGGCTCAAGCTACCCTTAGCGCTGCGCGGTGGCGTATCGCGTCCGTCGAGGAAAGCGTGCAGATAAACCTGAGTTGCACCGCGCGCAACGGCCATACGACACATAGCTTCGATATGCTCTTCATGGCTGTGGACGCCACCGGGGGAAAGCAAGCCCATAATGTGCACAGCTCCGCCAGCTTTGATGGCTGAGTCTACCGCATCACATAGTGCAGGATTTTTTTCAAACTCATGATCTGCAATGGCTTTACTGATACGAGTGAGTTCTTGATAAACCACACGGCCAGAGCCTAAGTTAATATGGCCAACTTCAGAATTTCCCATCTGGCCATCAGGTAAGCCAACATCTAAGCCAGAACCTGAAATCAAACTATGGGGATATTTAGCGTTGAGACGGTCGAGTACCGGAGTCTTGGCGTGGAAAATCGCATTATTATGCGTGTTTTCACGGTAGCCCCAGCCATCGAGGATCAACAACGCGAGCGGACGTTTAGCTGTCGTCATAGTGATACCTTTAAGTTTTATAGAAGCGATAGAAATCTGAAATTGGTCAAATATTACTACGTTAGCGGGGTATGAAAAAGCGCTTTACCCCGATTAAGGTCATCGAATCACTAATTCGCCCGATTCTGTGAGTGGCTTGTGACAAGTACAGAGTCAATTGCACTAAAAGTGCGATCTCGAACTGTGACTAAACTGCTGCATTCTGCCAAGGCAATCGGTATACTCTGTGCCCTTATCGAATTTTCGCCATTTATGCGGGCAATCATCATGCAAGAATATATCGAATTTTTTAAAGCTCACTCAATGCTCAGTCTGGCTTGGGTGGGATTATTTGTTGTGCTTGTCGCGAGTATCATCAAATCGAGCATGTCAAAAATCAAAAGTATTTCTCATCAAGAATTAACGATTATGGTGAATAGACAGGATGCTAAAGTGGTTGATGTGCGCTCGAATGACGAGTTCCGCAAGGGCCATATTGTTGATGCACTTAACGTTACGCTCGCCGATATTAAAAATAATCAGATATCAGCCCTTGAAAAGTATAAAGCCAGTCCCATTATATTGGTATGCAATGCTGGCATGACCTCGTCTCAAGCCGCTCAGCTTTTGAGTAAGCAAGGTTTTGAAAACCTGTACAACTTGAAAGGTGGTATGGGTGAATGGCAGGCAGCAAATATGCCTGTTTCAAAAAGCAAAAGATAAGTTGTCGGCGGCAGTTATGATTTAAGCTGCACTCAATCCACTGGATAGTGCAGTAATAAAGTCATCATTGTTTGGCATACTGATCCTACGGTCGCTAAGGGCTTAATGTAAGTTTTTAGACTGGTTCGATCGATACCCGAATATGGGTACAAGTTGGGATGATACCGAGATCTGATATAGGCCTTGAGTAACATAAGCCCCGAGCCAATTTACGTTTAAATAGTAATTGGCTTTCAAATAATAATTGGCTTTCAACGAAAAGCCGATACAACATTGATAGGATAGGTAGGAAATTATGGCTGAAGTAGCAAACAACGAACAACAAGCCCCACAATTCAACATCCAACGTGTTTACACTAAAGATGTGTCTTTCGAAACGCCTAACAGCCCAGCGGTATTCCAAAAAGAATGGAACCCAGAAGTTAAGTTAGATTTAGACACGCGCAGCGCTAAATTAGCTGATGATGTGTATGAAGTTGTCCTGTCTTTAACTGTGACTGCACAAAACGGTGGCGATACCGCTTTCCTATGTGAAGTACAACAAGCCGGTATCTTCTCTATCACTGGTCTGACTGAGCCACAACTGGCCCATTCATTAGGTGCATACTGCCCTAACATCCTATTCCCATATGCTCGCGAAACCGTGGGCAGCTTAGTTGGTCGTGGTACTTTCCCACAACTGAACTTAGCACCTGTTAACTTCGATGCGCTGTTTGCCCAATACGTGCAACAACGTCAAGCTGCTGCGACTGCACCAGCTGCCGAAGAAGCTAACGCTTAATTACATGAAAAACTCTGCCGATATCACGGTATTAGGGGCGGGCTCTTATGGCTCCGCCCTTGCCATTTCTTTAGCCAGCAACGGTCATAAGACCTTGTTATGGGGACACGATCCTGTCCACATGCAAACGCTCGCTCAAGACAAGTGCAACCAAGCTTTTTTGCCTGGTATTGCGTTTCCTGATTGTTTACAGATCGAAGCCGATTTAGCCAAAGCCTTAGCCGCCAGCAACAATGTGTTAGTGGTAGTGCCAAGCCATGTGTTTGGTACTGTGCTTGAGCAAGCTAAACCGTTACTCCGTAGCGATGCGCGCATCGTATGGGCAACGAAAGGGCTCGAACCTGAAACCGGACGTTTGCTGCAAGATGTGGCCCGTGATGTGTTAGGTGAGCAATATCCGCTGGCGGTGTTATCTGGGCCGACCTTCGCGAAAGAACTCGCCATGGGTTTACCTACGGCCATTTCGGTTGCGGGCACTTGTCCTACGTTCACTAACGATCTCGTCGAGCTGTTACACAGCCCTAAACGTTTGCGGGTTTACGCCAACGACGACTTTACCGGACTGCAACTTGGCGGCGCGGTAAAGAACGTGATCGCGATTGGCGCGGGCATGTCCGACGGTATCGGCTTTGGTGCCAATGCCAGAACAGCCTTGATTACCCGTGGTTTAGTCGAATTGACGCGTTTAGGCGAAGCCTTAGGTGCCAATGCAGCCACCTTTATGGGAATGGCGGGGTTAGGCGACTTAGTGTTGACCTGTACCGACAACCAATCCCGTAACCGTCGTTTCGGTTTAGCCTTAGGTAAAGGCTGTGATGTGATGACAGCACAGGCTGAAATTGGCCAAGTGGTTGAAGGTTATCGCAATACCAAAGAAGTGTTTACGCTTGCGAAACGCCTCGGGGTTGAAATGCCGATCACTGAGCAGATTTACCAAGTCTTGTATCAAGGCAAAGCGCCGGTCGATGCTGCTAAAGAGCTGCTCAGCAGAGAAAAGAAATCAGAAACGCCTACGCAATAAACCGCGAGCCGTGATGATGCTGTAATGCCGAATAAAAGAAAGGGTGCTAAAATAGCGCCCTTTTTTGTGTCTAACGTTTGAGCCTATCTTTGCTCCGTTTAGCTGTTGCATGACTTGCTGGCTAAAGGTTAGCGAGTCAGCAAACTGCCCGTTAGCAGCCAATATCAATCAATTATCTGTGTGGAGTAAGAGCGTGAAACATCATGATGTCATTATTATCGGAGCCGGCGCCGCGGGATTAATGTGTGCAGCGACCGCAGGTTACCGAGGCCGTGATGTACTCGTACTCGACAATGCCAAGCAAGCCGGGCGTAAAATCCTCATCAGCGGCGGCGGGCGTTGTAACTTCACCAACCTTAAGGTCGAGCCCGCTAACTTCCTCTGTGGCAATCCCCACTTTGTTAAGTCGGCACTCGCGCGTTATCCGTCGCAGCAGTTTATTGAATTGGTCGAGCGTCACGGGATTGAATACCACGAACGCGATCACGGCCAACTGTTTTGCAATGACTCGGCTAAAGAGATAGTCACTATGCTATTGACTGAGTGTGAATGGGCGGGCGTGACGATTAAGCTGCGCACCGATATTCTGGCCGTTAAAAAGACCGAGGCAGGGCGCTTTGAGCTCAACACCTCTAACGGCGAACTGAGCTGCGACTCACTGGTTATCGCCACGGGTGGCTTATCCATGCCTAAACTCGGCGCCACGCCTTACGGTTATCAACTGGCCGAGCAGTTTGGCCTCAAAGTATTGCCAACTCACGCGGGTCTGGTGCCGTTTACCTGGCATAGTGAAGATAAAATTCGTTTCGAGCCCTTGTCGGGAATCGCAGTGCCGAGCCGCATTACCGCCAAAGATGGCACTGCATTTAGCGAAGCGCTGCTATTCACTCACCGTGGCTTATCGGGTCCCGCAATTTTGCAGATTTCCAACTATTGGAAAGCGGGCGAAACCATAGAAATCGATCTCTTGCCGAATATGGATTTGGCGCAATTGCTTGAGCAGCAGCTCACTGCGCATCCAAAACAAAGCCTGCGCAATACACTTAGCCAATGGTTACCTAAACGGCTAGTGGAAGTACTATTCGATGAAGCCCTGTTGAATAAAGCCTTAAATCAGCTAGTTCACGCTGAGCGCGCAACACTTGTGGATGATCTCCACCGCTGGACAGTATTGATGAATGGCACCGAAGGCTACCGCACCGCCGAAGTGACCTTAGGTGGTATTGATAGTAATGAGTTGTCATCTAAAACCATGGAAGCCAGCAAAGTCGCAGGACTCTACTTTATCGGTGAAGTCATGGACGTAAGTGGTTGGTTAGGCGGGTTTAATTTTCAATGGGCCTGGGCATCCGGCGTCGCCGCAGGGCAAGCTGTATAGTTTAAGTAGGGAATTAGAACGAAGACAAAGTAGATTTACTTAGTTGTAATTCCGCCTATTGATGTTAGAGATATAAACCTACTTATACTAAAAGTCGATTCCTAACGTAAAATTAGTCCGCCGTGGTATACCCCTGCTTTGGTGAATTAGGCTTATGAGGAAACGCCATTTTTAGCAACCCTTCTGAAATCATAGGCTTCAAGTAATTTTGTCGTAAGCTCTGAGGCTTACGATCTAATATCATTTCCAAAACAGAAACAGAGATGTAATGTTCTTGGCAGAGGCCAGAAATCAGTGACTTCATCGTAACTGTATCTAATCGACGCTGTTCTCTTGCAGGAGCAGCTAAAGCGTTAAGTTCTTGTCGAAATGATTCGCTTAGCACATCAAGGCTATCGACAAATGGTTTGTCAATTAAAGAACTGATAAACCTGCCTTTATCATCTCTAGTTTCGTTCGAATCAATAGCATTACTGTTGTTATGCGTTAAGTTACCAATGCTATGCGTTAAGCTTCTGGCGTTATGCGTTAAGTTATTTATAGGAGTTAACGCATTAGAGAAAACTTCCTCTGGGGATGGCAACTCCATTCCTGGTAAGCTGTATGACTTATCTCTTTTCTTTCCACTTGCGACAAGAAAGCCCTTATCGACTAGTCTAGGTAAAGCCAGCGTAACATCACGAGAATGCTTGCTGGTTAGCTGACAAGCTCGTTCGTGGTTTACCCAGCCTTCAATTGCTGCGGTTACAACAATCATCTGCTCAAGTTCGTTGAGTGAATAAAAGGTGGTGTTGCCAAACTTAACCGCTAACAACTGAGTTACTTCTTCTGGAATAAGGCTTGCGGTCGATAACTCTAAGAGAGTTTGCTCTGACGGTTCATATTTTTCGTACAACTTCGGGGTTCGCCACTTTGCCCATTCCCATCCACTATATATTTTGGGAATTCCTGAACCAGCACGCTCTCCCGCACCAATCATCAGAAACATTTGATGCATCCTGCGGTTTCTACAATCGCTTTCACCACCTTTTACTGCTATTTCTGGGGGGACACGCATCAACCCTGGGTTGCGAAAACCAAATAAATCAGGTCGCTTTACGATAAGGATGGAGCTTCGTCCTGTGTAATCTGCATGAACAAGCGTATTCACTAATGCTTCACGAATAGCTTCGTGGGCTTTTGAATCATCCAAGCGAATACCATTTTGAAGTTCAAATGGTACTTTTAAGTCCGTGACCAATTTCCGGTATGTACGACGATAGAAATCAAACACGTTTCCAGACCAAGATCCATCGGGGTACAGGCGGTCCACCCAACGCTCAACACTGGCTTCATCTCGTTCGCGATAGTCAACAAAATAATTCGGAACAGCGTCTTGAATGGCATCCCAAGTACCAAACATCAATACTCCAGCTAACGTTATACCTTCAACGTTCGTCTGACGATCTTTTCTCCATCCACCTAGCTTTTTAAACAGTTCAAAAAGGTCTAATTCCAGCCAAGGATGTTGCGGTTTAGCAACTGAAAATAAGTTCTTGTATGCTTTGAGGCTGTCCATGTCGATATCAGAGAAGTCAAAACCAGTGAGAATTTTATCATCTCGGCTATCTTCTACCTGCTCTGCCATCATCCGCTTAACCTGTTCTTCACTACAGCGGTGATCACCTTCGTGTAGACGAGTGTAAGTCTCCTTCATAGGCTGATTTTTCAGATAAATAGGCTTTTGGTCACGACGAGCTGTTGGAATTTCTATAACTAGTAGTGATTTTCCTTCAATGTTCACCGTTTGAACACTATCATTTGTCAGTAAGTTTATGTTTACTTTGGCATTGTTCCCTGCGATATCAAACAATTGTTTGTGAACAATCTCTATATCTTCAATCCCAGCTAATGTCAGTTGTCCTTTTTTCTCACGCACACCGAGAACAACATAGCCACCACGAGAATTGGCCATTGCGCTGTAAGTTGGCCAAAAATCATCAGGTAATTTACCTTTACCATCTTGTCCTTGAGCCAATTTAAATTCCAACTCCGCTGACTCTGATAAGGCTTGAAGGTCGACTAAATCCTGTATTTGAAACATATCTATCGCTTACCACCCGACTTTTTAGTTAATAAACATACTTATTAGCTTCAGTTATTGATCAACTCAAAGTTCTTGCTTAATTAGCAACAGTCTTCATTCAAACCTTAGCTTTTCTTATTCTACTAATGGGTTTAACTGCTACAAATAAAAACAAAGCCACTGATAGTATGGAATATAACCTACAGTATCTTTCGTGCTATCACCAAGCGTATTTCTGCTAAGGTCTAAAAGTCGAACTTTGATAGAGCGAAGGTGAGTTTTTTATTCATTGGCAATGAGTTAGCTGGAGTTTGGTCAATGGAATATTATGCAACATCCACTATAGCGGATAAAGGTTGAAGTGGGTAATCAATGGATAGCTTATGCCATCAGATATTTAGATATATGGCGGGAGTGCTTTCGTCGTTTTTCAAGGTGATCACAATGGGTGGCTTAGAAAGAATGACTCAGTTGGGGGAATTCTGAGATAGAGTGCCACTGATATGGTTTTCGATGGCATGAAGCCATCGAATAGCCTATCGGAATAGTTCTTTTAAAAGAAACGGACGGGTGTTATAGCGGTGAACAGACTCGAAGGGCGGCACTGACTTGCAGTGCCTGCCGTCCAACTAATTAATTTACCCTATCGCCAGTTTGGTTTCTGCGTAGCGCAGTTTCTTGGTCCTTGGGCTGGCGAGGAAGTAGGCGAGTACGAGTGGGCCGAGGCGACCCATGAACATTATAAAAATGATGATGGCTTGGCCTAGAGTCGTTAAGTTGCCTGTTAAACCTCGGGATAAACCGACTGTGCCCAGTGCCGATACGGCCTCAAAGACGATATCAATTAACGGTGCGTTTTCACTTAATACCAGTGCGAAGATGGCTAGCCAAGTGACGCCAATGGAGATCATGGTTAGCGCCAAGGCTTTGCTGACAGTGTCTTTGGGGATTTCCCGTTTAAACACATAGATGGCTTCGTCGCGGCGTAAATAACCATAAGTGGCCAAAATCAGCACCATAAAGGTGACGACTTTAATGCCGCTGGCGGTACTTAATGAGCCGCCGCCGATAAACATCAATACCAGCATGAGTAGCGTTGTACCATCTTCGAGTTGGTCAATTGCTAGTGTATTAAAGCCTGCGGTGCGCGGTGTAACGGCTTGAAACCATGAGGCTAACCATTTACCGAGTTCGCTTAAGGGCGCCAAGGTATTGGGGTTGTTGTACTCAATAAAGTAAATCGCAATCACTGCGACGGCGTTGATAATCATAGTGCCTGTGATCATCATGCGGCTGTAAACGCTGAGTTTTGACCAACGTTTGTTCCTACGAAGATCTATCCACACCGAGAATCCAAGGCCACCTATGATGAGCAGGCCCGTGATGGTGAGATTAATGACAGGATCGGCAACATAGGGCATTAGGCTGTCGGCACTGAGGGCAAAACCTGCGTTGTTAAAGGCGCTGATGGTGTAGAAAAAACCGTGGAATAAGCTGGTTTGCCAACCAAGTTCCTGACTCCAGTACACTGAAAGAATGGCCATGCCTACGGCTTCAACCAGCAGAGAAAACACTAACACTGATTTTGCCGTTGACACTAGAGTCGATGTATCTGTTTGATTAAAAGCCTCTTTTGCGACTGTTTGGTGTAAAAAACCAATTCTACCGCCAATGGCGATCAAGGTGACAATGGCGAAGGTCATCAGCCCAAGTCCACCGCATTGGATTAACAGCGCTATGACGATTTGCCCAAAGGGCGTAAAAACAGTGCCAGTATCTACAACGACAAGTCCTGTCACTGTTACCGCCGAGGTGGCCGTGAACAGACTTTGTAGCCACGTAATAGACGATTCGGTTGCTATCGGCAGTTTGAGTAAGCAAGTGCCTAAGATGATCAACAATGCAAAGCTCACGCTTAGGATAAAGGGCGGTGCGCCTAACAACTTTTTACTCGATTTGGGTTTATGCTCAATCGCCATGATGGAGGGATGCCATTGAACCAAATTACACCAACCTTGGCGCTAGGTATTTGAGCTCAGTACGGCTACCGCAGAGCAGTAAGGCGTCATTCGTTTGCAGGATAAATTGACTATCAATTTTGCTGAAAACCGTCAGATCCCGCTTAACCATAATGGCAGCGACTTTGCCTTTAGGATTGCGTATCACATTGCTTTTTGCATCATCTTTAACATCATCCTGTGCAGCGCCGAGGAGTTGGCTGACAGTAGTTTGATCAAGGTGAGGCTTGATATGGATTTCGACCACATAGAGACCATCACCAATCGGCAGGAAATTGTTCACCATAGGATAGTTGAGTGACTGGGCGACACGTATGCCCATTTCTTCCTCTGGATGTATGATGCGGGCGACGCCGAGTTTAGAGACGATAGTGTGATGGGCTTTAGTGCTGGCCTTGACCCAAATGACTTCTACACCTAGATTTTTCAGTGCCAAGGTGCACAGCAAACTTGATTGCATATCTTCGCCAATTGCGACCAGTACGGCTTCACTGTTTGCGAGATCTAGCTCACGTAGTGCGGCTTCGTCGGAACAATCACAAATAACCGCTTCGGTTAGGTCTTCTACGTATTTTTCCACCATTTTAGGGTCACTATCCACGCCAGTGACCGTGTGGCCTAAGTGGATCAATTCTAGGCTAGCGGCGACACCAAATCGCCCTAAGCCAATAACGGTAAAATGTGCCATTAAAATATCCTTTGCTAATTTATAACAGATGCTTATCTATTGTTTGTTAAGCGATAACCTAGGCCCGCTTCTGTCTTAATGAGCTGCTGCTCGCTGCTGTCATTGAGTTTTTTACGTAACTGACTGACTAAGATCCGCAGATAATGACTGTCTTCTTGATGGGTTTTACCCCAAATATCCCGCAGTAATTCAGTTTGTTTAACGAGCTGACCAGGGTGAGACATTAAGGTCTCCATCAGGGCAAACTCCTTTTTGGTTAAGGCTATTTCTTGCTGATCGAGCCAAAGCTGGTGGGTACTTTTTTGCAACTTAAGTGCGCCAAACTGCAGTAAATCACTTAATGGCGGTTCATCGACTAAATCGCGGACTAAAACCTTGATGCGAGCGATTAACTCCCTGATCCCAAATGGCTTGCTGAGATAGTCATTGGCGCCAGCTTCCAAAAGACGAATTTTTTCTTCCTCTTGATCGCGGGCGGTTAAGATAAGCACAGGCACTTTGTCACTCTGACGTAGGGTTTGCAGCAAGCTGATGCCATCACCATCGGGTAGGCCAAGATCGAGCACTAACACGTGTGGCTGCTGCGCATGATATTGCGCTAGGGCTGACGCAATCGAGGCGGCGCCATGATATTCGAATCCTTCCGCTTCTAACGATATCCGCATAAAAGTGTGGATTTGCGCTTCGTCATCGACGACCAGCACCTTATAAGCCATTTATTCCTCTCCCTTTTTTATCGGCAATGCGATACGAATAAGGCTGCCATGAGCGACAGGTTCGGCGCTGATCTGGCCACCATGGGCGGTAATTATGCCCTTAGCAACAGCAAGCCCAAGGCCCGAGCCGCTATCGGTTGAGGGATGCTGGCGATAAAAGAGTTCAAAAATTGCCTGCGCCTGAGCGGGTTCTATGCCAAGACCCTCATCTTGGATATCTAACAGTAACGCATCGCCCTGCTGATACGCTTTTACTATGACTTGCTTATCAGAAGGCGAATAGCGCAGCGCATTATCCAATACATTAAAAATAGCTTGCTCAATCAATGAACTGCAGATCATCAGTGACGGTAGATCGGCGTCACTCTTGATGATAATACGCGGCTGCGTGGCTGGAAAACGGGCAATAGCTTGGTGCAATACATTCATTATGGCGTCTTCACTCAAGCTAAACTTGAGTGCGCCGTGTTGTAACTTAGTGGCTTGCAGCAGGTTTTCGATATATTGGTGCAGGCGATGGCTTTCGGCGGCCGCGCTATCAATCAGCTCATCCTTTTGGTCAGGGCTGAGCTTAGGCATGTATTCCTTTAAGGTGGTGAGCGTGCCAATGATAGTGGCGAGTGGGGTGCGTAAATCGTGGGAAACCGACAGCAAAATACTGTTGCGTAACTGAGCTTGTTCGAGAGCATCTTGCTGACGTCGATAGTGTTCGGCTAATTTGCTGGTGGTGAGGGCGACAAGCAGAAACACACTGAGATTGAGAATGTCCTCAAGATTAAACATCTGGAGTGAATAACGTGGTGTGGTAAATAGAAAATTAAAGCTGGTCGCCTCAAATACTGCCGCAAAATAGGCCAAGTTGGCGTTGCATTGTAGGGCTACGGCCACTACGGCCAATTGTAAAATCAGTAGTACGGCGATAGTCGAGTTTGAAAAGTGATCGATAAAGGCGCTGCTGAAAATGGCCGTCACTAGCACTATGAAGGTAAATAAAGTCGGGTGCGAACGCCAGTATTGTGTCATGGGAGCCGCTATGGATGAAGTCATGAATAGAAAGACGCATATAAAGAAAGTGCCTGTACTTTAGCAAAGGCATTTTAAGATAGCGCGTAAAAATGTCGTAAAATTTGTAACCTTGTGAGTGGCTTAGCTTGCACTTAGCTTAGGCAAATCGAGCTTGTTCACATCACACTTTGGGTGAATGATAAGGCTTACCGCATACACTTATGTTGTAAGCCTTAACCCTGGCGCAGGCCATTACGTATGATGCCAAAGCGCCTATCCACCACTAACCCTGAGTCATTGACTTGCCCGTCATTGAGCTAAGCATCACCACGGTATTGGTGGGGGCACTAAGCGTTTGCCACTATAGCCAGTAACGGCGGTGAAGCGGGGATCTTCGGCTTCCCAATCTGCCTGTGCTTTGACTATTTCATCTTTGCTATGGCCGACAAAGTTCCACCAAATGCTGACAGGATCAGCCAGTGGCGCGCCGCCAATCAGCAGTATGCGACAACCCGCTTCGAGTTTTATGGTGATGGTTTCACGTAGCATGCCAAGGTAGGCGAGGTGGTTATTATCAAAACTGTCATCCTCGATTTGGAAGCGGCCTTCCAGTGGCATGAGGGCATATTCGAAACTAGGGTCGAGATTCAGAGTGAGTTCAGCGTCATGGGCGGCAAACAGATCTATGGCAACGATAGGTGAGAAGTGTAATGTGGGCGCCTGTTTATGATGCCAACTGCCAATCAGTAGGGTGAATTCGACGCCTGACTCGTGCCAAGTCGGCAGCTCTGGGTAGTGATCGAATCTCGGCGCTGTATCTTTGTGTTCCAGTGGTAAGGCAATCCATAGTTGGGCTGCGTGCATCGTGTGATGGCCCGCTATCGACTCTTCGGTGTGGGCTATGCCGTGTCCGGCTGTCATCAGGTTAACTTGTTTTGGGCGGATCACTTGAGCACTGCCGAGGCTGTCCCTGTGCATGATTTCGCCTTCGAGCATCCAAGTAAAGGTTTGCAGTCCAATGTGTGGATGTTGGCCGACGTTTAACTGCGGGCCATCGGTGATTGGGCCAATGTGGTCGAGAAAGCACCAAGGGCCGATAAGACGGCGCTCTTTTTGTGGAATAGCCCGTGCGACAGGTATGCCGCCGACATCACTGATTTTGGGGGCAATCCGTTGAGCTTGAATGCGGCCATTTTCAATAGGACATTCCTTAGGGCCACCATAAAACTGTGCTTGTAGTTCACTCATGTTCGCTCCTTATTCCATTACTAGGGCATGCTCAGTTCAGTTTGGCTCGGTTCAGTGCTGCTAAGTGTGAACCTAGAATCTCGCATGGGGGTGATCTCATATTGCATTCGAGCCGAAGGTTTTAGCTTCGGGTATTCCAGTCGATTTTGCAAATTGTGGCAGTGACCTGATAGAGGGCAACTGCACTTTTTAGTGGTTAACTTAACGTGTTTTAGGATCTTCAAATTGCCCTTCGATACACTTTGATAGCCTAATTCAAGTACGAATGTGTGACTGAGCCCGCGTGAATGGGACTTTTATCTGTCCTTTACTTTAGCAAGCCTGTATTTATGTGGGCATTAGCGTTTGATGTTTTACTCGAGCCTAAATACGAGTGTTTGACAAGTTTGGGGCTCGGTGATTTTTATCATCCATGTCTTACGTTGGATCTGCAAAATCGAGTCTATCTTTTATGGGAGCTTGTGTTGGCGGCAAAGCCTGTCTTCACCCTAATCCATTCAGCGTACAGGCTTAACACTCATAAATATATCATTGGTAAATATAACGTTGGGCTGTGATTCAGCGTGATAGATCAAGGAGAAAGCGTGCTCGAAAATCAAATGATGTTACTGGCGGTATTTGAACGGGCGGCCTTGATGCTGATGACCTTGTTCTTTTTAACTCGCACTCGACCGTTTCAGCGTTTATTCCAAAAGCGTAATCATACCCCCGCAGAGTTGGTTTCTGTGGCGGCGATATTTTGCTTATTTGCAGTGTTTAGTACTTATACCGGTATTGAGGTTGAAGGCGCGTTGGTTAACGTGCGTATTATTGCAATTATTTCTGGCGGGATTCTATTTGGCCCTTGGGTTGGTATTCCTGCGGGCGTGCTGTCGGGGCTGCATAGATATCTTATTGATATGGATGGCGATACCTCTATTCCGTGTTTAATCGCAAGCATTATTGCCGGCCTTATGGCGACGTGGATTTATTACAAATGTCCCAAATCTAAGTTGTGGATTTATGGCATTGCGGCGGGCATGTTGTGCGAAACGCTGACTATGTTGTTGATTTGGTTATTGACAGAGCCACACGAGGTGGGCGTTGAGATAGTGAGTCATATTGCCTATCCCATGATTGCGGGCACTGTATGTATCGGACTGATTATCAAGCTAGTGCAGGACCTCGACGATGAGAAAGAGTTGATTGCCGCTAAGCAGGCCAAGCTCGCGCTGGATATTGCCAATAAAACCTTACCCTTTTTCCGCAAGATTGACCGCCATGCCTTGGAGCAAGTGTGCGCTGTAATTCGTAATGAAATCCATGCTGATGCCGTGGCCATTACCGATACTCGCGATGTATTGGCCTATATGGGCGTTGGCAAAGATTACTACGAGGTCGATGGTCATCAAGCGATTAGCGAAATGACTCAAAGGGCGATAGAGCAAGATCAAAACATTATTAACAACGACTTACGCCAATATCATTTATCGGATTTTCATTCGGTCATCATAATCCCGCTGCGCGAAAACGGCACTGTGAGTGGCACGCTGAAGATTTACTATCGCAATACCTATCGTATCACTAGCTCGTTGCGGGAGATGGCTGTGGGTTTGTCGCAGCTGATTTCGACCCAGATCGAAGTGTCGCGTATCGAGCAACTGCAAGAGATGACCCGCAAGGCGGAGTTTACGGCGTTGCAGAGCAAGATTAATCCACATTTTTTATTTAATGCCCTCAATGCGATTTCTTCTTTGATCCGTATTCGGCCACAGCAGGCGCGACAGTTGATTGCTAATCTGGCAGATTATCTGCGCTATAACTTGGCTAAAGGCGATGAGCTGATTGATATCCAAGAAGAAGTGAAACAAGTCCGTGATTATGTGGCGATTGAGCAGGCGCGTTTTGGCGACAAGCTTGAAGTGATCTTCGATGTCGACGATGTGCATTTTTGTGTACCTTGCCTCTTGTTACAGCCGCTGGTGGAAAACGCGATTTTGCACGGCATTCAACCGCGTAGTGCACCGGGCAGAGTGACCATAGAAGTGAAAAAACTCGATGCAGGCATTCGCGTCGCCGTACGCGATACTGGTTATGGGATCCGCCAAGAGGTGATTGATGGCGTAGCTGCTGGCCGTGTAGAAAGTAGCAGTATTGGGCTGATGAATGTGCACCAGAGAGTGAAGTTATTGTACGGCGAAGGTTTGCAGCTTAAACGGCTCGAGCCGGGGACTGAAGTCAGTTTTTACTTACCGGAAAATGAGGCGCAAGTATGTTAAAAGCCATCATAGTTGAAGATGAATATCTCGCCCGTGAGGAGCTAGAGTATTTAGTGAAGAGTCACAGTGAGATAGACATAGTGGCTAGCTTCGAGGATGGCTTAGAGGCCTTTAAATATTTGCAGGATCACGAGGTCGATGTGGTGTTTTTGGATATCCAAATACCGTCCATTGATGGCCTTTTGTTGGCGAAGAATCTGCATAAATCGACCCATCCTCCCCATGTGGTGTTTGTGACTGCCTATAAAGAATTTGCAGTAGAAGCGTTTGAGCTCGAAGCCTTCGATTATATTCTCAAGCCCTACAATGAACCGCGGATCATCAGCTTATTGCAGAAGATTGAACAGGTGGGGCGGCAAGCACCAAAGCCGCAACATGAGGCCGCGAGCAACACTAGTCGAACCGTGAATTTAGTCAAAGGTGAGCGGATTATCGTCACGCCCTGCGAGCAAATTTATTATGCCGAGGCCGATGAAAAACTCACTTATGTGTACACCCGCACCGACCGTTATGTGATGCAGATGACCATCAGTGAGTTTGTCAGCCGCTTGCCCGCCGAGGGCTTTTTCCGCTGTCACCGTTCCTATTGCGTCAATATCAACAAGATCCGCGAAATCGTGCCTTGGTTCAATAGTACTTACCTGATTAGGTTGCATGATTTGTCGTTCGAGGTGCCCGTTAGCCGTAGTAATATTAAGGCTTTTCGACAGCTGATGAGGCTGTAATTGTCATTCATTCCTGCAGATCTGTATTTCATGCCTTAATTGATCGGCGCGAATCGCATCTCTCTTATAGTGGACTCAATTCCTGATCCCCTAAAGCGAGATGCATCATGACTAAAGAGATGAACCGTACTCGGTACCTGACCTTAGTTGGTACTATTATCACCCAGTTTGCACTCGGCTCAGTTTACACTTGGAGCCTGTTCAATGCGCAGTTGGCCGTTAAGCTCGACGAACCCGTCAGCCAAGTGGCATTTGTGTTTGGTTTGCTGAGTTTGTCTTTGGCCGTGGCATCTTCCATGGCGGGCAAATTACAGGAACGCTTTGGCGTACGTAATGTCACCTTAGGCGCAGGCCTGTTACTCGGCGTTGGCTTCTTACTCACTGCCCAAGCCAGTAACTTGATGATGCTCTACCTGTGCGCAGGGATTTTAGTGGGCTTTGCCGATGGCACTGGCTACTTGATGACCTTGTCTAATTGCGTGAAGTGGTTCCCCGAGCGCAAAGGGCTGATTTCGGCGTTAGCGATTGGCGCTTATGGTCTAGGTAGCCTCGGATTTAAGTACATTAACGTGCTGTTACTCGAAAACACTGGCCTTGAAACCACCTTCCAACTGTGGGGCCTGATCGCCATGGCGCTGGTGTTATGTGGCGGTATGTTGATGAAAGATGCGCCTGCACAATCAGTTGCAAGTCAGCAGGCCGAAAGCCGCGACTTCACCCTCGCAGAAGCCATGCGTAAGCCGCAATACTGGATGCTGGCGCTGATGTTCCTGTCTGCCTGTATGAGTGGTTTGTATGTGATTGGTGTGGCTAAAGATATCGGTGAGAAGATGGTCGACTTGCCTGTACTGGTCGCCGCCAATGCTGTTGCTGTGATTGCTATGGCGAACCTCAGTGGTCGTTTAGTGCTGGGTATTCTGTCGGACAAAATCCCCCGCATTCGGGTTATTTCACTGGCGCAGATCATCACTTTAGTCGGTATGGTGTTACTGTTGTTCATTCCTTTGAATGCTAACCTGTTCTTCGTTGCGGTTGCCTGCGTTGCCTTTAGTTTTGGCGGTACTATCACTGTTTATCCATCATTGGTGAGCGACTTCTTCGGCCTGAATAACCTGACTAAAAACTATGGCGTTATCTACTTAGGTTTCGGTATCGGCAGTATTATCGGTTCGATTGTCGCCTCGTTATTTGGTGGGTTTATTGCAACATTTAACGTGATTTTAGTGCTACTGGTGGTGGCGTTAGTCATGTCATTAACCATTCGTATGCCAGAGCCCAAAACTCCTGCGTCAGCTAAGAAAGCGACTAAGAGTACGCCTCGCTTAGTGAATATGACGGCCGAATCTGCATAGGCGTAAGCTAAGCTTTTCCTCTTTAGCTAAAAGCTAACATAAAAAATCCGCAGCCAAATGGCTGCGGATTTTTTACTTTTTATCCCGTATTTTATGGACGAGGTTGTTACTCACGTTTAGGCTCGCTGACTTATCTATGTGATTACACTTTTGATGTTAGCTCAGTGCAGCCTCTTTTTTATCACACCAACAACAGGTAACTTGATAGCCATAAAGCGTTATTTAGGATGTGTTGATGTTAACGGACCCTCTTTTTTGGTTGGTGGCGATACCCGCAGTATTGATTACTGGGATTTCTAAATCAGGTTTTGCGGGTGGCGTGGGCGGCTTAACTGTCCCGCTATTGGCGCTGGCCATTAGCCCTGCTACAGCTGCGGCAGTCATGTTGCCACTGCTGATTTATATGGATTTTTTAAGTGTTCGTTCCTGGTGGGGGCAACATAATCCGCGTCATTTATGGATCCTATTGCCTGCGGCGGTTGTGGGGATTTTTATCGCTTATCTGTTGTTTGATAGATTAAACGAAGATTACTTACGGGTGATTCTAGGCTGTGTGTCCTTAGGTTTTGGTTTGTATGGTTTGATCCTTGGGGATAAAACTCAAGCATCACCTTCACCTCTGGTTGGGCGCTTGTGTGGCTTAACCGCCGGATTTACGAGCTTTGTTGCCCATGCGGGCGGGCCGCCACTCAATGCTTATTTGTTGCCGTTGCGCTTGGCCAAGGCAGAGTTTTTAGCCACTGCCGTGGTGTTTTTTGCGGTGGTGAATCTGGTTAAACTTGTTCCTTACAGTTTGCTTGGGCAGATTAACCAAGAGAATATTATCGTTTCTCTGTTATTGGTGCCGCTGGCATGGTTAGGGGTAAAGTTAGGTTTGTTCATTCAAGATAAAATTGACGATAGGTTATTTAAACGCATCATCTTGATTTTAATGGTGCTGGTGGGTGTGCGTTTATTGTGGACGGCGTTATAGTTTTAAGCTTTAGGTTATATTAGTCTGCTAGAGTGCGCGGGTGTTGGGGCGTTTTGATCCCCAGCCGCCCTGAATTTACCTGATAAAAACTCAAAATTACGTTACTGTGAAATCTGCCTGCAATGAGTTTGAAGCTATGAAACGATTACTGATAGTTATCTTAGCCTTAGGCCTTGGCGCTTGTGCTAGCGCGCCAGAACCTAAGCCTGTGGTAAAGCAAGTTGAACCCGCCACGGTTTGGAATGATAGCAATATCTCCGAACTGCATTCTGAATGGCGCGGAGTACCTTATCGCCTTGGTGGTGGCACTAAGCGTGGCATAGATTGCTCGGCCTTTGTGTCTGTCGCCTATCAGAAGATGTTGGGTATGACCTTACCGCGCACGGTTGAAGAGCAACAAGCCTTAGGTAAACCCGTGCCGAGAAATCAACTGCGCAAGGGTGACTTGGTATTTTTCAAGACGGGCTGGAGCACACACCATGTCGGCATTTATGTAGGAGGCGATAATTTTCTCCACGTTTCCACTAGCCAAGGGGTGAAGATTTCGAGCCTGCATAACAGTTATTGGGCGTCTAAGTATTGGAATGCACGGCGGATTTAACATATCTTCTTTATGCACTTGGGCTTATGAGTTAGCGGAGACAATATGTCCTTAGAGCCTGCGTTATCCCAGAGTGACCCTTTACCTACTTCTGTTTTCCTCGCCATTTTCTCCGCCGTATTCTTGCCCATGTTTTTGGCCGCGGTTGATCAAACCTTACTCGCGACGGCGACGCCAGCCATAGTTGAAGATCTTGGCGGTCTGCGCCAAGCCTCGTGGATCACTATCGGCTATATGCTGGCGATGGCTGCTTCTGTGCCGATTTATGGCTGGTTAGGAGATAACTTCGGTCGCGCGAAAATCCTGATGATCGCCTTAGTGATTTTTGCACTGGGCTCTATCGTTTCGGCGAGTGCAGGCACTATGGACCACATGATCGCCGGACGTATCTTGCAGGGCATGGGCGGTGGCGGTTTGATGAGTTTGTCCCAATCCTTAATTGGTGAGTTAGTGCCCATTCGGCAGCGGGCGCGTTTCCAAGGCTATTTTGCCGCTATGTTTACCCTCGCGAGTGTCGGCGGCCCTGTGATTGGCGGGATTGTGGTGCATGCCTATTCGTGGCATTGGCTGTTTTGGGCGAATATTCCACTGGCTATGCTGGCCGTATGGCGGCTCAATGGCTTACATAAGCGCAGCGTTAAACCCGTTCGCCAAGGCAAGTTTGATTTAGTGGGCGTGGTCTTGTTTCCGGCTATTATCACCGCGCTGTTGTATTGGTTATCTATGGCGGGGCAAGAGTTTGCTTGGCTTTCTGCGACCAGCTTAGGTTTTGCCGTCTTTGTGGTAGTTGGCATTTTAGGCTTGTTATTGTGGGAACGGCGATTGGCGAGTCCGTTTCTGCCGTTAGATTTACTGGCGAAGAAGGCCGTGTATATGCCACTGCTAACGGCGGCGCTGTTTGCGGCCTGTTTGTTTGCGATGATCTTCTTCCTGCCGATTTATCTGCAGGTGGGCTTACATACTAATCCCGCTAAAACTGGTTTACTGCTCTTGCCTATGACCTTCGGTATCGTCACTGGCTCGACGATAGCAGGCCGACTGTTAAGCAAAGATGTGGCGCCTAAGTGGTTACCGACCTTTGGCATGAGCTTAGCTTTTATCGGCTTGTTATTGATTAGTTTTGTTCCGCCCAATGCCAATGTGATCGGCGGCTTAGGTGTATTGGTCGGAATAGGGCTAGGGACTGTGATGCCGAGTGTGCAGCTCGTGGTGCAGAGCGTGTCGGGCAAGGCGCGACTCAGCCAGATCACGGCTATGGTGTCGCTATGTCGTTCTATGGGCGCCGCTATCGGCACTGCGTTATTTAGTGTGCTGCTTTATAGTCTGCTGCCACTCAAGGGTTCAGAGCTTGGCATCGCCACCATTAAAACTCTGCCGACAGAGGTGGTGCATCACGCCTTCCAATATGGATTTATGGCCGCTGCGGGTGTGGCATTGTGCGCCGCGATAGTCGGTTTTTTATCCCCTGCGACGGCATTAAAAGATCATGATAGCGAAACTGCGCAGTAAGCCTAGATTTGCAGGTGCACGACCCATTTAAGCCGTGTACTATTTGCGCTGAGCCGTATTTTTGTGGCCTTATTCGATTCCAGGACATAAGCATGACAATAACAAAACACTGGACCCTAAAGAGCATAGCCAACGAGTTGGGTGTCTCTAATGCCACTGTGTCTAACGCGTTTAATCGCCCCGATCAATTATCGGAAAAACGTCGTAATGAAATTTTAGCGGCTTGCACTAAGTTGGGTTATTTCGGACCAAATAAAGCGGCTCAATCCTTACGTAAGGGCAAGTTCGATACTGTCGCCTTGGTATTGTCGGACAGCGTGGAATACATGGTGTCCGATCCCGTCGCCAGTAAATTTATGAAGGGCGTGGCCTCTGTCTTGGAGCAAGAAAAGCTCAATTTGCTGCTGTTTTCGGGCAGCTCAGACAGTGTGAATGCGGTGGCTGACTTTGTGGATGGTTTTATCTGTTATGGTCGCCCGCGCAATGCCCTGTTAGCCGAGCAGTTAAAGCAGGTAAAGAAAAAGGTCGTCACCGTCGATTTTGATATCCACCGCAATGCATCAGTGAGCATAGACAATAAGTTAGCCGCCTATGAAGTGGCAAAACTGGCATTGCAATCGCCCGCAGACAATGTCGCCATTTTAGGGTTACGTTTGCTCGATACCCACTTAACTTGCCGCGTGTATGATTTAAATTTGTTAGAAATCGATACCTCTGTTGCCCATCAAAGATTACAGGGTTACTTGCAAGCGATTGAAGAAGTGGGCGTTGTTCTGGGGCCGGACCGCATTTGGAATATCCCCGAGAGCAATGCCGACTATGCGGCGATAGCGGCAAAAGAAGCGCTGAACTCGACTCCGCGGCCGAATGTATTTTTATGTATGAGTGACTTAATCGCCTTGAGTGTGCTCGGTGAGGCGCAGGCCATGGGGCTGAGTGTTCCCGAAGATGTGCGAGTCGTGGGCTTTGATGGCATAGATGAAGGCACACGTTCAAATCCGCCGTTAACGACCGTCTATCAATACTCTGAGCAGAAGGGCCGAAAAGCGGCGCAAATGTTTGTCAGTGATGCCGTGCATGCGGAAGTTTTGGGCTATGAATTACGCCTCGGTAAGAGCTGCTAATCGCTACATCTTTTAACTAAAAAAGGCGCATTCAATGCGCCTTTTTGCTATCTAAAAACTATGTCGCTTAGCTTGAACTTAAACCTAAGCTCAAGCCCGAACAGGAACGCAAGCTTATGCTTGAGCCAGCAGTCTTGATAACGACACTTGTGTCTCTTTACCTTGCTTATCTAAAAGGATGATTTGGCCATCTTTATTGGCAAAGTCGAGGGTGAGGCTCGCCTGCGAATCGGCCGCTGTCCAAGACAAGGTTAATGTGCGTTCTGCCGATGCCATTGTAAAGCGGCCATCGAAGGCTGAGCTGCTATTGCGCAGTTTAATCAGCTTCGTTAGCGCCTTAACGACAGGTTTGTGCATGGCTTGCTGCACTTTTTCACGATTCAAATAAGGGCGATTAATATCGCGGCCGACGTGAGTCCGGTTAAGCAGCGCCATATCGTTCGGGATTGCCAGCAGACCCGCGTAATACACCTGCGGAATCCCTGGTGCGAAAAACTGAATCGCCCGCGCCATCAAATAATCGAGGTCATTCTGGCCGAGTGCATCGTAATAGGTGCAGTTGATTTGATACAAATCGACGTTGCTGGCGGCCGCGCCTGTGGCCTGTAGACTCTCGCCCTTGCTATTGCCATGTATGGTTTCAACCAAATTATCGATTTGATTTTCGGTCAATAATCCGCGCAAGCCATCCATAGGGCCGACGTCGATAATGCCGATACCGTCGTGGGTGTCGAGTACGGTAATGCAGTTGCGTGGCGCCATTTCCAGCCAATGGGTCAAGGCTTGGCAATCTTGGCTAAACAGCGTGTGCAAGATGAGCGGTGGCAGGGCGAAGTCGTACACCATGTCGACCCGCTTGGCGATCTCGACCTGAGTCATGTGGTGCGAATGAATTTCGGCCAGCGTTGTCATGCCTAACTGATTGGCCTGCTTAGCTAATTTATCCACAAATTCGAAGGATTCTTCGATCATAAAGCAGCTAGTGCCGGGCTTTTTAATCGCATAGCCCGCCGCATCTAAACGGATCAGATTCACTTTACTGTGGTCGAAACGCGCCAGCACTCGGTTTAAATAGTCTTTACCCGCGGCGGAATGAACGTCGATATCGATTTGATTGCGGGTAAAGGTAGTCCAAAACTCTTCGGTCGAGCCATCGGCTAAGGTGTAAGTGCTGAAGCAACTTCCCGGACGTGGACGATAGATAGCGGCTTGATCTTGCTCGCTTAACCCCTCAGGGAATACCTTGTCTTTGGTTAAAAATAAATCCCAGTAAGCCGATTGTTTGCCGTGCTTGAGTACGTCTTTAAATTCGGGCGACTCAGCGGACATGTGGTTAACGATAAGGTCTGCCATGATGTCGTAATCATCACCAATGCGTTTAACGTCATCCCAATTGCCTAACCGTGAATCGACTTGTACATGGTCTATCGGATCGAAGCCTGCATCGCTGCCGTCAATGGGAAAATAGAAAGGCAAAAGATGTACGCCGCCGAATAGACCTTGCAACTCGTCATCGAGCAGCGCTTTGAGCTCCTTGAGCCCGGCATTGGTAATCCTGTCGACATAGGTGATCAGTTGCACTTGGTTTTTCATACTTTGCCCACGCTTGAGTTGTCTTTTTAGAGTAAAGGTTTATGGCAATCCTTTAATTGATTGCACAACTAAACTTAATCGATTAAGTTGTATATTTAACCAATATGAAACATTATTCAAGTGGTTTGTTGGATTTTTGAGTTAGTCTCAAGTTTTGGGGGAGGCTGGCTCACTGCTGTACACAAAAGCCGAAACCCTTTCAGCATGCTGTCACTGAGCTGCTGAGAGCGAGTAGGTATAATAACGATAAGGTGAAATGGTATGGTAAGTGATTCAAAAGGTTGCGATAACCGCAATCATACCCGTATTCGGGTACTCACATATTTAATGTTTTTCATGTTCGCTATGACCTCTGATGCCGTGGGTGTCATTATTCCAGAGTTGATATCCCAGTTTGGTTTGTCCATGTCGCAGGCCAGTGCCTTTCACTATATGCCGATGATTTTTATCGCGGTGAGTGGACTGTTTTTAGGCTTCTTGGCGGATAAGATAGGGCGTAAGTTAACCATTCTATTGGGGTTATTGTTATTCGCGCTCGCCTGCTTCATGTTCGCGCTGGGGGAATCGTTTTACTATTTCTTGTTCCTACTCGCCTTTGTCGGCACGGCGATTGGCGTCTTTAAAACCGGCGCGCTGGGGCTTATTGGCGATATCTCGACTTCCTCAAAACAGCATTCGAGCACTATGAATACGGTAGAGGGCTACTTTGGTGTCGGTGCCATGATAGGGCCGGCCATCGTTAGTTATTTACTGATCAGCGGCGTCTCTTGGAAGTATCTGTATTTTGGCGCGGGTTGCTTCTGTTTAGTACTGTGTTGGTTAGCTTATCGGGCGGATTATCCGCAAATCAAACGTTCCTCGACGGATGCCATTAACCTTGCCAGCACCTTTAAGATGATGAAAAACCCTTATGCATTAGGGTTCTCGCTTGCGATAGGTTTATACGTTGCCACCGAAGTGGCGATTTACGTGTGGATGCCGACCTTGCTGCAAAGCTATCAAGGTGATTACACCACACTGGCCGCTTATGCCTTGACGATCTTTTTTACCCTGCGTGCGGGTGGGCGCTTTTTAGGTGGCTGGGTGCTCGATCGCTTCCCATGGCAGCAAGTGATGTTCTGGTTTAGCTTCGCGATAAGTGCTTGTTATCTTGGGTCTATGATCTACGGCATTGAAGCGGCAGTCGTCTTGTTGCCCTTGTCTGGGCTGTTTATGTCCATGATGTATCCCACGCTTAATTCTAAGGGGATTAGCTGTTTCCCCGTGGATCAGCACGGCTCTGTGGCTGGGGTGATTCTGTTTTTTACTGCCGTGTCCGCCGCCGTTGGGCCCTTGTTGATGGGGTTAGTGGGCGATATTTTCGGCCATGTTAAATATGGCTTCTACCTCGCCACTGGTTTTGCCATTTTGTTGTGCCTTCTGAGCGGATTTAATCTCGTTAAAGATCCTGCCCGTCATTTATTAACTTTCGATGCGCACTAATTTGGGCTGTGACAGAAAATATTTTTCTGTCACATTTCTTCAATTAATCAATATGTTGATATGGCACACCCAGAGTGCGAACCAAAATTGTGCAAAAAACACACTTGCTTTTTGTTATTAAGTTGCTAACTTGTTAACTTAATCGATTAAGTTAATTTGGGTTACGTTCAATATGACCTTGAACAATCACTAAGATGGTTCTTCGATTAATCACAATTCGGTAGATGTAGCTATGGGGAGATAGGGCTGCATCTCAAATATGGGTGGGGACATAAAAATGATAAAAAGCACATCACAGAAATTCTTGTTAAGTACATTGGCCGTGTTGGTGAGTTCTCACCTTTGGGCAGCCGACGCACCACAACAGGAAGAAGCTAAGAAAGACGCGTTAGGTTTAGAAAGAATTACCGTGACTGGGGTTGCCCGTGGCACTCGTGTTATGGATTCGAGTGTGTCAGTCAGCAGTGTGTCACTGGCTGAGCTTGAAGTGAGTACGCCGCGTTCATCGGCCGAAGCATTCCGTATTATTCCGGGGATGAAGGTCGAGTCTACTGGTGGTGAAGGTAACGCTAACATAGCTGTGCGTGGTTTACCTGTGGCGTCTGGTGGTGCTAAGTTCCTGCAAATTCAAGAAGATGGTTTGCCAATCCTACAGTTTGGCGATATCGCCTTT
Source organism: Shewanella sp. S23-S33 (assembly GCF_043359565.1). Lineage (NCBI taxonomy): Bacteria > Pseudomonadati > Pseudomonadota > Gammaproteobacteria > Alteromonadales > Shewanellaceae > Shewanella > Shewanella sp. S23-S33. The sequence continues at coordinate 15,624 of NZ_JBHFFD010000055.1, read as the reverse complement.
GGTAACGCAGACATCTTTTTACGCTTAGATTCAACAGTACAAACCATTGAATCTATCCGTGGCGGCTCTGCATCGACTGCGGCCAGTAATGCCCCTGGCGGCATTATCAACGTGATCAGTAAAACCGGTACTTCGGATTCGGGCAGTGTGGCTACCACCTTAGGGCTGGATTACGATACCTTCCGTACCGACTTTGAATACGGCACTAGCATCAACGACAGCCTGCGTTTCCATGTGGGTGGTTTTGTGCGTACGGGCGAAGGCCCACGCGATGCTGGCTATAACGCTAACAAAGGCGGCCAGATCAAAGCTAACTTAACCAAAGAATTCGATAAGGGTTATGTTCGTCTGTATTTCAAACATTTAGATGATAAAAGCATTGGTTACTTACCTATGCCTATGTACTCGGATGGCAGTTCAATCCCAGGTTTTGATGCGAAATCCGATGCGATTCAATCCGCGTATTTCCAATCAACCTTGAGCTTAGGTGCCGATGGCGAACGTCGCCGTGGCGATATGCGCGATGGCATGAATCCAGTGGTTGATTCTGTCGGCTTAGAAGCATCCTTCGATTTAGGTAACGATTGGCAGGTAGAAAACCGTTTCCGTTTCTCCGATGTGAGCGGTAACTTTATCGCGCCATTTCCTGCCGAAGTGGCAAACGGTAGCGATATCGCGACCAGTATTGCTGGCACTGGCGCTAAGTTGATTTTCGCCAATGGACCTAATTCTGGTAGTCAGATGGACGGTTTAGCCATGCGTATCAATACCTTTGACGTGCAGATGAATGACTTTGGCTCAATCGTAAACGACCTGAAATTGACTAAAACCTTCGACGATACCAGCGTGACCTTAGGTTACTACAATGCGGTGCAAAACATCAGCATGACCTGGATGTGGAACTCTTATCTGATGGAAGTGAAGGGTGATAATGCCGCGCTATTAGATGTGGTTGCCGCCGATGGCACTGCGTATTCTGACAATGGCCTCTATGGTTATGGCGTACCTTACTGGGGAAATTGTTGCCAACGTAATTACGATACCGACTACACCATTAAAGCGCCTTACCTCGCGTTAGCCTCGAGTTTTGGTGACTTGTCGCTCGATGCCAGTGTGCGTTATGACAGCGGTGATGCGAGCGGTAACTACGCAGGTAGCGTGCAATCGCAAGTGGATATGAATCTTGATGGAATGATTTCAATCCCTGAGCAGAGTGTGTCTTCTATCGATAATGCGAACCCTCAGCCAGTGAATTACGATTGGAGCTACACCTCTTACTCATTAGGTGCTAACTATCAATTTGCCAGTGACTTAGCTGCCTTCGGTCGCTTGAGCCACGGTGGCCGCGCCAATGCCGACCGTCTGTTATTTGGTAAGGTGCGTGCCGATGGTTCAGTGGCGAAGGAAGATGCGGTTGATATCGTTGACCAGTATGAGTTAGGTGTTAAGTATCGTTACGATGATCTTTCTGTGTTTGCGACGGCGTTCTACTCTGAAACCGAAGAGCAAAACTTTGAAGCCACCAGCCAACGTTTCTTCGACCGTAAGTACAAAGCCAAAGGTATCGAAATCGAGTCGGCCTATTTCATCGGTGACTTCGATTTTAGAGGTAACCTAACCTGGACCGATGCTGAGATTGCTAAAGATGCATTGACGCCAGAAGTGGTGGGTAATACCCCAAGAAGACAGGCTGACTTTATCTACTCTTTGATGGGCCGTTACAACTTTGACCAAGGCTCTGTGGGCGTTAACTTAATCGGTACCACTGATTCCTATGCTCAAGATAATAACGACTTAAGCTTCGATGGCTACAACCAAGTGAATGCTTTCGCGACTTACAATTTGACCGAAGCCATGAGTGTGTCCTTAAACGTCAATAACTTGTTTGATGTCACAGGTATTACTGAGGCGGAAGAAGGCTCAATCCCTGATAACAATATTATCCGTGCCCGTACCATTAATGGTCGCACCACGAGTGCGACGCTTAAATACGAGTTCTAAGCGGATATTGGTACAGAAACTGTTTATACAGAAAAAATGCTAAGCCAAAACAGCCCATGAAAGTGGGCTTTTTGCCTGATACAGAATGCAGAATATAGAATACAAAGTTGGAGTGGAAATGACGGTATTACTCAGTTTCGGTGAGGTGTTAGTAGACTTGCTGCCAACCGATGCCACAGGCAAACATCATCAGCCGATTGCCGGTGGCGCGCCCGCCAATGTGGCTGTGGGTTACACGAAACTCGGCGGTAAGAGTTACTTTGCCGGTGGCATCAGCGCGGACCATTATGGCGTTATGTTAAAGCAAGCCTTAGCGGAGCAGGGTGTGGCAACCGATTATCTTGCCGAAGTGCCGGGCGCTGCTACCGCGACTGTGCTGGTCAATTTAGATGAACAGGGTGAACGCACCTTTGAGTTCAATCGAAATGGCACCGCCGATATGCGCTACAGCAATCAGCATTTCGACCATATTCCATGGCAGGGGATTGATATCTTTCACCTTTGCTCTAATACCTTTACTGAAACTGCCATCTTTAACACTAGCCTTTATGGTGCGCGTTGTGCCAATGCGTTCGCGACTTTAGTGAGTTTCGATGTGAACCTGCGTTTATCCCTGTGGCAGGACACGTCCTTGTTGGCCGAGCGGGTTGAGCAGTGTTTTCGTTACACCCAAGTGCTGAAAATGAGCCGCGAAGAAGCGGACTACTTAGCGTTAGCGCGGGATAAGAGTTTTGAAGATTATCTGCAGTTTTGCCTCGCCCAAGGGGTTGAGGTGATTTTGGTCACCGATGGTGCCAATCCAGTACAATGCATCACAGCGCAGCAAAGGTTTAGCGTACCCGTTCCCAAAATCTCTGCCGTCGATACCACGGCGGCAGGCGACAGTTTTATCTCAGGTTTTCTGTTCGCCTTAGGCTTAGATCTGGAATACGATTTAAGCCATTTGACCTTGAAACAAAGGCTAGAAAGCAAAGAACACTTAGAAGCAGCGGTGGTATTTGCCACTCGCTGCGGCGCGACTACCTGCGGGCAAAAAGGCGCATTTCCCTCCTTACCTACGTTAGCGCAGGTCAGCTAATCCTTACTGCATTAACGATAATATCCAAGGCGAGCCTGTTGAGTTTCCTTGGATTCTTCTCGTGTAGATTTTCTGCCCGCCACTTTTCAATAGCATAGCGCGAACCCCATCACGTTTTAGTCGCCCCCTTTTCCGAGCATTTATGCTATTTTAGCTGCGGCTTAAGGTCGAAGCTGTAGCGGCTTCTTCCATGCTTGATGTCGACAATTTTCACTTCGGCATGTTTCATTTCAACATCATTGGGGATTTCCTATGAGCAAAGCAAAAATCGGTATTGTGACGGTCAGCGATCGCGCCAGCGCGGGAATTTATGAAGATATCTCAGGCAAGGCGATTATCGACACGCTCAACGACTATCTCACCAGCGAGTGGGAGCCGATTTATCAAGTGATCCCCGATGAGCAGGATGTGATTGAAGCGACGCTGATCAAAATGGCCGACGAGCAGGATTGCTGTTTGATTGTCACTACGGGCGGCACAGGACCTGCGAAACGCGATGTCACCCCAGAAGCGACAGAAGCCGTCTGCGATCGCATGATGCCAGGCTTCGGTGAGTTGATGCGCGCCGAGTCATTAAAATTTGTACCTACCGCCATTTTATCGCGTCAAACCGCAGGGTTACGTGGCGATTCATTGATTGTGAACTTGCCCGGCAAACCAAAATCGATTCGCGAATGTTTAGATGCTGTGTTCCCCGCCATTCCTTACTGTATCGACTTGATGGAAGGCCCGTATTTAGAGTGCAATGAGTCGGTTATCAAGCCATTCAGGCCTAAGGCTAAGTAATCTTGCTATCGAGCCTGTAAAAAAATAAAGCCACTGAAAATCCAGTGGCTTTGTTGTTTGAGGAGCTTAGGGTTCATAACTGATTAATCTGCTGCTTTAGCTCGTACTCTGGCTCTGTCACTATTTTTTCAAGCACTTGTACTCGCTCAATTAGTGCTTGGTTTTGTAGGCTGAGTTGAGTCACTTTGTCCTCAAGGTGCCTATCGTCTGCGGTGCCCACTCCAAGTTGGTGTGCCTTTAGATAGTGTTTAAACATTTCAGTGGCGCTGAGGCCAATAATGAAGGTGACCATAATCACCATTAAGACAAATTCGTTTTCCATAACAAACTCCCGTAGCTATTGAGGTTTTCAACTTGGGAGCGACTTAGTTATCGCTCCTCAAGTTTGTCGGTTTAAGTTTATCAATCGAAGCGACCTATAAACCGAAGATCACTTTTTCACTCTTGAGCGACCTTTCCATGCCAAAGGCGAGCAATACCGCAATGGCGAGTGTGCCTAAGGTCGAAACCAGTAACTGCAACATGGGCAAGTCTTTACCTTTGATAAAGTCCATTAATGCCTGTTGCTGACCCGAGACTGGCAACCACTGCAGCATATCTGGCGCTATGTTGTAACTGGCGGCCATCGACAGGGCTAAGGGCACAAACAGCACCATAGTCAGATAGGACTGAGCTTCCTTAAAGGTTTTCGCCATAAAAGACACAAACAGTTGCAGACAAGCGGCCATTAACGCGACGGGGATGCCGACCACTAACATCAGCAGCATAAATTCTGTGGTGATGTTGACGCTAAAGCCTAATTCCTGCCATGGCACGAAGGCGTAGGCGATTTTAGACACCAGCAAGATCAGCACTAAACCGAGCAGAGCGAACAAGCTCACCGCAATAATTTTTGACAGTACTAATTGGCGAGTGGTCAGCGGATGGCTCAGTAGCAGGGCCAAGGAGTTACGTTCGCGCTCACCGGCACTGGTGTCGATAGCTAGGTTCATCCCCGAGATAAATACCGAGTAAATCATAGTGAAAATGGCGATACCTAAGATCATTCCACCCTTAGAGTCTGTAGTGGCTTTGTCTTGCACATTCACTTTAAGCGGCTGCACCACGCGCGGGTCGATACCGCGAGCGATTAAACGTAAACTGCCCATTTCAGCGCTGTAGGCCTGCAGTTGCTTCTCGAGTCTGCGAATCGAGTTCTGTAATTTCTCTTCAGAGTTATCGGCCACGATAGTGATTTCGGCGCTTTTGCCTTGGTTCATCTGCGCGGCATAGTCGGTGCTGATGTTCAGTTCTATTGCTTTAAGGTCTTTGGCGTCAGAGCCATCGGCTGCGCCTTGAGTGATGCCTTTATTCGATAAAAATCTTACTAAATCCGGTGCTTTATCGGGATTTTTAATGGTGATTTTCAAATCATCGGGGCTGGTTAATTGGCCAATTAACACCATAAATAGGCCGCACATGATCAGCGGCGTGCCTATGGCGTAGTAGAGACCCGCCATCACAGAGCGCTTATCGCGGGCGGCATCGATGAGTTCTTTACGAACCATAGCGATTATTTTATTCATGCTGTCATTCCCTTAACCATGTTCTTAAATGCCACGCTTTTATATATCAAGGTCTTAAAGGTTAAAACCTGCGGGCGTAATCTTTGCTGAGTCATCATGCCGCTATCCCTTCATCCGTGCCGATCAGTTGAATAAAGGCTTCTTCGAGCGAGTCTTTGCCTGTTTGAATGCAAAGCTCAGTTGGGCTGCCAATGGCGACGACTCTGCCTTGGGCCATGACGATCACTTGGTCACACAGTGCGGCGACCTCCTGCATCACATGGCTCGAGAACAGCACGCAATGTCCTTGATTTTTAAGGTCGATAAGAATGTCGCGCAATAGGCGAGTACTCATCACATCCAGCCCACGGGTCGGCTCGTCGAGGATAATATTGCTCGGGCTGTGGACGATTGCCTGTGCGAGGGCGGTTTTCATTCTTTGTCCTTGGGAAAAGCCTTTGCAGCGGCGATCGCTAATGTCTTCGAGGCGCAATTTCGCAATCACTTGGCTAGTGGCCTCCTTGGCCTCGTTGGGTGATAAGCCGCTCAGCTCGGCAAAATAGCGAATGTATTCCCTTGGTGTTAAGCGTTCATACAGACCAAAAGGGTCGGGGAATAGCCCGAGTTGCTGCTTAGCGCCAATAGGGTCGATGGCGACATCTATGCCTTCGATTTCAGCCTTGCCGTTATCGGGTTTCAGCAGGCCAAAAATCGTGCGTAAACAGGTCGTTTTACCTGCCCCGTTCGGGCCGAGTAGTCCTGTGATTTGGCCGTTTTGTGCGACGAAACTTAAGTCATTCAGCGCCTGCACGTCACCGATGCGCTTGGAAAGATGGGATACTTTAATCATGGCTTATTCCTTAGCTCCAGTGCTAGCGTGATCATCTGTTGTCGTGGCTTTTGTGCTGGTCGCATTAAGCGGTTCCACCGAGCTGGCATTTAAATAAAAGCTACGGCGCACATCTTTATTCAAACATTCGCCGTCGAGATCGTTGACTGAGCCCGAGCGGACGAGATCGGCAATCAGGTTATTAGCGCAGGATTGATAGGCCACGCCGTGGGTCGCGTAGGGCGCAATAAAGTGTTTGGCATTGGTGAGTTTTTCCATGGCTAACTCGCCCCAGCTTGGTGGGGTGGCGGGGTCGATTTCGCCGGATAACAACAAGGTCGGAATGTTGCTGTTGATGGGCTCGCTAAAGCTGTTATCGACCGCAGGGACTTTCCATACTGAACAAGTCGCCTCTAAGCCTTCGAGCATGGTTCTGCCCATAAAGGATTTTTTGGCCTGCTCGCGCATGGTAGGGGTAATGCGGTGCATATCTTCGCCACAGACCACAGAGGCGTGCATGCCCATCGCCATGCCAGCATTGTCGATAGTGAGGGCATAGAGGCCGAGTATAGGTTGGAAGTTGTTTTTCGATGCTTGATGAATCGCATGGGGCAAGAGGGCGCGCACATTGGCTTGATACAGTGCCATGCGGATCGAGCCAGAGAATTTACCGCGCGTCATGGTTAACATGGTTTTTTCGCCCGTGACAGGATCGTAAACGTTTTCCATCACAGGGCCTGTGGCGAGCTTAGCGTCGACTCGCTCAAAGTCCGCTTTTAACTCGGGGAATTGACTGTTACAGGCGGCGGTTGCTTGGCAATCCTTAAACAATAAGTCGAAGCCACGATCAATCGCAGAGCCAATTTCTAATACGCTTTGCTGCATGGGCACTATGCCGTCTAAGGTCACTGTGGCTAAGTGCTCTGGATATAAACGCATGTAAAGTTGCGCCATGCGAGTGCCGTAGGATATGCCGTAAATATGCAGTTTTTTATAGCCTAAGTGCACACGTACGGCTTCGAAGTCTTTAATCGCATTGAGGCTACCGTATTGAGTCACGTCGGCATCAATTTTGGCTAAGCATTTTTGCGTTTCGGCTAAGGTATCGACATTATCGTCATCGAAGGACAGTGGAGATTGAGCACCTTCATCGCAGGCCAGCACATTCGAACGGCCAGTGCCCCTTTGATCGATCAGTAAAATATCTCGCTGTTGGCGGACTTTGCTCAGCATGGCATCGAAACCTGCCGCGTTCTCTATGGCCGATTGTCCTGGGCCGCCTGCAATCGCCAGCAAGGCTTCTTCATGGTTGGCATTTTTCACCGCAGGCAAAACAACGTAATGCACTTGGATCTGTTTGCCATCGGGTTTGTTAGGGTTTTCTGGCACAGTCACAAAACCGCAGTTTAGGCGATCGGATACGCCTTCCACATAACAAGTGTCGGTCTTATTCGCGATATCTGCCGTCGCTTGTGTCTCTTGGCTTTTCACATCACTCGCCCACGTCGCCGTACTTGCCATTGCCAGTATGAGTGCGCTCATTCTCAAAGTACGCGTGCGCCATGTGGCACTAGTCGCACCATGGCGTTGAACTGTGTTGCTTAACTTCCTGTGTGTCATGCTATCTATCATGCGCGCTTTCCTTTTTGCATTTCAGGACGAGTTGTAAATTTAGATACAAAATATCGGTATATTAATGTGTTAACAAGGTGTGAGCGGGCAGTGCTGGGCGTTTTTCATGTCAACCTAAGTTGTTGTGAACCTATTTACAAGCACTGACACGAACAAGTTGTGTTTTTTGGGGATAAGAAAAACTCTGGCAAGGCGATGTCATTAGCAGATAAAAGCCTATTTACAGCGTGATTTGAGCGACATTTGCACAACATTAGAGCAAAAACTCTTAGTTTTTATTTGGCCTTCAGGTAGAATGCTGCAAAAGCGGTACACTTGTAAGCTAAAAAGGTGAGTCTCTTATGTCTCTCGATCAATATCATGTTATTCGACTACTACAGCAGCAGAGCGAGTCTTTAAAAGACGCAGTAGCGCTGGAAGGTTTTGAAATGGCCGCTCCTTGGTCTCAGGTGAGTTGGCAAGCCTTCGACCAAATCAGCAGTAAAATTGCACAAGTGTTGATCGAACTTGGCGTACAAGTGCAAGACCGTTGCGTTATTCTGGCGCAAAACTGCCCGCAGTGGACTTGTGCCGATGTCGGCACTCTCAAAACTCGCGCCGTTGTGGTGCCAATTTATCCCACCAGTACCGTCGAACAGGCGAGTTTTATCGTTAACGATGCCACCGCTAAAGTGATTTTTGTCGACGATGCTAAGCAGTACGCTATGGCCTGTGAGCTGCAAGCCTTATGCCCAAGCCTAGAGCATGTGATTGTATTCGATGCCAGCGTGGCACTCGCTGCCGATAAGGCCAATCAGCATTGGCATCTAGATACCCTACTGGCGGGTGACACTCAGTTAAACATTGAGCAAGAAGCCGAGCTTAATCAGCGTTTACAAGCTGCAAATCTCGATGATTTACTGACCTTAATTTATACCTCCGGCACCACGGGCGACCCTAAGGGCGTGATGCTGGATTACCGCAATATGGCGTCTACCATACGCCAGCACGATCAAAAACTGGCGTTCCATTCTGGCGATGTGTCTTTGGCATTTTTGCCATTGAGCCATGTATTTGAGCGCAGTTGGAGTTTCTACGTCTTGTGCCGTGGCGGCCATAACGTCTATCTGCAAAATACTCAAAGAGTGAAAGAGGCGATTAGCGCCGTGCGTCCACATACCTTGTGTGTGGTGCCGCGTTTCCTCGAAAAAGTGTATAGCGCCGTACAAGATAAAGTCGCTAAATCAGCCGACGGTCGTAAGAAGTTGTTTGCTTGGGCGATGCGCGTTGGCCAACGTCAGTTCGAAGTCGGCCAAGGTCGTGCTAAGGGCGGATTGTGGTTGTCGCTGCAATGGCGTTTGGCGCACAAGCTGGTGTATAGCAAGCTGCAGGCTGTGCTTGGTGGCCGTTTGAAGTTTATGCCTTGCGGTGGCGCAGCCTTAGATGTGAATGTCGGTAGTTTCTTCCATGCGATTAATATTCCGGTACTTTGTGGGTACGGTATGACAGAAACTAACGCGACTGTGACCTGCAATACCTTAGGTAATCGAGTGCCAGGTTCCAATGGACAACCTTTGCTGGAAACCGAAATTAAGCTAGGTAAGGACGATGAGATTTTAGTCCGCGGCGCCACTGTGATGCGCGGCTATTACAATCGTCCTGAAGATACCGCCGCTGCGTTTGAAGATGGTTGGTTAAAAACCGGTGATGCAGGGCGTTTCGATGCGAACGGCAATCTATTTATTACCGATCGTATTAAAGAATTGATGAAGACCTCCAACGGTAAATATATCGCGCCGCAAAGGGTTGAGGGCGCCGTTGGCTGTTGTCCTTTTATCGAGCAAGTGGCGATTATTGCCGATGCGCGTAACTATGTGACCGCTTTGATTGTGCCAGCGTTTGAGTCACTGGAAGCGTGGGCGAAGGACAAAGGGCTGAAGTATGAGTCACCTTTAGAATTGCTGCGCCATAGTCATGTGGTTGAGCATTTTGAGCAACGCTTAAAGCAGTTACAGCATGAGTTGGCCGGTTTTGAACAGATTAAAAAGTTCACTCTGTTGCCTGAAGCGTTTTCGATGGAAGCGGGTTTAATCACCCCAACGCTCAAGCTGCGCCGCAAGATGATTTACCATAAATACGCCCATGAAATAAATGCTATGTACAACAACTAATTGTTAAGTTGTTGTTGCTAAAGGCCGCAGAAGCGGCCTTTTTTTTATCTACTACTTCCTGAAGTGCTTTTCTTCGCTTAAAATTCGCCCCGTTTACTGGTGCGCATGAGGCGCGAGGCGTCGGTATAAAAGGTGTAGTTAAATGGAACTTTCGATTCGTAGTTTATTCACTGCAGTGAGTGCGGTGTTGTTATCTTCTTTAACTGTCATTCCTGCAGCTGACGCTGAGGATTACGACAAAATCGTCCATGGCCCAGTGGACTTGCCTAACGGGCAATGGCTCAATTTCTATCAAAAAGATCATAAAGTGTGGGGCGAAATGCTCTATGGCGATGCGCCCGGCGTGCGTCTTGATGATTATGGTTCTGCTGAAGTGGTTGCGGTTTTTTACCTTGATTTTGATAAAGGTGGCACCAAAGAAGTGGTTGTCATGCTGAAAGATGCCGATGGTCAGCATTTACGGGGCTATGGTTTTGAAGGAGATGATCTCACAAAACTTCCCCGTCTACAGGTTGTGCTCGATGAAGTCGCACCAACCTTAACCTCGTTTACCGTGGGTAGCGTTCGTAAAGTGTTAAGCCAAATTCCGCCGCAACAATACCGTATGACCTATGATGTTGACGCGATTGAAGATCCCGCCATTAAAGCGATTGTCGATGGTTCTACTAAGCTCAAGCCGACCTTAGTGGGTTATCGTAATTCCGAAGGTTCACCCGTCGATGTGAAGACCGCCGTCGAATATAAATTACGTTATCCACTGACTCGTAAAGATAAAGATGCCCAAGGGATTGAGCGCCAATATAGCTTAGTGACCACCTTTGATCGCAGTGGTTATAGCGAAGAAGACGGCAGTTTTGTATTGGTGAGCGTGGCCTTTGAGGCCGATGACTTTGATTGGCTTAAAAGTGGTGGTGCCGTGATCCCTAAAACAGGCCCATCCTACGATTTTATGAGTATGGGCATGGGAAGCACTTGGGCAGGGCTTGCCAGTGAAAGTCATTATGCCCAAGGTGTGCTCGATGGCCCGTATGCAGCCTACGATGGTCGCAATGGTAGCGTGGTTTACTCTGGTAACTACAAACAGGGCAAAAAAGTCGGTAAGTGGATGGAGACAGAGAACCAAGCCATTTATTGGGAAGGCGAATATCTTGACGGTAAAAAGCAAGGTAAATGGATTGCACAGTCGATGTTCGATGAGGCCGATAGCTTTGGTTTTGCCCATTACAATCAGGATGTGCTCGACGGCCCCTACGAAGTCTATGAGCCCGATTATGACTCCAGTGCAGAAGGCGATAAGCGATTAGTGGCAAAAGGCATTTATCTCAATGGCGTAAAAGATGGCGAGTGGCTTGAGGCTGATGGTAGCAAAGGCCAGTATCAAAAGGGTGTGAAGCAAGGCGCTTGGGTCGATAAAGTGACGAGCGGACATTTCCGTGATCAAGTAGGTGAAGGCGCCTATCTTGCAGGAAAACGCACTGACCCTTGGGTATTTAAAGCCGAAGATGGGACCCATACCGAAGTGAGCTATGTCAATGGCTTACGTCAAGGAGAGTCTAAATCATTCGACAAAAATAATCTGATGTTTAATACCCGTCATTATGAGCAGGGTCGCCTTAATGGTCAGAGTATTTGGTATTCAAGTCCCAATGTCGTGGTGGATATCGCTAACTACCGCCAAGGAGAGTTGGATGGCCAGCAAATGCGCTTTAATCCCCAGAACGGTGAGCTGACTGAACTAACGAGTTATAAATTCAATGAAGCGGTGACGATTAAGCCTTCGCACGATGAATGTATTATGCGTGAGAATCCCTACTCAGATGATTGTGAAGGGGTGATTAATGGTAAAAATGAAGCAATTTCATCGATAAAACACGGTGAGCAGCGCGAATATCATAGCAGCGGCTCCTTGTATAAATTGGCTTATTACACCAATGGCGCTGTAGATAAAGAATATCAGTTTGATTCCAATGGCCGTTTATTAAATTTAAAAACGTACAAAGCGGGTAAGGAATACGGCCCAAGTATCAGTTATTCCACTGATGGTGGTTACTCACTCTCCCGATATGGTCACCAAGTGAATAACCGTGTCTCTGGCCCCCATTACAGTTTCTATCCTAATGGCCAATTAAGAAGCCTGTGGAACTACTGCCAGCAAGAAGGCGAAACCTGGAACGGTGAACCTTATTTCTGGGATAACGCCATTGCGCGCTGCGGTATACAGCGCGAGTACTTTGATAATGGTGCCGTGAGTTGTATTGAAGACCTCGATAGCAATTATGCCGTGGATAAAGTGTGTTACGACATGAATGGCAAGATAGCGAATGAAATGCTGCGTATCGATGAACAGCATGTGGTACACAAGCGCTACATTAACGGTGTCATCTATTCCGAAGAGCCGGGTTTTGCCGATTACTCACATATCACTAAGGGCCGTAAGATTTATCACTTAGAGAACCCAAAAACTCATGGGGTGTATAAGTCTTATAAAAATGGCAAGTTAGAATACGAGAAAATGTATGATATGGGTAAGGCTGGATGCCTTAAAAAGTACGATGCTAACGGCAAGCAAACCCCAGAAACGGCGAGTTGCCAGTTTTAAAATGCTGGTTTGGGCTAGTGGCTAGAACCTGTTTGGCTTAGGATAATGGATGAGTTTGGTGGTGTGGTTTCATTGCGATAATCACCACGCTCTTCCATTCATAAAATAATAAAAAGGAAGTTTGCATGTCAGCCACAGAATACAGTCTCGAAATCAATCCAAGATTTACTGAAACCGACGGCCTCGGCCATATCAACAACACTGTGATCCCCGTATGGTGTGAAGCGGCGCGCACGCCAATCTTTGAGATTTTTAATCCCGAGTTAGATTTGCATCAGTGGAACTTAATCGTCGCGGGGTTTACCGTGGCATTTATCGCGCCGACTTACTATGGCAAGAGTGTCACAGTAAAAACCTATGTCAGCCGTATCGGTAATAGCAGCTTCGAGCTGACCCAAACCTGTTGGCAAGCGGGTAACAAGACCGCCGAAGTGAAAACCACACTCGTACATTACGATTACAGCAGTGAAAAAAGCCGCCCGATTCCTGAAGATATCCGCGAAATGCTCGCTAATCTGAATGGTGAAAGTGCTTAGTCTGCTTACTCTTTCGGTCAGCGTAATTGCAATTGCGCTGCTGAAGGGTTAATTTGTCGACCCGCTAACTGTGATGCAGATCACTTATCTGTATCACTTAATTTTTATCGGTTCGGATTAACCATGAGATTCTATTTTACCCGCATGCGTTCGAAGGACATTTGTCCACCAAGACAGCCACTTAAAAAGATTGTGTGGTCATGGATTGGGGCTTTCTGTGGCATTTACTTGGTCGCGAGTCTCGCAAATTATATGAGTGAAAACCTCGTCGACACTATGTTTGTCATTGGCTCGTTCGGCGCGTCGGCTGTGCTAGTGTACGGTGCACCGCTGGCGGAGTTTTCTCAGCCGCGTAACTTGATTGGTGGCAGTGTGTTATCGGCCTTAATTGGGGTCGCAGTGTACCAAGTGTGTGGCGATTATGTGGTGCTGGCCAGCGCCTTAGCGGTATCCCTGTCTATCGCATTCATGTACCTGACTCGGACTCTTCATCCTCCGGGTGGCGCAACGGCATTGATTGCCGTGATTGGCGGTGAAAACGTGCATCAACTCGGCTTTCTTTACGCGTTAATGCCAGTGTTCCTCGGCTCAGTATTACTCTTACTGGTCGCGCTGGTGGTCAATAACCTCTCCACCGATCCCAAGCGCCATTACCCTGTTTATTGGATTTAGCGAACTCGTTTTTAAATCTGCCTATTTCAAAAACTTCTGCACATACCAGCAGCTGGCTTGGATAGTAAACTCTTGGCCTTTGGCCCACTTTAAGCCGTGGCGCACTAAGCGTTCGGCAAGGCCTTTACCGCGCAGTTCGTTGGGGACAAAGGTGCGGCTAAAATCGATATCCTTGCCTGATAATCGGTATTCCAACACGGCTTCATAGCCATCGACAGGGATAATAAAACGCTGTTTATCCTGTTGATGTTCAATGGCTATCTCGATATTTTCGTTATCTGACATACATGCTTCCCTCAAGGTATGGCCTAAAGTGTGATGGCAATTTATCTATGGGCTCGGATAGCTTAAAGCTTAAGCGACTTCGTGTTGTTTGAGAATTGTCAGCAGTTCTGCTGGTAACTCAGCTTTTTTGCCCGTTTTAAAGTTAAACATCACCGCGACTGAAGTGCCTAAGGTGGTTACTGCCTGCTGCTGTTTACTAAAAGCCTGATAATGCATGGTAAATCTATCGCTGTGAATATCGCTAATGCTGACACTTACCAATAAAGTATCGGGGAAAGTCACTGGGCGTTTATAGCGAGCCTGATTTTCGCTGATTACGGGGCCAATGCCGGATTTATACAGGGTATCTAGCGGGAAGAGGCGATTGAAAAAGTCGATACGTGCCGTTTCAAAATAGCGGAAATACACCACATTATTAACATGTTGTAGGGCATCCATTTCACCCCATGCAACGGGGATTTGGGTAACGATAGGGTGCTGTGCGAGAAACTTTTCCATTGCCTGTTCTTGAACATCTTTTTGCAGCTGTTCTTGTTTAAATCCCATGATAAAAATCCTAAGTTAAAACGCTCGTTTAAGCGGCCAGACTAGCAGCATAAGATTGCTGCGACAAGTCTTGGCCTAAGCTGATACTGTGGCTGATAATGGCAAGCAATGCAGATATGAGTAATGTCTTTAAAGGGTTAGGTTGAGCTATGTATATTGGACAAGCGGCAAAGCAAACAGGGCTGTCGATAAAAGCGATTCGCTTGTATGAGGAGTGGGGGCTTATCGACACTCCCGCACGTCAGGGGCGTTATCGTATTTATAGTGCGGCGGATATTAGGCTGTTGTTGCTAATCAAAGAGGCCAAAGCCCTCGGTATTAAGCTTGTCCAACTAAAAGATTTACTCGAACAAGGCGATAAGCATGCTCAGTTAGCCATAGTGCAGACTTTTTTGTTGGGTATTAAAGCGGATTTTTTACGCCAGATAAGTGAGTTAGAACATAAAGTCACTCAGTTAGATGCCTGTATTGATGGGCTCACCTCCTGTGAATCGCAGCTGTTACCTTAGGTCTTGACTCTCCCCTTAGGGGCAGAGTTTATGCTATTTGCCACATTGACTGTTATGGAGTTTCATCGTGGCAAAAAAGATTTTAGTGATCTGTGGTAATCCTAAGGCGCAGAGTTTTTGTGAGCATCTGGCTGAAACCTATGTCCAAGCGGCGGCAGATAAACACTCAGTGAGAATCGTCAAACTAGCTGAGCTGAATTTTGACCCGAATCTGACCTATGGTTATCGTCAACCTCAGCCACTCGAAGCCGATTTGCTAGCGTTTCAAGCGAATATCCAGTGGGCGGAGCATGTGGTGATTATCACACCGATTTGGTGGGGCGGTATTCCTGCTAAGCTTAAAGGCTTAATCGATAGGACATTTTTATCTGGGTTTGCATTTCAATATGAGAAAGGTAAATTGATACCCGCTAAGTTGCTGCGCCATAAAACCTCGCGAATTATCATGACCATGGAC
>NZ_JBHFFD010000054.1:0-30021 GCF_043359565.1 Shewanella sp. S23-S33 | reverse complement strand
TGGCACACCGCGCAGTCGCGCATTACGAGTTGCTTGGGTGTTGGAAGAGTTGGGGGTTGATTGGGATTTTTCCTTTGTGGATATGACTAAAGGTGAGCATCGCAGCGCGGCATTTTTAGCGATAAATCCCTGTGGTAAAGTGCCTGTGCTAACGGATGCTGAGCTAGTGTTATCTGAATCAGCGGCGATTTGCCTTTATCTCGCAGAAAAGTATGGCGAGGGTAAGTTGTTGCCACCAGTGGGGAGTAACGCTTCTGGTTTGCACCATCAATGGGTAAGCTTCATCATTACTGAGCTTGAGCAGCCGCTTTGGACTTTGGGTAAACATAAGTTTGCCTTGCCTGAGGCGCAGCGTCATCCGCAGATCATGCCTTGTGCGGTATGGGAGTTTGATAAGGCGGCGGCATTGGCCGCAGCCATGTTGCCTGAAAGTGATTTTTTGCTCGGTGATGACGTTTCGGTGGCGGATATTTTGCTAGCCCATACCTTAATGTGGGGCACATTATTCGAACAAGCCATTCCACCTAAACTCGCCGCTTATCGCGATAGGTTGTCTGCGCTGCCGTCGCGTCAATCAGCTTTACAGAAGATGGATGCTGTGGTGGCCGCTAAGGGCTAATCATTCTAAGTCGCTGATTATCTGAAATCATTATGAGAATATAAAAAGGGCAGATAGTGATATCAGCCCTTACTGTTAACGCGAGTACTAAGCTTCTGGATTTGCACGCTTATAGCTGAGTCGCAGCCCACTTTGCGCGACTTTCGCGGCTTTCACTCATTTTGGTTGGTTCACGGAAGGCTTTGTAGGCCTCCACGTCGAGAGCCACTAGGCTGACGTCGACTTCTAGGACCAGTTTGCACTCTTTCTTAATGCGCCAAGCGGCCGTGTTGTACAGCTCAGTAAAAGGCAGTGAACTTAAGAATTCGGGGTTGTATTGTGTGTAAACCGCTTGAGTGGGGTAGACCACGAAGGCTAAGTGACGTTTAGGTTCTTTCTTAAATAGTTCTTCGATACCATCGCAGGTGTTGAGCACTTGCATCTCAATGATGTCATCAATATCAAGCAGTTTCTTTTGTGCCAGCTCAGGTACCAGTTGTTCACCGCTTTCCCAGGCGAATACATCGGCTTCGCTATGGTTAGTCAGAGCACCAACTTGAGCCGCGCTTAAGCTGAGTGACTGGCGTAAGTAGCTCATTTCGATGGCATTCAAGCCAATGTTCTTAGACATAATCGTGTTCTCAATGCAATAAAAGTAAAATTAGTATTTGATCTTTAACCAGATTTCTTCAACCCATTCCCAAAACGACTCCCAATAGATATCGGTAAAGTCGCCGTTTTTCCAGAAATGTACTTGACCATCTTGGTCGATACAGTAAAAAGCATCACCCTGCTGACATATGGCAATCATGTCCCTTGGCATACCGATGGACCACGCATAGCAAGTCACTTCGGGCAGGTAGGTGTGCGAGTAGGGATCCGATGCTGTTACTGGCTCTATCGTGCCGTAAATTACATCACTGGCATACAACAGGTATTCTTTTAGCTCCCTTGGCAATGAAATCAGGATTTGCTCTTCGACTTCGACGAGCTGCTCAAATGTGGGTAATTCGAGTGGTACAGGAACAGTTTCGCTGCGTTCTTGGAGTTGCTCAATAATGTCGTGCATGGCGTTTCCTGCTGATAGGGCTATGGCGCGGGATTATATACTTAAAAAGACGTTCGATGCGAGAGAGTGCTTTTTTTCAGCTTATTTTTAATATGGTTTTTCAGGCGCTGTAAAATATAAAAAAAGGCGCTGGTACCTTTACAGATAACCAGCGCAAGAGTGGAAGCTTTTTAGTTAAGTGACTGAGGCTCTTAATAAACTGGCTTCATCAACCCGTTTATAGTTAAGCCATGCCTTATGGTACAACTTATGTGATTCTTGGCGTAATTGGGCAATCTGCGCGAGTTCAAACTCACTTAGTGAACGTTGTTGTTCACGAGCATTGGCCTCAATCCTCTGTACTTTTTCATATACCTTGTGTTCAGGACCATTTTTAATATCGGCGATATCCTGTAGGTGTAATTGCACTTCAGCAATCATGCCTGATTGGGGTAAGCGTACCAGTAGATTGAGATCGCGATAGCCGGAGGCTTTAGGTTCGGCAAAGCGGTTTTTTTGTTTCACAACTTGGGTGTGCTCATTCAAAGTTTGGTAGGCCTGCATCAGATCTTGAATGCTGTCGGTCACAATACTTGCCCTTGCAAGGTCGGTAATTTGGCTGGCATCACCGTTAAATTTTGTCGCCACTTTATCGGCTGCTCTTTGGTAACTCTTTACTGGCGGAACAATCACTAGTGCCTGTGAATAATGGGCAATCTTGGTGAGTAATTGAGCGAGCTCAGCTTGTGCATCATAGGCTTGGTGATGGAGCACGGATAAGTCATTCGAGGATTGATGAGGCGCATCGAAGGTCTGACTGCTGAGTGCATATAGACCTTGTAGGTCATGGCTTGATGCCTGTCTTGCACTGTAATTACCACGTTCTGCTTTACTGTCACTGATGTCGAGAGGATTTGCTACACCAGCGCGGCTCGATAATAAGAGTAGAAAAATAAAAAAGGTACGAAATAACTTAGTCATGCGGCCTACTTCCTTATGGGTGAGTTATTCAGGTCACTCATCCACCATAGGCTTCTATTGCTTAATTAAAGCTGAACCAACCATGAAGACTTGTTCATCTTGCGCATGGGTTCACATTCATAACTCAGTGGTTTAAGGAAATAAAAATGGCGCCACCTGTAACAGTGAGCGCCATTGTTGGCCAGCTTATGCCGCTGAACAGTGATTTAAATTTGGCTTACCAAATTTTTACGCGTTTCTCTGGTGCGATATACATGGCATCGCCAGGTTTTACATCATACGTAGTGTAGAACTCAGGCATGTTAGATAGTGCACCCAGTGCGCGGAATTCCGCAGGTGAGTGTGGATCAGTCGCTACGCGGTTACGCATGGCTTCTTCTTTAGCTTTTGCGCGCCAAATTTGCGTGAAGCCGATGAAGAAACGTTGATCGCCCGTTAAGCCATCGATAACGGGCGCATCTTTACCGTTAAGCGATTTCTTATAAGCACGATAAGCGATAGTCACACCTGACAAGTCACCAATGTTCTCGCCTAAGGTTAAGCTGCCGTTGACATGCAGATCATCAAACACTGCGTAACCATCGTACTGTGCGATTAGCGCTTTGCCGCGAGCAGAGAACTCTTTCAAGTCTTGCTCTGTCCACCAATCACGCATATTGCCTTCGCCGTCGAATTTAGCGCCTTGATCGTCAAAACCATGGCCCATTTCGTGGCCGATTACCGCACCAATACCACCGTAGTTGACTGCATCGTCAGCTGCCAAATTGAAGAAGGGTGGTTGCAGAATAGCTGCAGGGAACACGATTTCATTCATGGTTGGGTTGTAGTAAGCGTTAACCGTTTGTGGCGTCATGTGCCATTCGTCTTTATCGATTGGCGCGCCCAGTTTGGCTAATGATTTAGCATGTTCAACTTCACTGGCACGCATAGCGTTACCGACTAAGTCGTCTGCCTTGATGGTCAGCTTACTGTAATCTTCCCATTTGTTCGGGTAACCGATTTTCGGGTTGAATTTTGCTAATTTATCCGCCGCAGCCACTTTAGTGCTGTCGCTCATCCAAGTTAATTCTTTGATGCTGTCGCCGTAAGCACCACGCAGGTTTTCAACCAGTGCTTGCATACGGTCTTTGGCTTCTGGAGTGAAGTGACGTTTGACATACACTTTACCCACAACTTCACCAAGAACGCCATTGACGGCTGCAACGCCACGCTTCCAACGAGGTTCTTGTTCTTCTTGACCATTTAAGGTTTTAGAGAAGAAAGCGAAGTTTTCATTGTCTAACGCTTCACTCAGATTGCTCGCCGCGTGCGTCAGCACTTGCCATTGCATATAGGTTTTCCAAGTGGCTAACTCAGTCGTTTTTAAAACTTCGTTTAACCCTTGGATATAGCTAGGTTGGTTAACTATGATATCGGTTTGCTTGTCAGCGCCAAGAGCGGCTAAGTAGCCTGCCCAATCGATATCCGGTGCCAGTGTTGGCAGATCTTTGACTTGATATAGATTGTAGGTTTTAGTGCTGTCGCGATTTTCAACCACATCCCAATGCTTAGCAGCAATCGCCGTTTCTAAGGCTAAAATAGCTTCAGCACTGACTTTAGGGTTAGCGAGACCCGCAAGGGTAAACATTTTTTCGATATGAGCGACATATGCCTTACGGATATTAACGAAGCGTTCGGATTCGTTAAAGTAGTAGTCTTTCTCTGGCAGGCTTAGGCCATATTGATAGAGATGCGTTGCGTAACGGCTAGAGTTTTTTGCATCGATATCGATATAAAATGCTATTGGGGTACCCGCGCCAGCGATTTGGCTGTGGGCGAAGTACTTCACTAATTCATTCTTATCTTTTAAGGCATTAATAGCATCAAATTCGCCTTGGATTGGTGTGACTCCCAGTTTATTGAGTGTCTCAGTATCCATAAATGAACGATATAAATCGGCCACTTTTTGCTCGTCTGTACCAACGACGAGATTGGGCGTTGCAGCCACTTCTTCGATAATGGCTTTTACGTCGTCACGTGATTTTTCACGTAAATCGTAGAAAGCGCCAATGCTAGTGCGATCGGCTGGGATCTCAGTGTTTTTTAGCCAAGTGCCGTTAACGTATTTATAGAAATCGTCTTGTGGACGAATCGCTTTATCAAAATTAGCAAATTCAATTCCAGAACCTAGTGCTTGAGTCACTGCCGCTGCGGTGGCTGTTTTAGCAGTTTCAGGGACTTTAACTTCGGCAGCCTTGTCATTACAGGCAGTCAGGCCTGCGATAAGTGAGGCACACAGTCCCCCAATGAGTACTTTTCTCATGTTGTTTCCTTCGAGTTTATTATTGTGCCCATTATTGGGGCTGTTATTTTGGCAAAATGGGATTGCTTCAGGCGCAATGAACTATGTTAATGCCTTACTAGGAATCGAAACAAGGTCATTACAGTGTTTATCGTGGATTTATCTTGAGTGATATGTAACTAAAGGTTACCAGTGAGTATATTTAAGTCAGTAGCTGCAAAGTTACCGTATGCAGGCCTTTTCAGGTAAGCGAGCACTTCGATTTATCATTTTAAAATAGGGTTAATTCAGTTGCCTAATTCGTTTTGCAGGGTTACCTGCAACCACTGTTTTGGCTGCGACATTTTTAGTCACTACGGCGCCAGCACCGATGACGGCATCATCACCAATATTGATTCCTGGCATTATGATTGCGCCGCCGCCAATCCATACCCGTTTACCGATGTGAATCGCTTTAGCGGTTTCCAAACCTGAGCAACGTAGCTCGGCATCAAGTGGGTGACTTGAGGTATAAAACTGTACATTGGGGCCAATCATAGTCTGCTCGCCAATAGAAATGGGCGCATTATCCTGCAAGGTGACATTCACATTAATGAACACTCTGTCAGCAAGAGTGAGATTGATGCCATAACTGATAAAAATCGGCGTGGAGATAGTTGCGGCTGGCGATTTAAGGGGCATAAGTTGTTGGCAGAGTTGGGCGTACTCAGTGCTATTTTGAGCAATCGTTTGATTTAATTGTCGATTCAATCGCTGCTGTTGTGTTCTTAAACTTAAGAGTTCGCTGTCAAGACAATCATATTCTTGGCCTGTGATCATCTTTTGGAATTCAGTCATAGCATCTTTCCCTATGGTGATTGCTGTCAATGCGTAAGGGCTAAATAGAAACACTGCTCGCGTTGAGCAGCAATTCTTTGCCCTTTGAACTGGTCGGCTTCATAATACGGCAGTTTTCTTTATTGAAGTTGAGTATTAACGTGCGTTTAGACAAATTTATCTGTGAGAGTACCTCATTGACTCGCTCATTAGCGAAAAAAGCCCTGCATCGCGGTGATATTACTTGTGATGGCTTAGTCGTCAAAGACTCGGGTTTTAAAGTGACTGAAGGTATGTGTGTTTGCCTTGAAGGCGAGCCGATTGTCTTAGTGGGCGAGCGTTATTTAATGCTTAACAAACCGGTAGACACTATTTGCTCGACGATAGATGAAACCTACCCTTCGGTATTGAGCTTAGTGGATGTGCCTAAGCCAGAAACTCTGCACATTGCTGGTCGTTTAGATGCCGATACTACAGGGCTAGTGTTGATTACCAGTGATGGTCAATGGTCGCATAAGATCACCTCACCGAAGAAAGAATGTGGCAAACGCTATTTAGTGCAACTCGCTGAGCCTGTGGATGCTAGTTTGATTGCGGTATTTGCCGCTGGCGTTGAATTGCGTGGTGAAGATGGTCTAACTAAGCCGGCGTTACTGGAGATTATTGATCCACAATTAGTGCGATTAACCATCACCGAAGGTAAGTATCATCAAGTGAAGCGTATGTTTGCCGCTGTGGGCAATCATGTGCAAGGGTTGCACCGTGAAAGTGTTGGGCAAATTGAATTAGACCCCTCCTTAGCACTGGGTGAATGGCGATATTTGACGCCTGAAGAGATAGCTTCAGTCTAACGAGTTTGATATAAAAAATGCCGCCTGAGTTTTGCTTTGGCGGCATTTTTATTTGTGCTAAATAGCTTTTATTACTGTTTCTTTAAAATTAGATGACCGCTGATGGTATTCATCTTCACGTTGGCAGCGCCAGAGCCTGTTTGGAATGATAACTCTGTGCTTGGTACATATTTTTGTTTTTGCGGTACATCTTGGGTTAAACCGTTGTTGATTTTTCCACCAGGACCACCATCTAAGTTGAAGCTGGCATCGGGAACATCATTAAAGATCACGGTAATATCGCCACTCACACTTTCTAAATTCGCTTTGTTGAAGTTTTTAGCGAGTGACACTTGTGAATCTCCGCTGACGGTTCTGAGCTCGATTTCTTTGGTGACACTAAAGTTAGCATTCACTTCACCTGAGACTTGTTCAATCGTGACTTTTTCTGCTTGAGTGTGGCTTTTTAAGTCACCGCTAACGAGGCGATAATTCATTTCTCCTTTACTGTCAGTGTCCTGAATCGTGCCGGATACGGTTTCTAATTTGATTTTTCCATCAAGTGCTTTGGTCGTGATATCACCAGAGACTGTATGTAACTCAGGTTTACCACTTAAGTTGTTGGCGTTGATATTGCCGCTTACCGTATTCAAATCCAGTTCACCTTGAGTTTCGGCAACTTGCAGATTGGCAGAGATGGTATCTGCACTGAGTTTAACCGTTTTTGGGACTTTAATGGTGAGCTGTGATCCTTTGTCATTATTGCCATTATAGTGGCGAGGCATTTTGTCTTCGATATTGAGACTATTTCCCTGTTGCTCAAACACAAAGCCTTCGCTCAATTCATCTAATGTGCCAGTGACACTCACTTCACTCTTGTCCCATGTTTGAATGGTCACATCACCGCGTTGGACTTTGATCTGCAGTTTAGTGTCGCTGCTGACACTTAACTGTTTATCAACGCTTTGTGCTGCTAACACATTGCCCATTAAGCCTAAACAGAGTGTCGAAACCAATAGGCTAGCTTTAGTGAGATTGCGGTTGCTCATAAGGTGTTTCCTTGTGTCGAGTTTCTAATGGGTAATTTTTGGCCCTGTTGTAATAGGTCGAGCTCACGCTGCTGCACCCAAAGCCAGAGTTGCCAAAGTTGTTTATCGGTTGGATTTGCTTGTAAAGCTTGGTAAATCTGTGTTGCCGCGAGCCTTAGCTCAGTTAAACCTTGCTCAACGGGTGCGCTGAAGCTGCTCGTTTGCCACATTAGCGCATTTGGCGCCTGTTCTAGGTTGTCCACTTGCGCTTGGTGTGATGTTGCAATTTGGGTGAGTAATAAATGTAAGGCCGCATCCCCTGGTTGCTCTGGCATAGCTTGGTTCTGGGCAAGCTCTGTCTGCTGCATTATGAATGAGTTGAAATAGGGCAATTGGGTATATCCCAATGCCGCTAGAATAATAAACGAAGCCGCTATCGCCCAAGCGTGACTCTTCTGGGATTTGTACGTTTGGGGTATCAGCGTTTTATCCATGCGTTTTTCAATGCCTTGCCACAGATCATGTGTAGGCGACATCTCTTTGGGCGCGCTATTGATCAATTGCTCAAGCTGTTGTTCACGGGAAAGCGGCGTTAACGTCATTACAGCATCTCCTGTAGTAGTTGCTTAGCTCTATGGTATTGGGTCTTGCTGGTGCCGACGGCAATGCCAAGTAAGTCAGCGATTTCATCATGTTGATAACCTTCGATTGCACAGAGTACGAAAACCATGCGAGCGCGTTCTGGCAGTTTGAAAATTAACTTATCTAATCCGCTATAGCTGCTATCAGAGCTTAAGGGCTCAGTTTCATGTTCCAGCGGAATAAATCGTGACCAAAAGGACTTTTGTTTACGAATGCTGCTCAATGCTTGATTGACACAAATACTGTGTAACCAAGTGGAAAACTGACTCTCACCTCGAAATTGTGGCAACTTCTGCCACACTAAAATAAAACACTCTTGGGTTATTTCTTCAGCAATAGCGCTATGGCCGCAAAGGCGCAGTGATAGGGCGTAAATACGTTGGTAATGGCTTTGATACAGCAACTTGAAGGCAGTTCTGTCTCCTTGGCTCGCTAAGGTGACCAGTTCAAAGTCAGACATTGAGCCATTGAGTGGGAGGATCCCTGCTGTCACTGTAATTTCCTGCCATAATGATTGAGTGTTGTAGTTTTGACGCAGTGGGCGCTACAAAAGGTTTGGAACCTTAAAAAATATATTTTATTTAGATCAATTATCCAGCGTAACATTTTTGTAATCTGTAGTAGAATTCGCCCGAAAAAGTACTGCTAAGCTAATGAAGTAATTCATTTTATATCAATTGATGTTATGACACTTACATCTGCTTTGAGACGGTATATTTAACGTAATTAAAACGAAATACTTTGTAGTAACGGTAGGGTATCACCCTGAAGAACTAAGTTAAAAATAATGCGGTACTCACAGTATGGGAGCTTAAATCGACAAGCTATCAAAGTATTTGATGTGAACTTTTAATGTATTGCTATGTTTGCGCTGTTAAAGGCTTAATTTCCAGCTATCTTTTTAAGATAGATTATATATTCGGGGACTTTCTATGCTAATCCGCTCAAAGTTGTTACTCAGTGCTGCAGTGTCTATTTCGGCACTAATTGCCATGTTTGGATTACAACTCTATTCAAATTCGGTGAAATCGGAACTTTCTAACGCGGCTCAAAGTGTGCTTGATTTAGAGCGCGACGTCTTAATTTTGCGTAAAAATGAAAAGGACTTTTTCGCTCGCAAGGATTTGAAATATGTCGAGCTGCATAAGCAAAGCCACATGGCAATCGACAGTATTGTCCCTGAGTTAGAGAAAGTCTTTAAAGAATATGGGGTATCGACTGCCTCACTTGAAAGTTTTGACCGTAATTTAAATCAGTATCAAGCCGCTTTTTCTGAAGTGGTGCAGCTACAACAAGAGATTGGCTTAACACCTAAAACAGGTTTGTACGGTACGTTACGAGCTGCGGTGCATAACGTTGAAACGCTACTCAAGGAATTTGATCAGCCCGCACTCGAAGCCGCAATGCTGCAACTTAGGCGTAACGAAAAGGATTTTATGCTGCGTCGTGAGCTAAGTTATGTCGAAACCTTCGATACTAATATTAGTAAGTTTAATGACAAGCTTCATGCCTCGAGTATCGATATTGATACTCAACGAAAAATTGAAGAGCTTATTACTCAATATCAAAAGGATTTCAAAAGCTTAATTAATAAGGAACAGCAGCTTGGTTTGACCGAAAATGACGGTACTATGGCGCGAGTTTTAGCTGCAAACCAGCAAACTGAGAGCAGTACGAGTGACTTGAAAAACTTGGCTCTTAAGGCCATTGATGATGCTGAGAGTAGTAGTGTTAATGTCGGTATTACTGTGTTTATCTTTATTGCGTTACTACTATCAATCATTACCTACTTGATTATCCGCAGTATTATCGCGCCTGTTGAGCGTATCACGCAGATCATTTCTCGCATCGAGGTGAGTAAAGATCTGACATTGAGGTGCGATGCCTCCACCCAAGACGAACTTGGTGAAATTGCACAGCATTTCAATAGCATGGTGAGTAGCTTCCAACAGCTGATTGAGCAAGTGATTGAGTCGGTCGCAACGATTAACACTTCCTGTAAACGTGTTTCAGAAAATGCCATGCTCGCCTCCGAAGGTGTGGGCCAACAACTTAATGAGACCGACATGGTCGCAACAGCAATCACTGAGATGGGCGCAACGATTGAGGAAATCGCTAAAACAACCGAATTAGCGGCATCAAAAGCAGGTCAGACCCACGATAATGCCCAAAGTGGTCAATTAGAGGTTGAGCAAACGATACATAAAATCCAGTCACTTGCTGAGCAGTTGAATAGCTCTGCAGCGGTCGTTAACGAATTGGAACGTGACAGCGAGACTATCGGTAGCGTGTTAGATGTGATCCGCGGCATTGCTGAGCAGACTAACCTTTTAGCCTTGAACGCCGCGATTGAAGCGGCGCGTGCGGGTGAGCAGGGCCGTGGTTTTGCTGTGGTTGCCGATGAAGTGCGTAACTTAGCGATGCGGACGCAATCGTCAACCCAAGAGATTGCTAACATCATTCAAACGCTGCAGACGCGTACCCGATCGATTGTGCAATTGATGGAATCTAGCCAAAAACAAGGCGTTGAAAGCGCTGAACAAGCGGCAAGTGCAGGCGCTTTATTGAAGCTTATCAATAACGACGTGCGTAATATTATGGACATGAGTACTCAAATTGCGGCGGCTATTGAAGAGCAAAGTATGGTGGCGGCCGAAGTGAACAAGAACGTGGTGGTGATCCGCGATATCGCTGAGGAGTCATCCCATGCGGCAGATGCGAATGCGTCGGCATCGGATGAGCTTAAGGCGCAAGCTGAATTCTTATTCCGTGCGGTGAGTAATTTTAAAATCTAATGCGTAGAAGCCAGTTTACATCTGATGATCAGAAGCTGGCTTAAAAAATACACTAACAAAAACGCACTCCGAGGAGTGCGTTTTTATGTCTGAGTAATTAGCTCTGCAAGCTTAGTGATTCGTTAAAACAGCAAGCTGTGCATTGGAACCGCTCAGATTAGTCAGAACGTTCAGTAACAGAACTATTAGTGACGGAACATGGCAGAAATAGACTCTTCGTTGCTTACGCGACGAATAGCCTCAGCCAGTACCGCAGACATAGTTAACTGAGTTACTTTAGCCACTTTCAACATTTCTGGGCTTAAAGGAACGGTGTCAGTCACAATCACTTCATCAATCACTGAGTTAGCGATATTTTCAGCCGCTTTGCCAGAGAACACTGGGTGAGTTGCGTAAGCAAATACGCGGTTCGCACCATGTTCTTTTAAGGCTTCAGCCGCTTTACACAGAGTGCCGCCTGTGTCGATCATATCGTCAACGATAATGCAGTCACGACCTTGAACATCACCAATGATGTGCATAACTTGCGCAACGTTCGCTTGTGGGCGACGTTTATCAATGATCGCTAAATCAGAATCATCCAACAGTTTTGCTACTGCGCGAGCGCGAACAACACCACCGATGTCTGGAGAAACAACGACTGGATTATCTAAGTTCTTCGCTAACATATCCTCTAGTAGCACTGGGCTACCAAATACGTTATCAACAGGAACGTCGAAGAAACCTTGGATTTGCTCAGCGTGCAGGTCACAGGTCAGAACGCGGTCAACACCCACGCTAGACAGGAAATCGGCAACCACTTTTGCAGTAATAGGTACACGGGCGCTACGAACGCGACGGTCTTGACGAGCATAACCAAAGTAAGGAATAACAGCTGTGATACGGCCAGCAGATGCACGGCGCAGCGCGTCAACCATCACGATGAGTTCCATCAGGTTGTCGTTTGTCGGCGCACAAGTGGATTGGATGATGAACACATCGGCCCCACGTACATTTTCGTTAATTTGGACACTGATTTCACCATCGCTGAAACGACCAACCACTGCGTCTCCGAGTTTGCAAAATAGACGATCGGCTATCTTTTTAGCGAGACTGGGGGTGGCGTTCCCAGCAAAGAGCTTGATGTCGGGCACTGTATGAACCTCAGGCGTTTGCTTTATATTTTAGTGGCTAGAGTAACGACGATGTAGGGACGGGAGGAACCCGAGGCGTTATCGTTAAGTGGTTACTCTAGAAGAAAGTAGTTTAAGGGTGACTGAGTCGCGTGATGAGCGGCGAAAGATTCATCCCTTGTGCAACAAATCCTTGCATTTCAGACGGTAATTTCGCCAAGGCTGCGAGAGCTTGTTGCTTTTGTGTGAATTCCCCGAACACGCATGCGCCTGTTCCTGTCATTCTCGACGGCGCATATTCTAGCAGCCAGCCTAATGCCTTGGCAACTTGAGGGTATTTAGAAACGACTAGTTTTTGACAATCATTTGCCCAAGGTTGGTTCATTAAGGTCTCTATGGCCAGTTTCGGGGTATCACGTGGTAAAAGTGGATCTTGGAATACTTCAGCGGTGGAAACATGGGCATCGGGTGCGATGATTAAGTACCAAGGCTCACTCGGATTTACCGCTTGTAAGCGTTCACCTACACCTTCGGCAAAAGCGGCGAAACCATGAATAAAAACAGGAATATCGGCACCCAATTTAAGGCCAATTTTAGCCAGTTCTTCGGTCGATAATTGGGTGTTCCATAACGTGTTCAGTGCCACTAAGGTGGTGGCAGCATTTGACGAGCCGCCACCTAAACCTCCGCCCATGGGCAGACGTTTATCCAACCAGATTTCGGCGCCGCCAGTAAAGCCTGTGGTTTGTTGTAATGATTTTGCGGCTCGCAGAATTAAGTTATCGCTATCAGCGACAACATTAGAGATATTGGAGTGCAAAATCAGTTCTGCGGTTTCAGTGACCTTAAAATCGAGCATGTCACAGTAATCAATAAACTGAAACAAGGTTTGCAGTTCATGATAACCATCTGCGCGGCGACCATTCACGTGTAAGAATAAGTTAAGCTTTGCTGGTGCTGGCCAATGGCGTGAAATTGCTGCGGGCATGCTAAGGTTTCTCTTCGAGTATGATTGCAGGCTTGCCGAGGGCTTGCCATTGATTCAATTGCAATTTGAGTTGTAAGTCACCACGCTCAAGCTTTAATTGATGGGGCACGTTGGCGCCGCTCTGGGATTGCCAACTTAAAAATGTGACCAGCCAAGGCGGTGGGGTTTGAGTGTTCGTGAGCTGTTTAGGTTTGCCTTGGCTATCGCTTTCAAGTACTTGATCATTCTGGCCAACTTGACCAGTGATCCACAAAGGTAAATCGGCCAAGGGGATGGACCAACCGCTGACTCGCTCGAGTAAACGCTGGGCATTATCGTCGCGAAAATCTTTGCCATCGATATGTAAATGGGCAGAGTTCGAGGTTGAATTAAGCGTCAACACAGTTGTACCTAGCATAGTCGTGAGTGTGAGTTCATCGCGATCTTCACTGTGGCGCCAGTAGATATTGGCACTGAGTTTATCGTCGGGAGTTTTTATCGCTAGTTTTCCCTGTAATTCCCAAGCTTTGGCTTGGCGCGCATCATTGACTGTGATTGGGCTTAAGTCAGTCATCGGCGGCAAGGTTTCACACCCCGCCAGTAAGAGTAGGGCGCTTAAGGTAAAACAAGAGAAAATGGTTTTTGTGAGGCGCTTCAAATTATTCATCTATGACTGATATACCAAAGTCCTTATGATACGAGGGCTTGGAAAGAATACCAATGCCAAACGTAAAATTTCCATCGGCGGTCACTTAGATTTGCTCCCTTGGGACAAATTTTGCCTTACCTATTATTGATAGAAAATTTAGGTAAGAAGTTAGACCTTTATTCGGTTTTGTTAAGCGTATTCTGTTTTTAGTTGGGCCAATTCAGTAGAATGCCCTTATTAAGAGAGTCGCCAAGAATCTAGAAAGAGTCAGATGAGCCTTGTAGCAATCGGTATTAACCATAAAACAGCCACGGTAGACCTGCGTGAGAAAGTAGCCTTCTCTCCGGACAAAATTCATGACGCTATGAAGAGTCTGGCCAGTCGTACACGCTCGGGTGAAGCCGTTATTGTCTCGACCTGTAATCGCACTGAGTTGTATTGCAACAATGGCGATGAGGCCGACATTATTGCGTGGCTTGAAGAGTATCACGGCCTAGATCATGAGGATGTAGCACCTTGTCTCTATAACTATCACGGTCAAGATGCCGTCAGGCATTTGATGCGCGTAGCCTCTGGGCTCGATTCTTTGATCCTTGGTGAGCCGCAGATTCTCGGTCAAGTAAAGCAAGCGTTCGTTAAGGCTAAAGAGGCTGGTACGGTTGCACTAACCATAGATAGACTTTTTCAGAATACTTTTTCAGTCGCTAAGAAAGTCCGCACTGACACTGAAATTGGCGCCGCCGCAGTTTCTGTGGCATTTGCCGCGGTAAGCATGGCGAAACATATTTTCTCATCAATATCGACCACTAAAGTACTGTTGATTGGCGCAGGTGAAACCATAGAATTGGTTGCGAAGCATCTTAAAGACAACGGCGTGGCTTCAATGGTCGTAGCAAATCGAACGTTAGAACGTGCCCAAGGCATGTGTGAGGAGTTTGGCGCAACAGCAATTACACTGGCGCAGATACCAGATTATCTCCCAAAAGCCGATATCGTGATATCCTCTACCGCCAGCCCTCTGCCTATCCTAGGTAAAGGCATGGTCGAAAAAGCGCTAAAGCAGCGTCGCCATCAACCTATGTTATTGGTTGATATAGCAGTTCCCCGGGATATTGAGCCGGAAGTCGCCGATTTGGATGACGCGTTTCTGTATACAGTGGACGACCTGCATAGCATTATTGAACAGAATATGGCTTCTCGAAAAGAAGCCGCCGAGCAAGCTGAAGTAATTACTGAAGAACAATCTTTCCTATTTATGGATTGGATCCGTTCTTTAGAGTCGGTCGACAGTATTCGCGAGTATCGCAGCCAGAGCATGGCGGTAAAAGATGAGTTAGTGGAACGCGCCTTGAATAAATTAGCTCAGGGCTCAGACACTGAGCAGGTATTGATTGAACTAGCCAATCGCCTGACTAACAAACTTATCCACGCCCCGACACAGGCCCTCACGGCAGCGAGTCGTCAGGGCGATTTGAATACTCTCGGTCAGTTAAGATCAGCGCTTGGATTAGATAAAAACTAAGGTTAGCGAGTTAAATGAAGGAATCCGTTATCCGCAAGCTGGAAGGCTTGCTCGAGCGCAATGAAGAAGTCATGGCTTTGCTGGGTGATGCTAGCGTCATTTCTGATCAAGACAGGTTTCGTGCGTTATCGAAAGAATATGCCCAGTTAGAAGACGTTGTTGCTGGCTTTAAAGCCTATCAGCAAGCGCAGGCCGATCTCGATTCTGCCAAAGAAATGCTGGAAGAAGACGATGCTGAAATGCGTGAAATGGCGCAGGAAGAGATGAAAGCCGCTAAGGCCAAACTCGAGCAGCTCGAAGACGAATTGCAAATTCTATTATTGCCAAAAGATCCTGACGACGATAAAAATGCCTTCGTTGAGATCCGCGCTGGTGCAGGCGGTGACGAAGCGGCTATTTTTGCCGGTGATTTATTCCGCATGTACAGCCGTTATGCTGAAGCGAATCGCTGGCAGATTGAAATCATGAGCTGTAACGAAGGTGAACATGGTGGCTTTAAAGAAGTGATCATGAAGGTCAGCGGTGAAGGCGTATACGGCAAACTTAAGTTTGAATCCGGCGGCCACCGTGTACAGCGTGTGCCAGAAACCGAATCCCAAGGACGTGTGCATACTTCAGCGGTTACTGTAGTGGTACTTCACGAAGTGCCTGAAGCGGAAGCGATTTCAATCAACCCAGCCGATCTGAAAGTCGATACTTATCGTTCATCAGGTGCGGGTGGTCAGCACGTTAACAAAACTGACTCAGCTATTCGAATCACCCATATTCCAACTGGGATCGTGGTGGAATGCCAAGATCAACGTTCGCAACACAAGAACCGTGCCCAAGCCATGAGTGTACTGGCTGCACGTATTCAAGCTGTTGAAGACGAAAAACGCCGTAGCGCCGAAGAATCGACCCGTCGTAGTCTGGTTGCCAGTGGCGATCGCTCCGAACGTGTACGTACTTACAACTTCCCGCAAGGCCGCGTGAGCGAACACCGCATCAACTTGACCTTATATCGCTTGAACGAAGTGATGGAAGGCGATCTCGATGCTATTTTATTGCCTCTGATGCAAGAGCATCAAGCCGATCAGTTAGCCGCACTGGCTGACGAGCAGGGGTAATTTTGTCAGATCAATCTAGCATAGCCGAAGCCCTGCAATGGGCTTATGTGCAGTTAGCATCAACCTCTGAATCCGCTCATCTGGATGCAGAGGTTTTGTTGTTATATTGCCTCAATAAAAGTCGCAGCTATTTATACACTTGGCCTGAAAAATCCTTGACGGTTGAGCAGTGGAAACGCTTCCAGCAAATGGTGCAGAAACGCCAAAAGGGCGTGCCTGTGGCACATATTGTCGGTGAGCGCGAATTTTGGTCGTTGCCTTTTATCGTGAACGACACCACTTTGATCCCGCGTCCTGATACGGAAATTCTGGTCGAAACTGCATTGAACATGCCGCTTTCCACCTACGCCAAAGTGCTCGATTTAGGCACTGGTACTGGGGCAATTGCGCTGGCGTTGGCGTCTGAGCGTGAGTCATGGCAAATCACCGCGGTCGATAAAGTCGATGATGCCGTGGCTTTGGCTATCGCGAATCGCGAGAACTTAAAGCTGCCACAGGTCGAAATTCTTCAGAGTGACTGGTTCAGTGCCGTAAAGTCGCGGGACTTTGATTTAATCGTTTCAAATCCGCCTTATATTGATGAAGCTGACGAACACTTGCACCAAGGTGACGTGCGTTTCGAGCCCCAAAGCGCGTTAACCGCCGCCGAGGAAGGCTTTGCCGATCTTTATTATATTGCCAACACAGCTCGAGATTACTTAAAGCCTAACGGCTATATCCTGCTCGAACATGGTTTTGAGCAGGCTGTAAAACTCAGAGCTAAGCTTATCGAACTGGGCTACGAGAATGTCGCGACAGTGCGAGACTTTGGCAGTAATGACAGATGCACTATGGGTAAATGGGCGGAATAACGCGCTGCTTTAAGTGAAGATATTTATCCAGTTATACCGATTTATCGAACGCCATTGGTTTTGCCAATGGCGTTTTTGTCTTCTATAGGGCGACCTTAAGTTGGTGTAAGGTGAAGATCCCAAACCTTAAACATCACAACACTTTTACCATAAAGAATTTACTGCCGGTTTCTGGGTAGGCTTGTTGTATCCACTGCACGCGATAGTCGTGGCGCTCATAAAAGGGCTTAGCTTGAAAATCTAAGGTATCGAGTAGAGCAAATTGGCAGCCGCGTTCTTTTGCTTGGCTTTCTGCGGCTAACAATAAGTGCGTGCCGATACTTTGGTGTCTTAAAGAATCATCGACCCACAGATAATCGATTAACAACCAATTGCCGAAGGTTTTACCGCTGATCCCTGCTAACAGTTTACCTTCGGAGTCCTGTAGTTTGAGTCCGAGATTTTTACGGCTAAGCCCCTGCCATTGGACTTGGTTGAACTCGACAATTTTTTGTTTTACAGCGTCGGCGAACTCGGTTGATTCATCATTAATTAAGCTTAAATTCATCGTCACTTCTCGTTTGATTTTTTATGATGTTAGCTCTGACTATCTAGGCTGATAGGCATTGGTATGCCGTCAAGGATTAGGGTAAACTAGCGCCTTTGTCACTGGCCATAAGTATCGTAATGGAAACTTTTTACAGTCTATATCCTGCGGTTAAACATCTGCATTTTACCTTTATCGCGTTGAGCGTGTTACTGCTTACCGTTCGCTTTGTCCTGCATCTGCGCCAATCGGCTCTGATGGAGAAGAAGCTGCTCAAGATAGCGCCCCATGTTATCGACACTTTCCTGCTGCTGTCGGGCTTAACTTTGTGTTTTATGATCCAGCAATTTCCTTTTGTTGATCCTTGGATGACCGAAAAAATCGGTGCTGTAGTTGCTTACATTGTCCTAGGCGCCATTGCCATAAAAGCAAACAGAAACAAATTGTTCAAAGTGTTTGCTTACTTAGGCGCGATAGGTTGGTTGGTTTATGCTGCTAAATTGGCTCATTTTAAACAAGCGGTATTATTGGGTTAATGGGTAACTACACTCTGCAAGATGGCATTTCATTGCCCGAGTCGGCATTGGATGTAGGTGCGCACCTTGGATTTTCTAAACTTGAAGCCGCTAAATGGGCTTGGTTTGAAATGGCGGGAGCCGTATTAAGTCATTACTTGGTTGATCAACAACAGCGTTTTAATGCGCTGTTGCATTGGTTTTACGAGGATTTAGGTTTTTGTGTTCGTGAGAACTACTTCAGTACAGAGGCGGCAGATTTAGGTACTTGCTTAATTAGTCGCCAAGGTAATAGTACAACGCTGGCGACGGTATTGATGTTGCTGGCGAAGCAGTTAGATCTTGAACTCGACCCCATATTGCTACCTGGCAATACGGTGCTGCGTTGTAAGATTGGCGGTGAAGTGAGTTATTTGGATCCTTTAACAGGCAAGGAACTCACCCGTCACCAGTTGCACGTGTTAGTGCGCGGCGAGTTAGGTAATGCTGCTGAGCTTAAGGCAAGTTACTTAAAGCCTGCAACGGTGAAAAAACTGCTGACGCGTATGCTGCATGAGCTTAAGGCGGGTTGCATAGTGTCGCATCAATTTGAGGCAGCGATGGAGTGTTGTAGTCTGCTGTTGCAATGGCATGTTGACGATGTGCATTTGAATCGTGAGCGGGCGTTTATTGCACAGCAGTTGGGTTGTATTAATGTGGCCGCCGCCGATCTGCAGCATTTTGTTGATAATAGTCCTCACGATCCCGTGATCGAGATAGTGAAGATGCAGCTCAAAGAATTAAACGAACACGCCGAGGTTTATCACTAAAGCAGAGCCTTTCGGGGCTCTTCTTATTTATTCAACTTTTATTAACGAATTCAATCCGCAAAAATAATAACACTGGGCAGATGGAAGTTTGACCCAGGGACTTAAAAGTTAAGTCTCTAATAAAAATAATAACTGTATCAACAGGGAGAAATTAGCATGACAAGCACGGCTTTAGTGACGAACGATGCCACGGCGTTAGGAATACTCGCGACAATTTTAGGTTTTGTATTTTATACCAGTAGCAGTAGTCATCCTTTTTGGCAGAAGTTTTATCGTTTTATTCCCGCCCTTTTATTGTGCTATTTCTTGCCATCGTTATTGAATACCTTTGGGGTAATCGATGGTAATACCTCACAACTGTATTTTGTAGCATCCCGTTATTTGCTGCCAGCTTGTTTAGTATTATTGATTTTAAGCGTTGATTTAAAAGCTATTTTAAGTTTAGGGCCGAAAGCTTTGATCATGTTTTTAACCGGCACTGTCGGTATCGTTATCGGCGGCCCTATCGCCTTGTTGCTGGTGTCGGTTATTGAACCTTCTTTAATTGGGGTCGATGGCCCCGATGCGGTATGGCGTGGTATGACGACCTTAGCGGGGAGCTGGATTGGTGGCGGCGCAAACCAAGCTGCAATGAAAGAAATTTATGACGTGGGCGGTAATATTTTCTCTGTGATGGTGACAGTCGATGTGATAGTCGCCAATATTTGGATGGCAGTACTGCTGTTTCTAGCCTCAAAAGCGAAAGAGATCGATGCTAAAACCGGTGCAGATACTTCTGCTATTGAAGCGTTAAAAGATAAAGTTGAAAAGTATCACGCTGAAAATGCACGCATTCCTAATCTGCGCGATCTTATGCTGATTGTCGCTGTAGGCTTTGGTATCACAGGTATTGCTCATATCGCCGCTGATTTTCTGGGGCCATTTTTTGAAGTGAACTATCCTTGGACCGCAGATTACAGTTTAACCTCTAAATTTTTCTGGCTAGTGGTGATAGTCACAACGATTGGTTTGGCGATGTCATTCAGCCCAGTGCGTCATTTAGAGGCGGCGGGGGCATCAAAAGTGGCTTCAGCCTTCCTTTACATCTTAGTTGCGACCATTGGTCTACATATGGATGTGAGTAAGGTGCTCGATACGCCATTGTACTTTTTAATTGGTATTGTGTGGATGATAGTCCACGCAAGCTTTATGTTATTGGTGGCTAAGCTGATTAAAGCCCCGTTATTTTATATGGCTGTAGGCAGCCAAGCGAATGTGGGGGGCGCTGCGTCAGCCCCTGTAGTTGCGGCGGCATTTCACCCCGCTTTAGCACCTGTGGGCGTACTGTTAGCCGTATTAGGTTATGCGTTAGGAACCTATATGGCATGGATTTGTGGTCAAATTTTACAGTTAGTTGCGGTATAACCGCCTTAGCTCCTATTCACCGCTGGGAAAGGTTCCAGCATTTTAGAGAGAAGTTGCGATGAGTAATAAAATCATAAACCTAGGTTCAATCGAGATTGCCAACGATAAACCTTTCGTGTTGTTTGGTGGCATGAACGTGCTTGAGTCTCGCGATCTCGCTATGTCGATTGCTGAAACCTACGCCGAAGTGACTCAAAAGCTGGGGATCCCTTATATATTTAAGGCGTCTTTTGATAAGGCGAATCGTTCTTCGATTAACTCTTACCGCGGTCCAGGTATGGAGGAAGGCTTAAAGATTTTTGAAGAGATTAAAAAGACCTTTAATTTACCTTTGATCACCGACGTGCATGAAGTGCATCAGTGTGCGCCAGTGGCAGAAGTAGTTGATATTATTCAGTTACCTGCATTTCTAGCACGCCAGACAGATTTGGTTGTCGCGATGGCAAAAACTGGCGCTATCATCAATGTGAAAAAGCCACAGTTTTTAGCACCACATGAAATGCGCCATATCATCACTAAGTTTAACGAAGCGGGTAATGACGAGATCATCTTGTGTGAACGTGGTTCAAGCTTTGGATATAACAACTTAGTCGTTGATATGTTGGGTATGGACGAGATGAAGCAATCTGGCTATCCGGTGATTTTCGATGCGACCCATGCACTGCAACGCCCTGGTGGTCGTGCCGATTCAGCGGGTGGACGTCGCGCACAGGCAACCGAATTAGCGCGCAGTGGTATGGCGCTGGGTTTAGCGGGTCTATTCATTGAGGCGCACCCCGATCCTGATAACGCTAAGTGTGATGGCCCATGTGCGCTGCCTTTGCATCAGTTAGAAAATTATCTGAAGCAAATGAAAGCGATCGACGATTTGGTTAAATCCTTCGAGCCAATCGATACCAGTAAGTAATCGCAAGCTAAGACTTAATGAATTAGTGACTTAATCCCAAAGCCTCGACTCGTTCGGGGCTTTTGTTTTTCAGTCGAGGAATGTGATTGGTATAGCCCCGTAGC
Organism: Shewanella sp. S23-S33; assembly: GCF_043359565.1. Lineage (NCBI taxonomy): Bacteria > Pseudomonadati > Pseudomonadota > Gammaproteobacteria > Alteromonadales > Shewanellaceae > Shewanella > Shewanella sp. S23-S33. The sequence continues at coordinate 8,530 of NZ_JBHFFD010000054.1, read as the reverse complement.
TATCTGAAACATTAATGTTTTATGATGGGCTTTGCCTAACAATCTTGTTTTTATAGCCGACCAGATTCTTTACGGAATACCTTTATGTGGATCTTACTCACTTTGCTGGCGGCATTTATGCAGGCTTGGCGTAATGCGTTTCAAAGCCAGCTGAGTAAAGAAGTGAGTGTTGCGGGCGTGACCTTAGCGCGTTTTATTTGGGCTGGGCCGATTGCCGCAGTGTATCTGGCGAGCTTATATCTTTGGCAGGATGTCGGAATCCCCGATTTTAGCGACCGTTTTATCGGTTTTATTCTCGGAGCATCGGCGATGCAAATCCTCGCGACGGGCTTGATGGTGAAATTGTTCAAGCAACAGAACTTTGCCGTTGGTGCTGGGCTAGCCAAGAGTGAAGCCGTGGTCGCTGCGATCTTAGGCACAGTGTTTTTTGGGACGCATTTATCCCTTTTAGGTTGGTCGGGAGTGTTGTTGGGTGGTGTGGCAATTTTTCTCATGAGTGCCAAGCAAGGCCTGCGAAGCTTGTCGCTCAATACGGTATTGATTGGTTTGGCTTGCGGTACTTCGTTTGCGCTGACATCGCTTTGGGTACGAGAAGCGAGTTTATGTTTGAATGTGGGTTTCCCCCATAGCGCAGCTTGGGTGTTGCTATTTGTGATAGGCCTACAAACTTTGCTGTTAGTCAGTTATTTGTTGCTTAAGGATAAATTTACGCTGATAGCATTATGGCAACGACCTAAGTTGACTTTACTGACAAGCATCGCCAGTTGTTTAGGTTCTATCGGTTGGTTTAGTGCTATGTCGTTGCAGGCTGTGCCCTATGTTAAAACTTTAGGTCAAGTTGAAGTTTTCTTTATGATCTTGATTGCCACCTTTTGGCTGAAGGAAAAAGTAAAGATAAAAGATATGCTAGGGTTAGTCTTAATCGCTATCGCCGCCATTTTGGTGATGTGGGAATAGACTAAATTAATAGAAGGTATGCTGGTTTTTTAGACTAAAATAGAACTCGATTCAGTGTGTTTATATCAAGCAAACATTCGCTGAGATACAAATATACACACGTCTTGCTCCATAGATTTTGATACCATTTTTAACCGAGCGCTGTGCGAGTTAAGGATATATGCGAAAAAAGTTAGCAAAATTAAATCTGTCATTATGGCAATGGCTGGCAGTCATATTGTTTCCAATTGGAATTGCTGCTGCCGCAAGTTATCTCTCTGCACAGTATTTTGTTGAAGATAAAGTCAAAGGTGTGGGGGCTATTTATGTGAGTCATATTGATACTTTGGTGTCCCATGCTAATGAAATCAGCCATTATGCATTGGCATTGAAGGATTCTGAGTGTCAAGAGTTATACAACTATATGTTGTTCCAACCTTACTTTCGCTCGGCTTTAATATATGATTCACAACATGTTTATTGCTCATCTAAAACTGGTGATATTGATACTCCCCTGAGCATTGTTAGTGCTACCGAAAATCTTGAAATATCTAACCAGTTTATTATTACGGGCACGCCTTTTATGCCTGAGGTGCCCGCGATAGTGTCATCTAAATGGGACCCTAAATCTAAACACGGCGCTGCTGTCATTATAGAAGGACAATATTTATTAGATTCCTTTGTACAGCCCGATGTGTTTCCTAGCGCAGTTATCAATGTCGCTTTATCCATCAATGGTAAAACGATTCCTGAATCACTCGAGTTTATCAAAAATGAGGTAATGACTTTAGATTCTGAGGATCATCGTTTTTCGGTGTTACTAGAAATGTCACCTGCTTTTTTTAGGCATTTTTTTTGGATATTTTTTGCCATCTCATTACCCTTTAGCATTATTTTGATTACGGGTTCTATCTTGTTTGTGCTCTATTCACGGTTATCTCGTCACTCCCTTGCTGATGATATTCGTAGCGGGATAGAGAACGAAGAGTTCTTTTTGGTTTATCAACCTGTGATCTGTGCTGAGGACGGCAAGGCCAAAGGAGTCGAGGCATTAGTGCGTTGGCAGCACCCACAAATGGGCTTAGTACGGCCTGATTTGTTTATTCCTATCGCCGAAGAGAGCAAGCTGATTGTTCCATTGACCAATTATATCTTCGAAAAGGCATTAAAAGATTTTGCTAATATGAAGGTTGAATCGGGCTTTAGAGTCGCGTTCAACGTGGCGCCAGAGCATTTTACCCAAAATGATATCGAGTCGAAATTTATTCATCTGCGGGATTCTTTGGATCGTATTGGCGTTAAGCCTTTAATCGAAATCACCGAACGGCAATTATTAACGCCGGATATTTGCCAGCGCATTGAAAGCTTACGCCAGTTGGGGATTTTAGTGGCTATCGATGACTTTGGTACTGGGCAAACAACCTTATCTTTGTTACAAACCATGCCATTGGATTACTTGAAAATCGATAAATGCTTCATCGATACCATAGGGCAGGACTCCGTGACTTCCCACGTGCTCGATACCATTATTGAGCTCTCCCATAAGATGAATTATGTGGTGGTGGCTGAAGGGGTTGAAACGCAGGAGCAGGCAGATTATTTGACCAGTCGCCAAGTCCATTTTTTACAAGGTTATCTCTTTGCTAAGCCCATGAAGCTGGTGGATTTAAAGTTATGGTTGGTCGAGCATTTTAAAAAGTAGCATCATGATGTAAGTCAGCCATCAGGGCGCCTTGGTGCCCTTATGGCTATTGAACTGTCTTAAAACTAAAGGTTCTGGCTCGAGGTTCTGATTAAAGGCTATAACCCGTTTCTTCGTGTTCCGATAAATCTAAGCCGTTAACTTCTTGTTCTGTGCTGACGCGAAGGCCGCCAAGTAGCTTACGGATGATCACAAACAGCAACCAAGTGACCACCGCAGTATAAGTGAATGTCGCCGCAACCCCGATAATCTGTACCCCAAGTTGGTCTATCATAGTGTCGTTCACTGCCGCAAAACCGTAGCCGCTAAAGACGCCTAATTGGGTCGAGCTAAATACTCCTGCCAAAAGGGTACCGAGAATACCGCCGACACCGTGCACGGGGAAAACGTCTAAGGAGTCATCGATTTTAAGTTTCTGTTTGATATAAACCGTTGAGTAAAAACACACGATTCCACCGAGTAAACCTATGACTAAGGCGCCTGCTGGGCCAACATAACCTGAGGCGGGAGTGATAGTGCCTAAGCCTGCTACCATGCCGGTGACTATGCCAAGGGCGCTGGGTTTGCCAAACTTAATCCACTCAATTGCCGCCCATGTCATCGCGCCCATAGAAGCGGCGAGATGAGTGGCTAGAATCGCCATGGCTGCGGTGCCGTTAGCGCCTAGCGCACTGCCGCCGTTAAAACCGAACCAACCCACCCACAGCATGCCCGCACCTGTGACAGTCATCGTCAGGTTATGCGGCATAATCGCCGAGTTTAAAAATCCTTTGCGTGGACCTAGCACTTTAGCGGCCACGAGCGCAGCAACCCCTGCGGTGATATGCACCACGGTTCCGCCCGCGAAATCATACAGTCCTAGCTGTGCTAACCAGCCACCGCCCCACACCCAGTGGGTGATCGGCGCATAAACCATTAATAACCAAGCACCTGAAAAGATAAGCACAGCTGAAAACTTCATTCGCTCGGCAAAACCACCGATGATTAAAGCTGGCGTTATGATGGCAAAGGTCATTTGAAATAGCATAAACAGCGGCTCGGGAATATCCCCGCTAAGACTATCGCGACCAATACCTGACAGTAGTGCTTTGTCTAAGCCACCGATGAAACTGTTACCTGTGTCGAATGCGAGTGAATAACCTAGCCCGAACTATAAAACTGACACTAGGGCGGCAATAGAGAAGCATTGCATCAATATTGAAAGCACGTTTTTACTGCGAACTAAACCGCCGTAAAACAAGGCTAATCCTGGCAGGGTCATCAACAACACTAATGCGGATGAGCTTAAGATCCACGCCGTATTTGCAGCGCTAAATTGACCATCATCGGCGACGGCGTTCGTCGTCAATATACTGAATAATATCAATAGGTATTTAATACTGAGTCTGAAGCTCACTAGCATCATAGGGCATCAACTCCTTCTTCCGAAGTGCGAATGCGCACCACTTGTTCTAACGAAGTCACAAAGATTTTGCCATCACCCACTTTGCCCGTATGGGCTGCAGCAATAATGGCATCAATAACGGCATCTTCTTGATCGGAATGAATGGCAACTTCGAGCTTTATCTTAGGTAAAAAGTCCACTGCATATTCAGCACCACGATACAGTTCCGTATGGCCCTTTTGGCGGCCAAAACCGCGTACTTCAGTGACTGTCATGCCATGGACGCTGAGCTGAGTTAAGGCTTCGCGTACATCGTCTAATTTGAATGGTTTAATAATTGCGGTGACCAGTTTCAATTTTCTCTCCAACAAGCTGCAGACTTAATTTATTGGAATAAAGCAGGAATTAGGCCATATAGATAAAGCATTTATTATCATTGCGTTAACATTGAAATGCACCGAAATAGCTTAAAATTTTGATGCAAAACGGTGCAAAGCAAAGTTAATCTGCCCTGATTTGGTGCGCATTTTTGGTGCAAGGTAAATTTGCTTGACTAGCATGAGTGCAGCAAACGCCGAGTGAGTATGGCGCTAGGGTAATTTGCGTTTTAATGCGGTAAATAAAAAGTGGGGATTTAGCAAAAAAATTAAAAATTATATAAATTAAACATGATGTTATATTTATTTTTGTTATGTGAGTTTTCTTGCTTAAGCTTCTAGCTGTTTGACGCGCACCCAGAGGTCAGCATTAACTGGTGCACTTAAACCGTGCGCTTGTGCACGCTCACAGATATAACCATTAATTTGGTCTATCTCAGTTCGTCTTTGGTGTGCAATATCTTGGTGCATCGATGAGAAATTCCCCGCAGTGAGGCGGATCACCTGATAGACTCTGTTGTGTAACAATTGTTTATCGAGAGGCACGCCCTCGAGTGTGGCAACCGTGACTAACTCGTCGAGAATGCCTTTAATCATGTCACTAAAATCTGGCTCGGCGAGTGTGCCATTAGGACATTGATATAGTGCTGTAAGCGGATTAATTGCGGCATTAACGGCGAGTTTCTGCCATAGACAAGGCACAATGGCATCCACCCATTCACTGTTGGGGATAGCCGTCAGTAAAGCATTGCGATAATGCTCAGTGAGCTCTGTACCTGCAAAATGCCCAAATTGAGTTAGCCCTTGTCCCGTTTGCCTAATTTGCCAACTGGCTTGACGTAACACCCCTTGGGAAGTTGTCCCTAGGCTTAACCCTCTGCCATCAGCTTGCGCATCAATTAGCGGCGCTAGGGCTAAATGAGGTCCCATGCCATTGTGTAATAACAAAATATGGCATTGTCTGGGCAGTTGGTTAAGTAAGGGTAAAAGTGCATCGAGCACTTGATAGGCTTTGACGCAGACAATCACGAGGCGGATATTATCGAGCGCATTGGCCGTCAAGATAGGCACAGAATACTGGAGTGCGTGTGTTTTCTGTTGATTATCATTGGCCAGCGCTAATGGAGTGACGCTAAGTGTCTGCTGTATAGATGCAATTGAATCGCGGCCGATAAGACCAACACTCATGCCCGCTGTAGTCAGTTGGTGGCAAATAAGCTGCCCAACGGCACCAGCACCTAAAATCGCAATATCCACCACGCGATTTATGTTCACAGCATGAGTCATATGTGTAGCCTTAAGGTATCGGTCATCAGTACCAGCTTGAAGCGCCTGAGTTAATCTTCTCGTAATTGCGCTGCGCGGAAGTATTTGCCATAGGCCCAATTGCAAAAGTAAAACAGTGCAATACCCGAAAAGTCGGCAATAACATCACCCACAGAAGCGCTACGGTAGGGCAAACGTGATTGCACCAACTCAATTAAAATGGCGTAGCTTGCCAGTGTGAGAGATAACCAATACCACTTAGGTTTGAAAGCAAGATAGGTGAGATAGGAGAGGCAAAAAAAGCTCCCAAGATGGCCTACCTTGTCGATATTCGGAATACTTTGCGAATAGGTTGGTCTGGAAAATACCAGATAACTGATCACGACAAAGGCTACGGCTAAAGCCAGCTTAAATAGGGTATTTTTAGTTATCACAAATATGTTTGTATTAGCTTAGAGTGGGGCAATGATAGGAAAATGTGTGGCTAAAGTCACCCATGATTACGCTTTTATTCTAGGCTTTACCTTCAACTTAGGCCTGTGTGTGGGTAAACTAGCTGCATATTAATTTGATATGGGACATAAAAAACTATGCCTTCAATGGATATTGTGTCAGAAGTGAATGAAGTTGAACTGCGTAATGCGGTTGATAATACTAAGCGTGAGCTGGCGACACGTTTCGATTTTCGCGGTAAAACGGCTGACGTCGAATATAAGGACCATGTGGTCACGTTAACCGCTGAAGATGACTTCCAATGCCAACAATTAGTGGACATTTTACGTATGCAACTGAGCAAACGTAATGTGGATCCGTCTTCGATGGAAGTCGATGAGAAAGCCATCCACAGCGGTAAAACCTTCTCCCTAAAAGTGAAGTTTAAAGAAGGTATAGAAACCTTAATTGCTAAAAAACTGGTCAAGCTAATTAAAGACAGCAAACTTAAAGTGCAAGCGTCTATTCAGGGCGAGAAAGTACGAGTTACAGGTAAAAAACGTGACGATTTACAAGCTGTCATGGCGTTGGCACGTGAGTCTGAGTTAGGCCAGCCTTTCCAATTTGATAACTTTAAAGATTAATCGAGCAGAATTGGTTTAACGTGATGCAGTATCGCGTTTGCCATTTCGTCTTTAAATGTAAAAGCCCTCACACTAAGGTGTGAGGGCTTTTTTATATTGATGACATAAGTGCTATGAGACCTTAATCTGATTTTGTTGGTGCACTTTTTGACGAATCATCCATTAATGATGTGCTTGGATGCGGCGCATACTTGTTGACTAAGACAACCAAAAACAACACAGGAAAGCCAATAACACTGGCGGCGACAAAGAAGTTCACATAACCAAATGCGTCGACATAAGCGCCCGAGAAGCCCGCGATAAATTTAGGGAAAAGCAACATAATCGAAGACAGTAAGGCATATTGCGTTGCACTGTAGCCGTTGCTAGTGAGACTCGAGAGATAGGCAATAAATGCCGCCGTGGCTATCCCAGCGCTGAAGTTATCCACGGAAATAGCAAAGGTTAAAAAGGGCACGTTGTAGCCAATCACTGCCTGCCACGCGAATAGCAGATTGGTTACAGCAACCAGTAAAGCGCCAAGGAAAAGGATCTTCATAGTTCCGAAGCGAGCTAACAGAACGCCGCCGAAGGCTGCGCCGACTAAGGTCATGATCAGGCCATAGATTTTACTCAAATAGGCAATTTCTTCCTTAGTGAATCCCATGTCCACATAAAAGACGTTCGCCATAATCCCCATCACAATATCCGAGATCCGGTAGCAAGAAATCAGTAATAAGATGAGGATAGCGCTGCGGCCATAGCGTTTGAAAAAGTCGATAAAGGGTAAAATACTGGCCGTATATACCCAAGATATGCCCGCTGCGATAATTCTAGGATAACGTGCACTTAAGCGTTGTTTTAGCGCTAATTCAGTGGCATCGGCGGCGCGGGTATCGACTTCGGGTTCGCGGCTAAAAAGCGTGGTCAAAATCCCAACAGACATCAATCCTGCCATAATCAGGTAAGAAGTTTGCCATGCCACTAAGTTGTATGCCGTGTTACCGGGTTCAACCCAAGCCGCTATGGTGAGAGCACCTGCGGTGGCGATAATCATAGCGCTCCGATAACCCACTTGATAGGCCGCTGCTAGTGCGGCTTGCATCTTTTCTGGGGCTGATTCAATCCGAAAGGCATCAATAACAATATCTTGGGTGGCTGAGGCAAAGGCGACCATTAACGCGAACAGTGCCAAGCGCTCGAGATCTTTGAGAGGGTCACTAAAAGACATGCCTAAGATGGCACCAACCAATAACAACTGAGCGAACAGCATCCAGCTACGGCGGCGGCCTAGAAATCGAGTTAGCAGCGGCAATGAAAGCCGATCGACTAAGGGTGACCAAGCCCATTTAAACGCATAGGCTAAGGCTATCCAGCTGAAATAACCGATTGAAGTGCGATCAACACCAGCTTCACGCAACCAAAAGGATAACGTTGAAAATACCAGCATTAATGGTAGACCAGCAGAAAAACCCAGTAATAACAGGATCAAAACCCGCTTGTGATAATAGACACTGAGGGCATCGAGTGTACGTTGAATAAAACCTTTTGCGGACATAGGCATGAGTCTAAGTGTTTAATCCGCTTAGCTTACGGGTAAGGTGCCATAGGGTTCAAGGGCTAATGGTATTCCTTTTACTTTGGAGTCCCGTTTAGCACTATAAGATGGTTGAATATGGCTCGAGAGTTAACTGCTTGTAGCTAAAAGTTTACCGCTTATCTTTATCGCTAGCATAGATCTTGATAGTAAGGAGAGCGTAATAATGTACACACGAGGAATTGGTTTACGAAATAAAAAAGGCCCTATTAC
>NZ_JBHFFD010000053.1:0-4211 GCF_043359565.1 Shewanella sp. S23-S33 | reverse complement strand
TGGGGCTTAATACGTTCAAATTTAGCTTTAGCCATGGTAATGCCTCAGTCCAAGATTCTTGGTGATGAAAACTAACATATAGAAAAAATCCGATGCATTAAAATGACATCGAACCGATTATGTTTAGGCGTAGGAGCTAAATTTAGAGAGGCTGGTGCTGATAGGCAGATTCGAACTGCCGACCTCACCCTTACCAAGGGTGTGCTCTACCAACTGAGCCATATCAGCAACTAATTTGGAGCGGACAGCGGGAATCGAACCCGCGTTATCAGCTTGGAAGGCTGGAGTAATACCATTATACGATGTCCGCGCAACCTAACTAAGGCTACCTAACTACCTAGAAAAAAGTGGTGGAGGGAGAAGGATTCGAACCTTCGAAGGCTGAGCCGTCAGATTTACAGTCTGATCCCTTTGGCCACTCGGGAACCCCTCCACAGAAAATGGTGCCGGCACCAAGAGTCGAACTCGGGACCTACTGATTACAAGTCAGTTGCTCTACCAACTGAGCTATGCCGGCATTATCATTTCGGAACGGGATATTAGGTAAATGCGCTCCCAAGTGCAAGTAAAAAACGCCTATTTACGTAAAAAAAGCGCTTGAACGGTGTTTTTTTACACGTTATGCAACTTTGACGGCCAATTAAACAGCGAATACATCAAACGGTAACGGAAACACGACTGCAATCACCCATTTAGTATTGTTCCAAATAATCTCATAGTGTACTGTGCCTTTCCTAAGCTGAGGAAAGCCAATGACTTCTAAAAATTCAATTCAAAAAGCACTCTATCTCGCCTTCGAGCGCCTGCAATGGTCTGAGTTACGAGATTCAGTGCCGTTGACACTGAGTGAGCAAGACTTGGAGAACCTTAGAGGCATAAATGAAAAGATTTCCTTATCGGAAGTGACCGATATTTATCTTCCCCTTAGCCGGCTACTGAATTTGATCGTTAAAGCTAAGCAACAACGAGGCTTAGTGGTTGATGAATTCCTCGGTCAAAAACCATCAAAAAGTCCTTACATCATTAGTATTGCTGGTAGTGTCGCCGTCGGAAAGAGCACCACAGCACGTATTTTGCAAGCTTTACTACGGCACTGGCCTGAACACCCAAAAGTTGATTTGGTGACAACAGATGGTTTTTTGTATCCTCTGGCGGACTTAAAACGTAAAGGACTATTACAGCGTAAGGGATTTCCAGAAAGTTACGATATGAAAATGCTGGTTGAGTTTATCTCCGCCGTGAAATCCGGTCAGCCACATGTCAAAGCCCCTATCTATTCACACGTCACCTATGACCGCGTTAAGAATCAGCACCAAACGGTTTCTCAACCAGACATCTTAATTTTAGAAGGCTTAAATGTACTACAAACAGGACTCGACTCCCCCGTTGATACCCGTCGTCCTTTCGTCTCCGATTTTGTCGACTTTTCTATTTATGTCGATGCAGAAGAACCTTTGCTAAAACAATGGTATAAAGAACGATTCTTGCAGTTCCGCTCTGGTGCATTCAGTGACAAAAAATCTTATTTTCATCACTATTCAACGCTAACCGATGATGAGGCCAATACGATTGCCGCCAATATTTGGGACACTATCAATGGCCCAAACCTACAACTTAACATTCAACCGACCCGTGAGAGAGCCCATTTGATCCTGCAGAAAGGTCAGGATCATTTGATGTCCCACGTGCTGATGCGCAAATAGCCTTATATAAAATTGACTCTTGGGTACTTAGCGTGCCCTTAAGCTAATTTCACCGCCGATAAATGCTTGAACACCATCGGCGGTTTCGAGCAATACCGCACCCTGCTCATCAACGCCACGACAAATTCCTTCGACAGACTTTTCCCCCATAAGCAAACGTATTTCACGGCCATAAAATAAGTCCGCAGCTTGCCAACGAGTCTTGAATGCAGCTAATCCTTCACGCTCAAATAACTGAATATCACGCTTAAGCTGCTTCTGTAATGCAATAACAAGCGCCGTCTTGTCAGGCATATCGACCAACTCTGACAAATCACTCCAAGGCTGATCGATACCTTTACCTTGCTCCTCTGACATAGCCATATTGACACCAACACCTATGATAAGCTGGCACAGGCTATCAGCCTGACCCGACATCTCAATCAAGATCCCGGCAAGCTTCTTGTTATCCAAATAGATGTCATTGGGCCACTTAACACCAATATTCTCGACGCCAAAAGATTTAAGCACTTCAACCAATGTACAGGCCACCACTAAGCTTAATCCCATTGCCTGCGCCATTCCCTGCGGGAAAGTCCAAAACAGCGAGAAATATAAGTGATGCCCATAGGGCGACACCCAAGTTCGGCCTCGACGACCACGACCTGCGGATTGATACTCTGCCACACACACATCACCATTCTTCAATTCAGTAGTATGGTCCAGCATAAAGCCGTTGGTGCTTGCTATCTCATCAAAGTAAAAGCAACGATTATCAATTGATTGCACTAAACGTGAAGCATCAATCAAAGAAATAGGATTCGCTAACTTATAGCCGCGACCTTTGACGCTATAAATTGCCACACCATAGGTTTCTAGCGCATCGATGTGCTTATTCACTGCGGCACGCGAAATCCCAAGTTCAGTGGCTAACTGCTCGCCAGAAACAAATTGCCCGCTAGATAATAAAGCTAATATCTGGCGTTTTCTTCCCCAATGATCAGACATGCAAATCTCCTTCGCCATTAGCCCCGATGATTCTAGGCTCGGCTTCTAGCACAACACCAAATTTATCCTGTACTTGCGCAATAACATGGAGTGCTAGGCGGCAAATATCATGCCCCGTTGCTCCGCCTCGATTCACTAACACTAAGGCTTGCTTGTCATGCACTGCCACATTGCCGAGCACAAAACCTTTCAGTCCCGCTTGCTCAATCAACCAGCCTGCAGCCAATTTCACTGTTGCATCCGCTTGTGCGTAGCCCACTATCGTCGGAAAACGCTGTGCTAAATCTAGATAACAGGCTGCGCTTACAATGGGGTTTTTAAAGAAACTGCCTGCATTGCCGAGCACAGCGGGATCAGGAAGCTTTTCACTTCGTACTTGGCATACACGCTCAAAAATCTCATACGCTGTAACGGTTGCGGGGTCAAACGATTGCAATGGACCATAGGCCAAACGCGGTTGCCAACGTTTAGCTAAGCGCAGTCCAACAGCTGTGACTACAGCGAGATTGCGCAATTTGTCTTTGAAAATAGACTCACGGTAAGCAAATTGACACTCAGTTGTACTGATGTGCACAAACTCACCTGAGGGTAAATCAAGATACTCAACCCAATCACACACATCACATAGTTCAACACCATAAGCGCCAATATTCTGAATAGGTGCTGCACCAACCGTCCCAGGAATTAATGCCATATTCTCCAGCCCAAACATGCCATGCTCGAGCGTAAACTGAATTAACTCGTGCCAATTCTCACCTGCCTCAACATCGAGATAAAACGCTTCTGTGTCTTCAGATACTTTTATCCCTTTCGATAAAATCCTGACAACTGTGCCGTTAAAGTCCTCCGTAAAGACCAGATTGCTACCGCCACCAAGCACTAACATAGGCAATTGCTTTTGCCATAGTGGCAGACATATCGCCTTAACAGCTTCTTTTGAGTGCGCTTCAACAAGATCCGCGCAAGACTGGGCTAAACCAAAGGAATTAAATGATTGAAGGCTATGAGATAGAGACATGTGTTTATTCAATGACGACAAAAACGTATTGTAACTGCTAAAAGCGAGGATTGCAGCTCATGCTAGAGAAGATGGCAGGATGAAGAACAGAGAGAAAAGCAGGAAAAACACTCCTATTAACAAATTACAGACGCAAAAAAGCCAGCTTATTCAGCTGGCTTGGTTACATCTCAATGAGATAATTAGGCGCTTGGCGATGACCTACTCTCACATGGGGAGACCCCACACTACCATCGGCGCGTTTGCGTTTCACTTCTGAGTTCGGGATGGGATCAGGTGGTTCCACAAGGCTATTGTCACCAAGCAAATTCTGTTTATTACCGTGTCCATCTCTGGACCACGTTAATAATAATTCGGAAAGCTGATTTTCTGTTGAGTCTTTAACTTCATCAAGTGTCGATATTCTGTCTAAGGCTTCTTTGTAAAACCCATCTGGGTTGTATGGTTAAGCCTCTCGAGTCATTAGTACATGTTAGCTCAACGCCTCACAACGCTTACACACC
>NZ_JBHFFD010000052.1:0-251948 GCF_043359565.1 Shewanella sp. S23-S33 | reverse complement strand
TGTGTTAGGTACTTCATTTTTTACATTTGTTGTGCTGCCATCACTGCCTGTTTTCGATGTGTTATCAGCTGGCGGGATGAGTCCATTACGTTTTATCGATATCTTTGTAAAAACACTCATGTTTCTGACCTTGTTTTTTGTTTTTAATATACTTGTGAAAAAGTGTAATAGGTTGAATTTATTGGGTTAATTTTATTTTCGAGATGTTTTGCTGACTGTGTTTATTGATTTATTTTAGGGATGATTTAAGAGTTTTATGAAAAAAATTAGTTTTTTGGGTATGAGCATAGTGCTTGCTTTGACAGTAGTTATCGGTCTTGCAGTTGATTTTATGGTTGAATTTAAGTCTGAATCGATTTTTATGCAGATGAATATTTTTAGCTTTAAATTATTGTTTTCTTTACTTAGCATGCTCTGTGTGCAGATTGCTATTGCAGTCACTTTTAATTTGAAACTGTTACCTATGCTTATAGGTAAAGATTATCCGTCAAATTACTTTAAATGGTCTAAATTTCGACTTATAGAAGTTTTATTTTTATTTAACTTATGGGCTATGGGTCATCTTCAATATTTCACCGTCGTAATAGTTAATTTCGCTTTGGTTGAGTTGATACACTTATATTTAGTTTATAAAAGTATCAATAATAAGCTCGAGTCTACTATATAAATTAGTAAGTTGAGGACAATAAGGCGTGTGGAGTTGGCATAACTCTTTCAATGCGAAAAGTTAACTCTAATCTTACAGAAGTTCACCGATCCCCTGCGAAGTTGTCGAAATACGCAGATAAAAATGCCGTGGCGACATCATGGATGATGGCGCAGGCTCGGGGGCACATGGATGTGCCATCTGAGCCGTTAGGCGATTTTTATTGGAGTATGAGACAGGTAACTAATGCATGTAACTTCGCTAGGGGCGTCTTGGAGAATCCAAGGAGGATAGGACGAGCAGTCCTCCTTGGTCGGGTGTGGGGTGAAGCCCCACGACCTTGATTTTAACTTTCTAAAGTAAAAAATTAGGGGCGATAACTCGCCCCTTAATTTTACGTTTTGCCTAATTGTCCAAGTGAAACTTGGGTACTAATGAGTACCAATGATTACTCAGGATCACTTCCTATTCAGGATCATAATCCAACACTGGCGCCAGCCACTTCTCCGTTTCGGCAATAGTCATCCCTTTGCGCTTGGCATAATCTTCCACTTGATCGCGGCCTATGTTACTCACGCCAAAGTAGCGGGATTTCGGGTGAGCGAAATACCAGCCCGATACTGCCGCTGTGGGGAACATGGCGTAGCTTTCGGTGATGTTCAAGTCGATGGTTTCATCGGGCTTGAGTAAGTCCCATAACAAGCCTTTTTCTGTGTGGTCTGGGCAAGCTGGGTAGCCCGGTGCGGGGCGTATGCCTTTGTATTTCTCGCGGATTAAGGCTTCGTTGCTTAACTGCTCGTCGGCCGCATAACCCCAAAACTCTTTACGTACCCGTTCGTGCATCCGCTCGGCAAAGGCTTCGGCCAAACGGTCAGCTAAGCATTTGAGCATGATGGCGTTGTAGTCGTCGTGGTTGGCTTCAAAACGCGCCACATGTTCGTCTATGCCATGGCCTGTGGTCACCGCAAAGCCGCCCATGTAATCGGCGACGCCTGAGTCTTTTGGCGCAACAAAGTCGGATAGGCAGAAGTTGTCGTTGCCGACACGCTCAAGCTGCATCCGCAGGTGATGTGTGGTCATTTCGACTGTGGTGCGCGACTCATCGGTATACAGCTCGATATCGTCGTAATTGACAGTATTGGCAGGGAATAAGCCGATAACCGCTTTCGCTGTGAGCCACTTTTCTTCAATGATTTGTTTGAGCATGGCCTGACCATCGGCGAACAGCTTTTGCGCCTCGACGCCGACGACTTTATCGGTGAGGATTTCGGGGTAATGGCCGTGCAGTTCCCACGAGCGGAAAAACGGTGTCCAGTCGATACGCTCGACTAAGTCTTCTAATGGATAATTATCAAATACTTGGCGACCGAGCACATTTGGCGTGAACGGGGTGTAGTTGGCCCAATCGTGTTGGCAGCGGTTTTCACGGGCGGCTTCGAGTGACACTATTTCTTTGCGTTTAGCTTGGGATAGGCGCTTAGTGCGCATGTCGTCGTATTCAGCATAGGTTTCGTCTATGGTCGCTTGGCGTGTCTCGTTGTTGATGAGCTTACTCACCATAGGTACAGCGCGGGACGCATCGGCGATATAAATGGCGCCATGGGGATAATGGGGCGCAATCTTCACCGCTGTGTGGATTTTTGAGCAAGTGGCGCCGCCGATAATCGCCGGAATTGTTAAGCCTTCGCGGTGGAAGGTTTTCACGTTATGCACCATCTCGTCCAGACTCGGCGTGATGAGGCCCGACATGCCGATGATATCGATATTGTGTTCTTTCACGGCGTCGAGAATTCGCTCCACCGACACCATCACACCTAAATCGAATACCTCAAAACCGTTACAGGCGAGCACCACGCCGACGATATTCTTGCCGATATCGTGCACGTCGCCTTTTACCGTCACCATCAAAATCTTGCCGTTAGATTGGCCTTCGACCTTTTCTAGCTCGATATAAGGGTTTAAGTAAGCCACGGCTTTTTTCATTACCCGCGCCGATTTCACCACCTGTGGTAGGAACATCTTGCCGGAGCCGAACAAGTCGCCGACCACGTTCATGCCGTCCATCAAGGCGCCTTCAATCACATCCAGCGGACGTTTCGCTTCTTGGCGAGCGGCTTCGGTATCTTCATCAATAAATTCGGTAATGCCTTTGACGAGCGCATGGGATAAGCGTTGGCTCACCGGCCAGCTGCGCCATTCTAAATCTTCTTTCTTACCCACCTGCGCGCCATCACCGCGGAATTTCTCTGCGATTTCAAGTAACTGCTCGGTATTGCTCGAGCCTTCAACTGGGCAGGGCAAGTTAAGCACCACGTTTTCGACCCGCACTTTAAGCTCAGGATCGATATCGTCGTAAATGGCTAACTGACCTGCGTTGACTATGCCCATGTCCATGCCGACTTTGATGGCGTGGTACAGGAATACGGCGTGGATCGCCTCGCGCACTGGGTTGTTACCGCGGAACGAGAACGACACGTTCGATACGCCGCCCGAAATCATCGCGTGGGGCAGGGTGGCTTTAATCGCTTTAATGGCATCAATAAAATCGACTGCATAGTTGTCGTGTTCATCGATACCCGTGGCGATGGCGAAAATATTCGGGTCGAAGATGATGTCTTCTGGCGGAAAGCCGACTTTATCGACCAACACGCGGTAGGCGCGGGTACAGATTTCGATTTTACGCGCCTTAGTGTCGGCCTGACCTTGCTCGTCGAATGCCATGATAATGGCCGCCGCGCCGTAGCGTTTCACTAAGGTGGCTTGATCAATAAACTTGGCTTCGCCTTCTTTGAGGGAAATCGAGTTAACTATGCCCTTGCCTTGAATACATTTGAGGCCAGCTTCGATCACTTCCCACTTAGAGGAGTCGATCATAATAGGTACGCGGCTGATGTCGGGCTCAGAGGCAATCAAGTTTAAAAACTTGTGCATGATCTCGGCGCCATCGAGCATGCCTTCGTCCATGTTGATGTCGATGATTTGCGCGCCGCTTTCGACCTGCTCGCGGGCGACATCGAGCGCTTGCTCAAACTTGCCTTCTTTGATCAACTTTAAAAACTTGGCCGAACCTGTGACGTTGGTGCGCTCACCCACGTTAACGAACAGGGATTGGGCGTCGATAGTCAGTGGTTCCAAACCGGCCAAGCGGCAAGCGACCGGAATGTCTGGCAAAATACGTGGATCGTGACGGCTCACCGCTTCGCGGATCACGCGGATATGTTCAGGCGTACTACCACAACAACCCCCGATAATATTAAGCATGCCTTCGCGCGCCCAATCTTCGATCACGTTCGCCATGTCCTCTGGGGTTTCATCGTAACCGCCAAACTCGTTCGGCAGGCCTGCATTCGGATGCGCCGACACATAACACTCACTGATGCGGGATAATTCTTCCACATAGGGGCGTAATTCTTTTGGCCCAAGTGCACAGTTAAGACCGATAGATAAGGGCTTGATATGGCGAAGGGAATTGTAAAAGGCTTCGGTCGTTTGGCCAGTCAGTGTGCGGCCAGAGGCATCGGTAATGGTGCCCGAAATCATGATCGGCAATCTGTCTTTAGAATGCTTACCGAATAAGTCATCGAATACGGATTCAATCGCAAACAGCGCGGCTTTGGCGTTTAAGGTATCGAATATGGTCTCGACCATAATGATATCCGCGCCGCCCTCAATCAGTGCCTTAGTGGATTCTTTGTAAGCAGTCACTAACTCATCGAAGCTGACGTTGCGATAGCCTGGGTCGTTCACATCAGGGCTAATCGAACACGTACGGTTAGTGGGGCCTAACACACCGGCGACGTAGCGTGGAATGCCTGTGGCAGCAAAGGCTTCATCACAGGCTTCACGGGCGAGTCGCGCGCCGACTAAGTTAATTTCGGCGGACAGCGACTGCATGTCGTAGTCGGCCATGGCGATGGTGGTGGCGTTAAAGGTGTTGGTTTCAATGATGTCGGCACCGGCGTTTAAGTAGTCGGTGTGAATTTGTTTGATGATGTGGGGTTGCGACAAGACCAAGAGGTCGTTGTTACCTTTGACATCCGTATGCCAATCTTTAAAACGTTCGCCGCGATAGTCCTCTTCTTCCAGCTTGTAGCCTTGGATCATAGTGCCCATGGCACCGTCTAAGATCAGAATGCGCTCTGCAAGCTGTTTGCGTATGTCTGCCAATATCTGGCCGGCTTTGGTAGAGGGTATCGTCATAAATAATTACCTTAAATACAGCTAAGTTAAGTCCAAAAATCGGCCATTGTTATGCTAAGTGCATTTTATTGTCGTCAGCCGACATTTTTTGAATACTTGTTCTTAAAAATTTGTTTTGGACATTTAAACGTATAGACGTCCATAATACGCGACTTATGATTGTCAGGGCAAGATGAAAGTCAAAGGCATTAGGAGCGAGAATCGAGAATCAAGAATTTAGGCCCTCGGCTTTAGTTCTTAGTATCTAGTCCCTAACTAAAAAGGCATATATGAAACAAGTTCGATTGTTATTGTTGCGCCACGGTGAGTGTGAAGGCGGCGCCATTTTGCGGGGTCGTGTGGATGTGCCTTTAAGCAAAAAGGGTTGGCAACAAATGTCGGCAGCAGTTGAGTCACAGGCCAGCGTGTGTAGCGCGATTTATAGCTCGACTTCACGCCGCTGCGCCGATTTTGCCCACGCTTTTGCCGCCGAGTTGCATTCGACGGCGGCACTGATATCTGAGTCAAGGCCATTGCAGGCGCAGTGTTTGTCGGGTTTACGGGAAATTGATTTTGGTGATTGGGACGGTTGTCGGCTCGATGAACTGTATCAACAAGAGGGCGAACGCTTAGCGGCGTATTGGCAAGACCCTTGGCAAACTCCGCCACCCAATGGTGAAACTATGGCAAGTTTTGAGTCGCGGGTGAATGGGACGATTGACCAGATACTCGCCGCCGAGTTTGAACGATTGACCCTTGACTCACATAAAATGGGTAATGAAAACAGTACCGTTAATGAAAACGCTGACAATATGCCAGCCACTCAAGTGTGGGTCGTGACCCACGGCGGGGTGATCCGTCACTTAATGGCGCGTGCCCTAGGGGTTGAACGGGCGGTGGGGTTTTATAGTCAACTCGATTTACCCGTGGCGGCCGTGGTGAGCATTAATGTGCTGCAAGATGAACAGGGTGCCTGCTATTGGCGTTTAGATTGGCCGAGTGGGCGCAGGTGTTGAGGCCTTATTTCACGACCTAGGAGTTATGATGTAGGCGTGATCGTTTGGCGAGAATAAGCTGACATGAAAATATTCTGATTTAAACAGCATTGCCTAATGGGATAGATGTAGGATAATGCTTTTCCCTGACGTTTGAACGAGATAGCGTATTACATGCGCAATGAGTGATAACGTCGCAGAAATAGGTGTTGGGAATAGACTCTCTTTGTTCGAATCGCTCCGTTGTTTTAATTCAAGTGGCGTTGTTAACAAAGAGCATATCAACCCAAACATAATAGGGAATCGGGGAGCTGCTCGTCAGTCAGCCCGAACTGTGCCCGCAACTGTGAGTAGTGAAAAAGATCTCGAATCTTCTTCCCTACGAGTCAGGAGACCTGCCTATTTCTGTTATCGCTGCGTGCAGCCTTAGTTCTCGAGCGGGTGACTCGAGGGAGCAGATGACAATATGCACAACCTTTTTTTATACAGGTTTGGACTCGATAGGAGCGCCGCTTAGGTGAAACTTTCCGCAATCCAAACTAACAGCCCCGTGAATGACACTAACCCGTCATTGAGCCCGTCAGTCGCGCTCAATGTGAGCCAGTTGAGCTGGTGTATCGATGGCAAAACTATTCTTTCCGATATTAACTTTACGCTGCCAACGGGGCAGATGCTGGGGCTGATTGGCCCTAACGGTGCGGGCAAGTCTAGCTTGCTGCGCTGTTTGTATCGGTTTGTTCGCCCAACTCAGGGCAAAATTACCCTTTTTGATCAAGATATTGAGCGCTTGTCGCCCAAGGCGTTTGCCTGTCGCGTTGCCGTAGTGCAGCAGGATACACCGCACTATTTTGACCTCACCACAGAGCAATTGGTCAGTATGGGCTTAACGCCCCACAAGGGTATGTTCGATACCAATTCGAGCTGTGATATTGAGCGTATTGCTAAGGCTTTAGAGAAAGTCGGCTTGAGCCATAAGATGCACCAACAATATGAGCACTTATCTGGCGGTGAAAAGCAACGCGCCTTGATTGCCCGCGCCATAGTGCAGCAGCCGCAACTTTTAATCCTCGATGAGCCAACGAACCACCTCGATGTGCGCTATCAAATTCAAATCCTCGAATTGGTGCGTAGTCTTGGGATTAGCGTGATTGCCTCAATTCATGATCTTAATTTAGCCAGTGCCCTGTGCGACAGTTTGTTGTTGATCCATAACGGGGAAGTCAGCGCTATGGGAACGCCAACCGAAGTATTAACCGAGGCGCGAATTGGCGATGTGTTTGGCGTGTGTGCTCAGGTATCGCCCCATCCACAACATAAAAAGCCCTTAATCAGCTATTTTTATGGTTATCACCATGTAGATCATGGCCTGAATGAGCGAGGCGAGGGCGGATGACTCAGGGGAGTAAACAATATTTCATCTCATATTTGGGGCGTATCGTGACACCGTTGACGAGACAACAACTGATGCTGCTCGTATTAGGTATCATCACTTTGATAACGCCTATTGCCGCAACGAGTTTTGGTGCGGCTAACATCAGTTTTACGGATGTTATTCAAGTATTTATCAATAAAGCGACGAATCTCACTCAAGCCAACGGCATGACTGAACGCATTGTGATGGAGCTCAGGCTACCGCGCATTTTACTGGCTTTTGTGGCGGGTGCGGGTTTGTCACTGGCGGGCAGTGTGTTGCAAACCGTGACTCGCAATCCGCTCGCCGATCCCTATTTGTTTGGCATTAGCTCTGGCGCGTCCTTTGGCGCTGTGGTGATGTTGACCTTATTCACTGGCTCTGGATTTTTTGATAATGCGGGCATGGCGGCACATTCTGGGCTTTTTAGCGGTTCGGGTGCCTTGTCTGGATTACTTTGGTTTAGCTTGCCCTTGGGCGCTTTTATTGGTGCGAGTTTGTCGGTGCTAATAGTGCTTGCCTTGTCTGGGCTTGGGCTTAATAGCCAAGTTGAGCGCATGCTGCTCTCTGGTGTGGCGACCTCCTTTATGTTCGGCGCATTAACGAGTCTGCTGCTGTATTTCGCCAGTCCGCAGGCGACAGCCTCTGTGCTGTTTTGGAGTTTAGGCAGTTTCGCTAAGGCCAGTTGGTCCTTGTTAGTACTGCCGACACTGGTGATTGGTGCGAGTTTATTCATTATTTTAGGCATGAAACGGCAGATCATGGCGTTGCAGGCGGGGGATGAAACGGCGCATACCTTAGGGGTGAATGTGCCTAAGCTGCGGCTCAATATGTTGCTGCTCTGCTCCTTGATTACCGCTATTTTGGTGGCTACCTGCGGCGGTATCGGTTTTGTCGGGTTAATGATCCCCCACACAGTACGCATGCTGTTTCCCGGTCGTCAGCCGATTTTATTAACGGCGCTGGTGGGCGGATTATTTATGGTGTGGATTGATGTATTAGCGCGCTGTTTATTGGGTAATCAAGAGTTGCCCGTGGGCATTATCACGGCCGCCATAGGTAGCATGTTCTTTTTGCTGATTTTGCGTAAGCGTAGAGTCATGTCGTAAATACAAGGTCATGCCGTAGGCACCTAGTCAGGACGTAAACCCAGAGTTAAGTCGTCATCCTAGAGTCATGTCGTAAGTGCAGACTGACGGGATAATCAGTATTTCTGTTGATATCCCACCCGCGATTGGAAATGCACAATTGGACATGTTCGTCATAGACGCAGGATGCGTTGTGGTTATTTAATGTAGATTACAAAGTGGAGTGTGGATGTCTCAGTCAGCCGTGTCTTTTCAAATAAGCCCTGTGAGTAAAGCGCAGGATCTGGTGATTCTGCAGAAAATTGATCTTAAGACTAAGCCGCCCGGCGCCTTAGGTCAGCTCGAATCCTTAGCCTTGCAGATTGCCCGCGTGCAAGCGACTGATTTGCAACAAACGGAGCAGCCACAAGCGGATGTGCTCAAAATAGTCCATCCAACCATGTTAGTGTTTGCGGGGGATCATGGCATTGCCGCAGAAGGCGTGTCGATTGCCCCTAGCGAAGTGACTCACCAAATGGTGCAAAACTTTGCCCATGGCGGCGCGGCGATTAACGTTTTTTGTCGGCAGGTGGGCTTTAAGCTCGAAGTGATCGATTGCGGTATGTTAACGCCAGTTGAAGGGGTTGAAGGTATTATCGATCAACGTCTTGGCGCTGGAACGGGTGCAATCCATTTAGAGCCCGCGATGACGTTGGAAACCGTCGATAAAGGCTTTGCTATGGCGCGCGATTTGATTGAACGTCACCATCAAGCGGGTTGTAACTTAGTCGCCTTTGGCGAAATGGGCATAGGCAATACCTCCTCTGCTGCGGCCATTATGGCGGCGATTATGCAGCTGGATGTGATTGATTGTGTCGGCCGTGGTACGGGCATTAATAGCGAAACCTTAGAACGTAAATTGATGCTGATTGAGCTTGCGTTATTGCTGCATCAAAGCGCCTTAACTGGGCCTAAGTCAGTGTTAGCTTGCCTAGGAGGCTTTGAAATTGTGCAGATGACGGGAGCTATGTTAGCTGCCGCTGAACGTAAAATGCTGGTGGTCGTGGACGGTTTTATCGCGACAGCGGCGGCATTAGTCGCGGTGCAAATCGCCCCTAATGTGCGTGATTATTTGATTTTTGCCCATCAATCCGATGAGCAAGGTCATCTGCGAATGTTAGAATTTTTGCAGGCTAAACCTTTATTATCCCTAGGGCTAAGGTTAGGCGAAGGTACGGGTGCAGCCTTGGCGTTGCCGCTTATTCAAGCCTCAGTAAATTTTTACAATCAAATGGCGAGTTTTAGTGATGCGGGGATTGAGGCTGTTGTATGATGTGCTCTGCTAAGTCGCTTATTTTACTTATTTAAAATAATAGCCTTTTAGCCAACCGTTTTAATTTTAAACCTTGCAGCAAGTGTGAATTCACTAAGGATGCTTTATGTCAGAACGCGAAAGCTGGCACAAAGAGATAGATTTATTTTTAGTTGCCATGGGCTATTTTACCCGCATTCCTATGCCTAAGTGGGTCGAAGTCGATAGCGATAAGTTGAATAAGGCCAGCCGTTATTTCGGTCTCGTCGGTCTTCTGGTCGGCTTGTTAAGCGCCATAGTGTTTTGGCTGACGCAAAACTGGCTCCCCGCCGGCGTTTCTGTTCTTTTAGCTATGTTGGTTGGCGTCTTGCTCACGGGCGGATTCCACGAGGATGGCCTCGCCGATACCTTCGACGGTTTTGGCGGGGGTTGGACGGCGGAAGACAAGCTGCGGATCATGAAAGACTCGCGCCTTGGCAGTTATGGCGCACTGGCACTGATGTTGGCTTTGCTGCTGAAATGGCAGTTGTTAGTCGAGTTGGCCCTGTACGATCCTGTAGTCGCGGGTTCAGCACTTATCGTCGCGCATACTGTGAGCCGTGTGGTATCAGCCAGTATCATTTTTAGCGAAAAGTATGTCCGCGATGACGAGACCAGTAAGTCTAAGCCGCTATCGCAACATCAAGGAATTAATGAGCTGCTTATCCTGATCGCCAGCGGCGTATTAGTGCTGTTATTCCTCAAGGGGTTAGCGGCATTGTCATTGCTATTGGTGATGATAGGACTGCGCCGTTTGATCATAGTGATCTTTAGACGCCAGATTGGCGGTTACACGGGTGATACCTTAGGCGCGGCGCAGCAAATATCTGAAATCATGTGTTATTTTGTATTGCTCGTTGTGGGTAACATACTGTGATCCACCTCGTCCTAGGCGGCGCCCGTAGCGGTAAGAGTCGCTACGGCGAAGCCTTAGTGCGTCAGTACACTGCGCTTGGCTTCGATGCTTGCTATGTGGCGACGGCGCAGGCGCTAGATGATGAAATGGCGACACGTATCGCCAAGCATCAAGCGGGACGATTGGACGATGGTATCGAATGGCAATTGTTTGAAGAGTCGCTCGCCCTCACTGCACTGTTAAAACAGTTAGCAAAACCTGGGCGAGTGATTTTAGTAGACTGTTTAACTCTTTGGTTAACTAATCAATTACTTGCATCGAACGTTAACATCGATGATGAACCCGCGCCGACTGAGTGGAATGCGACTGACTTTGCCGTTTCAACCTCTGCTACTTCAACCTCTGAAGATAAAGCTCATGCGAGTTGGCAGGCCGAGAAAACCGCTTTTGTGGATTCCCTCGTCGAGCTTGAGGGAGTGGTGATTTTGATCAGTAACGAAGTCGGTTCTGGCATAGTGCCCTTAGGTGAGTTGAGCCGACGATTTGTCGATGAAGCGGGCTGGTTAAATCAAGCTGTGGCGACCTTAGCGGACAATGTCACCTTAGTGGTCGCGGGTTTACCCTTAGCACTAAAACCACTGTAATCTAAATAAGTTAAGTGATGTTGAGACTGAGCTTTATCCTTATCCCTGCAAACTAGAATAAGCCTTTTAAACCTATGTCCTCTCCAAACACAGACAACACAGACTGTGCTAATGCACTCGATACCGCTGACACTCCTGTAGTTAATACGCCCGCAATTAATACGCCTGCAATTAATACGCTTGCGGTTAATTCACCTCGGCGCGCGGCAGTCTTGATGGTGCAGGGCACAACATCCGATGCAGGCAAGAGCACCTTAGTCGCAGGCATTTGTCGTTTGCTCGCCCGTCAGGGGATTAAGGTTGCGCCCTTTAAGCCGCAAAATATGGCGCTCAATAGCGCTGTCACTATTGATGGCGGCGAGATTGGCCGCGCACAGGCGTTGCAAGCCGTGGCCTGTTATCTTGAGCCCCATACCGATTTTAATCCCATACTGCTTAAACCAAGCTCGGACACGGGCGCGCAAATTATTGTTCATGGCAAAGCCCTGACAACACTCGAAGCCTCGGCCTTTTTTGGGCCTAAATCTAAGGATTACAAGGCAATCGCGCTTGGCGCTGTGCTGGAATCCTTCGAGCGATTAAGCGGTCAGTATCAAACCATAGTGGTGGAAGGCGCGGGTAGTCCGGCGGAGATCAATCTGCGCGAGGGCGATATTGCCAACATGGGATTTGCCGAAGCCGTGGATTGTCCTGTGATTATCATTGCCGATATCGATAAGGGCGGCGTATTTGCCCATTTGGTCGGGACCTTGGCCTTGTTATCTGAGTCTGAACAGGCGCGGGTAAAGGGCTTTGTGATCAACCGTTTTCGCGGCGATATTAGCCTGTTGCAATCAGGGCTCGATTGGCTTGAAACTTATACTCAAAAGCCTGTTTTAGGTGTGTTGCCTTATCTGCATGATTTACATCTCGATGCCGAAGATGCGCTGATAAGCTCGCCGACCAAAGGCGCTAACAGCCGCTTAAAAGTGCGGGTATTAGTGTACCCAAGGATCAGTAACCACACGGATTTTGATCCGCTGCGGTTGCATCCCGATATCGATTTTGATTATGTGTCATTGCAAACCCAAGCCGCGAGTCACGCAACTCATTTGCCCGCTGCCGATGTATTGATCTTACCCGGTAGTAAGAATGTGTGCGCCGATTTAGCCTTTTTACGCCAGCAAGGCTGGGATAAAGATATTGCCACTCACCTGCGTTACGGCGGAAAAGTGCTAGGCGTTTGTGGCGGCTATCAAATGCTAGGCCAAAGCATTGCCGATCCCCTAGGCATTGAAGACAGTGCGGGTGATACCGAAGGACTTGGCTACCTGCCGCTGAGCACAGAACTCAAAGCCGAAAAACAGTTACGGCGAGTGAGAGGTGAGCTAACGTTACTTGGGCAAAAGGTTGCTGTGAAGGGCTATGAAATCCACTGCGGTGAATCAAGCTATCTTATCCCTAGGCTTGAACAAACGAATGCGCCCTTGCAGTTAATCCCTGAATCCACATCTGTGAGCTTTGCCGATGGCCTGAAAAGTGATGACGGGCAAATCCTTGGCACTTATTTACATGGGCTGTTTGATAGCCCTGATGCGTGTCAGTTGATTTTACGTTGGGCGGGATTAAACGATGCTAAGGCGATAGATATCAATCAAATACGTGAGCAGCAACTCGATCGTTTAGCCGATGTGTTAGCCGAGCATTTAGACATGCAAAAATTACAGCCAATTTTAGAAGCATAAGTTTTAGAAGCAGACATTTTTAGCAGCAGAGTGAAGAGAAGACCATGACAGCACAGAACGACAACGAACAAGCGCAAATCAAGGCCGAACGCCACAAGGCTCGCCAACAGAAAGTGAAAGCCGGTGTGGATGCTAAAATTGCCGCCGCCCAAGAGGAGAAGGGGATTCTGCTGGTGTTAACTGGTAACGGTAAAGGCAAATCGACCTCAGGTTTTGGCACAGTGGCCCGCGCCGTCGGTCACGGTAAAAAAGCCGCGGTAGTGCAATTTATCAAAGGCACTTGGGAGTGCGGTGAGCGTAATTTACTCGAAGGTGCAGGGGTTGAGTTTCATGTAATGGGCACAGGTTTTACCTGGGAAACCCAAGATAAAGAAAAAGATACCGCCGCCGCTGTACTCGCTTGGGAAGCCGCCGAAAAGCTGCTGCAAGATGAGAGCATAGATTGCGTGATGCTCGATGAACTCACCTATATGGTGAGCTATCACTATCTGGATGTGGAACGCGTGCTTAGCGCACTTAAAAATCGCCCACCGATGCAGCATGTGATTATCACTGGCCGTGCTTGCCACCGTGCCATCATCGAGCTTGCAGATACGGTCAGCGAAGTGCAGCCGCTGAAACACGCCTTTGAAGCGGGTATCAAGGCACAGCAAGGTTTTGATTACTAATCGAACCTTAAATGTCGGCGCATAAGTGACGCAGCATTGTTGGTTGCAATGTTAAGTAAGACGCGCGAATGGCTTTAGCACAGGCATAAAATGCGCTAAGTTTGAGGATTAGTAACTGCCTATTAGTGACTATGGGTTAGCTTCTAGCCGTTCAGTGTTCAAAGCGTTCTCAAGGATGATCCTATGAATAAACGTATCGTGATTTGTGCCGATGGGACTTGGAATCGGCCGGAGAAAGATCTTAAGGTCGATTTCCCCACCAATGTGCTGCGCCTCGCACGGGCTATCAGCCCGATAGCGGCTGATGGTAAACCCCAGCAGGTATTTTATGATTGGGGCGTGGGTTCCTATTACGATCAAACCATCGGCGGTGCGACAGGGCGCGGTTTACATAAAAACATCATGGATGGGTATCGCTATATAGTGCAAAACTATTCCCCTGGCGATGAGATTTATCTCTTTGGCTTTAGCCGCGGTGCTTACACTGTGCGTTGCCTGTGTGGCTTGATTAATAACTGCGGCATACTTAAACGTCCCGATGCGGCGTTGATTCAACAAGCTTTCGACCACTATAAAAAAAGCAGTGCACCCTTTGCGCCTGATGGTGAAAAATCCCTCGAATTTAGAGCGAGATACAGTCATGAATCTCGGGAAATCAAGTTTGTTGGCGTGTGGGATACCGTGGGTGCTATGGGGATCCCTATCTCGTTTTTAGGCTTGTTCGAAGATAAAGACGAGTTTTACGACACTAAAATTGGCCGCAATGTGTGCGTTGCCCGTCATGCCTTAGCCATAGATGAACACCGTAGTGATTTTGAGCCGACCATTTGGCAACTACGCGACAATATGGACATGCAGCAAGTGTGGTTTGCGGGTGCCCATAGCAATATTGGCGGCAGTTATAAACCCGATAAAGACGGTTCATTGTTGTCGGATATTGCACTGTTGTGGATGATATCCGAGGCGCAGAAATTTAATTTAAGTCTAGAGCCACACTTAGCCGCGAGTGTGCATCCAAATCCGCTCGCGACCTTACATGACTCGAGACGCAGTTTTTATCGGATAAAACAGGAATATTGGCGACCACTCGACCCTGAGCAAGTCCCAGTACTTTTGCATCATTCGGTGAAGACCCGCTGGGATCAAGATCTTCAGTATCGCCCCAAGAATCTACAAACTTATATCGAACACTATGGCTGGCCAGAGCCGCTAGTTTAACTCTATAACCCCAAGTGACCTGAAGAGACTACGCCTGCATCTTCAGGCGGTTTGGGGATAAATACTAAGGCATATCATGATTAAGCGACACTTAGCTGGACTCGTTTTTGGGCTCAGTCTGTTTTTTCCCCATAGCGTATTGGCGCAGCCCGCTAAACGCATCATTGCGTTCTCGCCCCACGCAGTGGAAATGCTTTACGCCATAGGTGCGGGCGATACGATTGTGGCCGCAACCGATTATGCGGATTATCCCGAGGCGGCAAAAAATATCCCGCGTATTGGCGGTTACTATGGCATTCAAATGGAGCGGGTGATGGAGCTTAATCCCGATCTGATTGTGGTGTGGGATTCGGGTAATAAAGCCGAAGATATCAACCAGCTTAGGACGTTAGGATTTAACCTTTATGGTAGCGATCCTAAAACCTTAGAAGGCGTCGCCAAGGAGCTTGAAGAGTTAGGCCAACTTACGGGGCATGTTGAAGAAGCAAGCAAGGCTGCGGCCGCTTATCGCGCTGAGCTTATCCGATTGCGGGTTGAAAATGCTAAAAAATCAGAACCTAAGGTATTTTATCAACTCTGGTCGACCCCCTTGATGACTGTCTCTAAAAACAGTTGGATCCAACAGATCATCAGTGTGTGCCATGGACAAAATGTGTTTTACGATGCCGCCAGTGATTATCCGCAAGTCAGTTTAGAAAACGTCTTGCTGACCTTGCCCGAGGTGATTTTGCAAAGCGAGGAAGAAGGTAATGTGAAAGGGATTGATTGGCGCCAATGGCCAGAAATTCCTGCCGTGAAGAAACAGCATATTTATCAACTCAATGCCGATTTATTACACCGCGCGACGCCCAGAGCTTTGCTTGGTGTTCAAGCCTTATGTGATGCCTTGGATAAAGCACGTTAATAAAACGCCTGACAGATTATTCCGTCAGGCGTTTAGTCAGATGTTGCTATTTTCTAAGCGTTTAGAAAGGCGCGTTGATGTCGACCACATTAATCAGCTTGTGGTTTACAAACTCTTTCAATCCTAAATCAATCAACTCGCGGCCATAACCTGAGCGGCGCACGCCACCAAAGGGTAAGTCGGCCTTGACCATAGTTGGATGATTGACAAACATCATGCCTGTGGAAACCTGCTTAGCGACCGCCAGCCCGCGTTGGGTGTCGGCGGTAAACACTGAGCCACCCAATCCAAAAGGCGAGTCATTGGCGATGGCAATCGCTGCTTGCTCATCCTTCACTCTGTGGATGCTGGACACTGGGCCAAAGAATTCCCAATAGTAGGCTGGGTTATCTGGCGTCAGGTTTGTCAGTATTGTTGGCTGCACAAAGGCGCCTTGCTGCGGCACTTTTGGCCCCACTTCGGTCGCGGTTGCGCCGTGTTTTACGGCATCACGGATCTTCTGCTTCAACTCATCGGCTGCACCTTGGGAAGACAGCGGTGCCAGCGTAGTGGCCGAGTCCATAGGATCGCCCGCTTTTAGCGCTTCGATCCCCTTGATATAACCCTTCATAAATTCATCGTAAATGGCTTCAACTAAGATCATCCGCTTAGATGATGTACAGACCTGTCCTGCGTTCCAGTGACGGCCAAACACAGCCCAGTCGATGGTTTTAGGCAGATCGGCATCTTCAAGTACGATAAAGGCATCTGCGCCACCCAGTTCTAGGGTGGATTTTTTCAGTGCCTTACCCGCCAGTGCGGCAATGATCGATCCCGCATCTTCTGATCCCGTGAGCGCAACACCATGCACTTTGGGCGAATTGATGATCTGTTCTATCTGTTCTCGGGTGGCATACAGATTTTGGAATGCACCTGAGGGCAGTCCGGCATCGCGCATTAAGCCTTCAAAGGCCGCAGCGCACTGGGGCACGTTGGATGCATGTTTGAGTAGTAAGGTATTTCCGGCTGCAAGCTGCGGCGCTAAGATGCGCGCAATTTGGTAGTAGGGAAAGTTCCAAGGTTCGATAGCCAATAATACGCCCAGCGGTTCGTTAACCAGTATCGCTTCACCTTCAGCGGGATCGGCAACCGGCAGTTTTTGCGGTGCCAGCAGTCGCTCGGCATGTTCGGCGTAGTATTCGAAAATTTGCGCCGACAGTTCGACTTCAGCTTCGGCTTCTGCTGTGACTTTGCCCATTTCTAAGGTCAGTAGATTGGCGTATTTGGATTTATTGTCTCTGAGGATCTTTGCTGCCTTAGACAGTATTGCGGCCTTGTCGGCAAAGGGAGTGGTTCGCCAGCTTAAAAATGCCTGATGGGCGGATTCTATCGCCTGTGTGACTTCGGTATCTGTTGCATTTGGAAATTCTTTAATGAGCTTTCCCGTAAAGGGATTGGTTGTTGCATAAGCCATATGTGCCTCCAAGCGTTTAACAAATAGAGCGTAAATGCCAGCTTTGGCATCGAGGGTGGAAATGTCTTGTTTGTTGTGGACTTCCTTGCCATTGATATGTGGCAAGGAAGCCTAGGATGAACGGTAAACTCGTGTGGTAGTAGGAACTATCTCAGTAGTATTAATCAATTAAATCAAATTGATAGATGGTTGCCACATACGGCGTACACGTCATATTGTTACGGTTAACAAGCTTCAGCTGTTTTATAGCGTTCAGCCATGGCATTGGCGGCTATCATGGCTTGATAGACATCATCTGCGGTTAATTTCATCGGCATATTGCCCATAGTATCGTCCTCAGCACAGGCTATCTCAGCCACTTTGCGCCATTCGGTCTCGATAAAGGTTTTCAGCCCTAAATCTGCGAGTGTGAGCGGCAGTCCCGCTGTTTTGATGATGCGGATAACGTTATCGATTTCGGTTTTTGGGGCATTTTCGAGCACGAGCTGAGTTAGCAGTCCAAAGACGACTTTCTCGCCGTGCTGAGCTTTATGTAACTCAGCCACCGCTGACATACCATTGTTTACGGCATGGGCGGCGGCTAACCCGCCCGCTTCTGCACCAACACCACTGAGATAGATGGTGGCTTCAATGGTTTGCTCTAGCGCAGGTGTGACTATTTTGTTTTTAACGGCGTCCATAGCAGCTTCAACATTTTCAGTCAGTAACTGATAGCAAAGTTGGGCCAATCCTAGCCCTGTGCGGGAAGGCTTTTTCAGGACTAGGTTGACGCCATCCGATTGATAGCAGGCACGAGCTTCAAAATAGGTTGCCAGTGCATCGCCTATGCCTGCCGCAAAAAATCGGGCCGGAGCCGCGGCGATAATGGCAGTGTCGGCAACGACAGCATCTGGGTTCTGTGGCAGAAACAGATAGCGTTCAAACTCACCTGTTTCGGAGTAGATCACTGCAAGTGCAGTACAAGGCGCATCGGTTGAAGCAATTGTGGGGTACAAGATGACTGGCCGTTTTTGATAGAAGGCGACGGCTTTGGCGGCATCTAAGGTTTTTCCACCACCAACTCCAACAATAACGTTGGTATGATGCTGTTCTGCCAGCGCGCCTAAGCGCTTTATCTCGGCTTCGCTGCACTCATAGTTGAATTTTTCGAGGTGGCTGCTGATCCCATTTTGATCTAGCCCTGCGACCGCTTCATTCTTCACGCGGCTGAGGATAAATTCATCGCAGATGATAAAAGCATTGTCACCAAAGTCCTTAACATAATCATGCATTTGAGCTAATAGGCCCTTGCCGATAATGAATTTTTTAGGGGAAGTGACGGTACGTGGAACGACAGTGCTCATAGAGCCTCCTTTGCACTTATGACGGTTATCCTTTCATTCTTACCCTAGCATACGCCTAAATTAATGTCATAGCATGAATGGTGGTAATGTTTTTATTGCTAAGCGTAAATTACTACTTTAGTGCTTAATTGTTAGATTAATAATGTGGTTTATTGTTTTATTCTTCGAGTTAAATGCTTTGGTTTCTCCCTGATTTAAGGCAAGGATAGGGCTGAGAGGGCGAGGTGATCTCAGCGGGCGAAGAGATGTAATATCTCAAAAAAAGCTAACGGTGGAATGCGTAAATAGCGGTAAACGTCTGCTGTCTAAACACAGGATAGTCATTAATGTAATGGGATTTTATTACCTTAAACTCGTCCCAAGTCTTGCTCGGTGTTCATGCTTTATGTGATGCTCTGTACAGTCGTTCATTGGTGTCATAGCGAGTGAAATCGTCGGCTGAGATAAAAGACCAGTAATCAAGGAGTGAAGATGACACAGCAGAATGCGTTAGGACAATTGGTCAGTAAAGGTACGTTAATATTCTTTTGTGGCAAAATGGGCGCAGGTAAATCAACCTTATCGCGACAACTTTCTGAGGCCGAAAACTGTATTTTAATCTCGGAAGACGCATGGCTGGCGGCGCTATATCCTGATGAAATTAAAGATTTTGATACTTACTTGAGCTATTCCGCTCGCCTTAAGCCTTTGCTTAAAAAGCATGTGCAGGAACTGCTCTGTTCGGGTGTTTCTGTGGTCATGGACTTTCCCGCGAATACTATCAATCAGCGCCTGTGGTTTCGAAGCATTTTTACTGATTGCGCCGCCCATAAACTTATTTATCTTAATCACAGCGATGCGCTTTGTTTGAGTCAACTCGATAAACGCAGACAAAGCCACCCTGAGCGCGCCATGTTCGATACTGAGGCTATGTTCTGGCATGTGAGCCGTTATTTTCAGCCGCCGACTCTGGATGAAGGCTTTGAGCTTGAGGTGATTGAAAGCTAAATAGTTGAAAGCCAAGTGACTGAAAGCAAGTGACTGAATAAAACAATAGGAAATATCATGTACCAAGTGCTTGAAGGTGTTGTTTCTGCCAATGATTTTGTTCGCCTACGACAGATTTCTGGCTTAAGCCCTAGACCATTGGAGGGTGCCATCAAGGCCTTGCCAAGGAGTTTATATGGCGTGCAAATAAAGCTCGCCGAGCAGACTGTGGGCATGGGGCGTGTGGTTGGTGACGGCGCGCTCAACTTCGAAATTGTCGATATCGCAGTGGATCCTGAGCATCAAGGTAAGGGATTAGGGCGGCTTATTATGCAGCACATCATGGCTTATCTAGATCGTGAGGCTTTTGAGGGCGCGTATATTACCCTGATGGCGGATGTGCCTGAACTCTATGAAAAGTTTGGCTTTAAATTTAGTCGTCCCGCAAGTGAAGGCATGTATATGGTGAAATAACGCCGCTAACCAATACACTTGTAACTTAGGCACTTATAGCTGTAGAACTCAAACAGTAGAACTTAAAACAACAATCAAAGGAAGATTACCCCATGAATACCTTACTTATTTGCTTATTTGTCGCCATGTTATTGCCATATCTTGCGAAAGGTCCCGTGGCTTGGGCGATGGCAAAGGCGGGTGGTTACGATAATAATCATCCCCGTGCTCAGCAAGCACAGCTAACCGGTTTTGGCGCTCGCGCTTTAGCGGGACATCAAAATGCCTTTGAATCATTGCTGGTGTTTGGCCTAGCCGTATTAGTGGTGATTGCTACCGGCAAAGTGAATCCCACCACTGAGTGGCTCGCCATCGTCCATGTCGGCGCCCGCTTTGTGTATCACATCCTCTATCTTGCCAACAAAGGCACCTTAAGATCCCTCACATGGTTTGTTGCCATCTTCAGTGCTTTCGGGATTTTCTTTCAGGCTTTTTAAGCTTGGATATTAAAGGATCTGCGCCAGTTTTTTGATACTTTCCCGCAGATCATCAGGTGTATGAGCGGCATAGCCCAGTAAGATAGCTTGCCTTGGATAGGGCGCTTGGCAATATCGAGACAAAGGCTGTGCCCCCAAACGTATTTGGCGGCATTTGTTGAGCACTTCCTCTTCGGTCAAGTCGCCCTTCAGCCAACACACGAGGTGAATACCTGAGTCAGAGGTTTGAACGGACAATTTGTCGGGCAGATACTGCTCAATTGCCGCGATTAACGCCGTTTGGCGTGCTAAGCAGGCTTTTCTCACTCGGCGAACATGCCGCGCGTAATGTCCTTCGGCGATAAACAACGCTAATGTTGCTTGCTCTAGGTGAGCCGTGTGCGTATCGGCATAATATTTTGCCAACTGGAAAGCCTGTATCAGTTTAGGGGGCACCACCAAAAAGCCGAGTCGCAATTCGGGCAGCAGCATCTTGGAAAAGGTGCCAGCGTAGATCACCCTTTGATGTTTATCGAGCCCCTGTAATGCCTGTATCGGACGGGCGCTATAACGAAACTCGCTATTATAGTCATCTTCTAAAATCCATTTACTTTGCTCAGCGGCCCAATCGAGTAAGGCCAATCGTCGTGGCAGACTTAGCATACCGCCGAGGGGAAATTGGTGTGAGGGCGCGGTAAAAGCCAGTTTCACTGCAGGATACCGCTGTATCGCATCGGCAATATTTGTGCCCTCATCATCAACACTCACAGGACGAACTTGCATATTTTGCGAGAGAAAAGCGCCTAAAGCCCCGTCATATCCAGGTTCATCAAGCCAGACTTCATCTCCCTGTTGGAGTAGTACCTGCGCTGTGAGGTTAATGGCCTGCTGAGTTCCATTGACTATGATGATCTGCTCAGGTGTGCAATTGAGGCCGCGGGTCGAACGCGCATAGTCACTTATCGCCTCACGCAGTGGCCAATACCCCGCGCTATAGTTTGATTTACCTAAGGTTTTACGCGATTGCCGCCAAACTCGGCCTAACAGCCGCCCCCAAAGTTGGTGCGGGAAAAGATCGACGCATCCGACGCCAATATTAAACATACTATGGCTGTGGTCCGTATTCCCCTTCGCTTTCAGTCGCGCCATTTCTATTAACTGTGGATTAATTTCTAAATCGGAATCAAAGGCTTGAGCGCTTTCTCTGGCACGGTTTGGAATATCGATCAGTTCATCGGGAATGGTATCCGATACATAAGTGCCCGATCCCGGTTTAGTCAGCAGATAGCCTTCATCAATCAGGCGCTCAAACCCTTGCAGTACTGAGTTACGTGAAATCTGCATGGTTTCCGACAAGGCTCTGCTGGATGGGAGCTTCATTCGTGGGTGTAAACGTCCATCAAGAATGGCCTCTCTAAACGCATGATAAAGCTGATCTTTGAGGATGCCATCTTTGAGTTGCAAGTGAGGGAAATTGGATTGAGGTTTTTTCATTTGCTAACTGGTACTGTAAAAAATACAAAAAGTGTACCTTATGCGGTACCACAATTGAATCTAGAATCTTGCTTCAGTAAAACTGAGACCATTTACTTAATTTCAAGGAGTGCGCTAATGTCCAGCCAATCACTAACAGTGATCATTGATATGGTTAAAGAAACGGACTATTTACTCTGGTTACCACATTGGCGTGATTATCAGACTTTTTACAAAGTGGCGTTATCAGAAGCGACCACCCAAGCCACGTGGCGCCGATTCTTCGATGACCAAGAACCCATTTATTGCGCAGTTGCAAGAGAGGGCCAAAACTTACTCGGTTTTGTGCACTATGTTTTTCATCGTTCTACTTGGGCCGAAACGGATTATTGTTATCTTGAAGACTTGTTTGTTGCCCCAACGGCAAGGGGTCAACATGTTGGAAAACAATTGATTGAGTTTGTAAAGCAAGCGGCCATTGAACACAACTGTGCGCGCCTGTATTGGCATACACAGGAAACAAATTTAACCGCGCAAAAACTCTATAACTGGATTGGTGAAAAACCGGGAGTCATTGAGTACAGAATGCCACTGTAAGGAAGGGCCTTTAATTAACGCATTAACTGGTTAGCTTATTGATGCGTTTATTATCAGCGGCTTGATAGTCTAAAATCCTTTCAATCCTAATGCTAAAGGGCTTTTAGCATTAGGTTTTAATGCACGTTTTAATTGCGACTAATCGCAGCGATCACTGCATCGGTCAGCTCCCGAGTATTCGCCGTTCCGCCCATATCGCGGGTTAAAGACTGCTTATCTTTCAATACGTTTTCTATCGCGCTGAGTATCAGGTCGTGCATTGCGCTATAACCTAAATGTTGCATCATCATAGCGCCAGCCCAAATTGTGCCTAAAGGATTGGCAATACCTTGGCCTGCAATATCCGGCGCCGAACCATGTACCGGCTCAAACATTGACGGAAATTCCTTACTTGGATTGATGTTCGCCGAAGGGGCAATGGCGATAGTGCCAGTGCACGCAGGGCCAAGATCAGACAGGATATCGCCAAACAAATTTGAGCCAACAACCACGTCAAAATGCTCGGGTTTCAGCACGAAATTTGCCGTCAGAATATCGATATGATATTGGTCGACCTTAACATTGGGATACTGTTTTGCCATTTCCACGACGCGACTATCCCAATAGGGCATAGAGTGAAATATGCCATTGGATTTGGTCGCCGAGGTTAAGTGCTTTGCTTTGCGGCTTTGGGCTAAATCGAAGGCATATTTTAAGATGCGATCTGTGCCACGACGGGTAAAAATGCTCTGCTGGGAGACAATCTCATGTTCAGTGCCTTCATATTGAATGCCGCCGACGGCGGAATATTCGCCTTCCACGTTTTCACGTACTACATAAAAATCGATATCGCCGGGCTTTTTACCCGCGAGTGGGCAGGGCACGCCTTCAAATAACCGAATAGGCCTAAGGTTCACGTATTGCTCAAAGGCTCTGCGGATCGGTAGTAGCAATCCCCAGAGTGAAATATGGTCGGGAACTCCTGGAAATCCAACAGCGCCTAAGTAGATGGCATCAAAGGATTTTAGTTGCTCAAGTCCATCCTCTGGCATCATGCGACCGGTTTTATGGTAGGTTTCACAGGACCAGTCGAAATAGGTCCACTCAAACGTCACACCTAAGATTTTTCCTGTGGCTTCGAGTGTGCGTATCCCTTCGGGGATCACTTCTGTACCTATGCCATCTCCGGCAATTACGGCGATTTTTACCTTAGACATCTTCGACTCCAATAGGGGATTCTGCATTTTTTGTATGTTATTCCATATTCGTATCGTGTATGAATAGGCTAAATGTTTTGTTAAGGATTACGAATCGTGAGTCAACTGCCGCCACTTGAAGATTTACGGGTCTTTGTTCTCGCCGCAACAAGCGGGGGATTTACAGCCGCTGCGGAGCAATTATCTTTTTCTCCAGCGTATGTGAGTAAACGCATTGGTCTATTAGAAAAAGCGCTCGGAGTGCGCTTGTTTCTGCGCTCTGCCAGAAGTGTCAGCCTGACCTTAGAGGGCAAGATTGCCTTGGAATGGTCCGAACGTTTGCTCGATACCATGGAGCAAATGAGCCTTGAAATTAGCTTAGAGCAGCAAGTGCCACGGGGGCGATTACGTATCGCAACTAGCACAGGATTTGGCAGCCACTGTATTGCGCCGATTATTTCAGACCTTGTGTTCCACTATCCCGAATTAGAAGTTGATTTAGAGTTGCTCGACCGCCCGGTCGATCTGGTCTCTGAAGGTTTTGATCTAGAGGTCCGTGTCGGTGGCGAATTGCCACCGCAAATGATTGCTAAGCGTCTTGCGAGTAATTATCGGGTATTGGCGGCATCGCCGACCTATATCGACACGCATGGCATGCCAAACAATCTCGCGGCATTAGCCGAGCATAAGTGCATAGGGATCCGCGAGCGCGATCAAAACCATAGAGTGTGGCGATTGGAAAGTGCGGCTGGCATAGCCTCGGTTGATTTAGCGGCTTCCTTGATGACCAATAATGGCACAGTCGCTAAGCAGTGGTGCCTTAAAGGCCACGGTATTATGTTGCGCTCCATCTGGGATTTACAGCAAGATTTCTTAAGTGGCAGATTAGTCAGAGTACTCCCCGAGTATCATCAATCCGCTGAAATTCATGTAATTTATGCCTCACGATTAGAAACGTCTGCCAAACTTCGCACCTGCGTCGCCTATCTTGAAGAGGCATTACCTCGTTTTGCTGGCACTGGAATAAGTTGATTTTATTTCGCCAATCTCTATTGGCGAGTGAACGCTCGCTATTTTCATATTGAGTTTAAATAAATCAAGGTGTTGGATTTAATTGCTGACATTGGATCAAGAGGCGGCCAAGAAGGCGCTCGTCCTATTCTCCTTAAAAAATGATCGTAATAGGTCATTTTGTATATCTATTAAGCAAACAGTCAGGTTTTTACTGTTACCTTACGCCCCCGATGTATTGGCTAATCCCATTGCTACCGTTTTACCTCAGTTAAAGAGATACCATGTTTATAAAGTTTAAGCTTCCCGTTGCTATGCTCGCACTCATTGCTTTGTCTGTTTTATGCTCTTCGGTGTATGTGCAAGAAACGCTAGCGACTAAGCTGATTTCAAATAGGCTGCCAGTTGATGCTCTTGGTTTTCAGTCACAGATGGCTTCCAATCCTTTAGTTGCCAGTCAGAGTGCTCAGCATCATATGCAGAGCTTGCCAAAACTGATGACGACTTCCCTGGTGCAAGCGAATCAAGGTGCTGTTGCAAATTCAACGGTTGCTGAACATTTCTCATCCCCCAAAATACTTGAGCAGTCATCCTTAGATAATCCAGAGATTAAACAACTGAGCCTGAATATCAGTTCTCTCGATGAACTCATGGGCTTGTTTGACTCGCTTGATTACACGCCAGAAAGCTTTCGTGATGGTAATAAATCGGTCCCTAGATTGACCTTTGATGCCGTGGGAGAGGGCTGGAGTTCAGTGTCAAGCCAACTCCCGGTGAAGCAAAAGAAAATGGTGTTTCTTAGAATGATTGCCCCTTTAGTCTTATTGGCGAATGAGAAAATTTTGCAAGAAAGACAGGTCATTATGTCTGCCCCCCTCGATGATATTGCGTTATTAGCCTTAGGGGTAAAGTACAAAGTAATAAGCAGTGAAGATAAACCGCTGTTAGAAGCCCAAAGACAAATGCTACTTGAAAGGGTGGATATCCTGCCGCCATCGTTAGTGTTAGCTCAAGCGGCAAAAGAAAGCGGTTGGGGC
This sequence comes from Shewanella sp. S23-S33, assembly GCF_043359565.1. Lineage (NCBI taxonomy): Bacteria > Pseudomonadati > Pseudomonadota > Gammaproteobacteria > Alteromonadales > Shewanellaceae > Shewanella > Shewanella sp. S23-S33. The sequence continues at coordinate 226,301 of NZ_JBHFFD010000052.1, read as the reverse complement.
ACATCGCGATTTGCCCGTGAAGGTAATGCATTATTTGGGCAGTGGGATTTCAAGGGTAATGGTATGGAACCTAGGCAGAAGCGCCAAGGTTTAGGCAATTATGGTTTAGCACGATTCGATACACCATTTGCTTCGGTGGAAGGGTATTTGTTGAATTTGAATACCCATAATGCTTATCAGAAGATGCGAGATTTTCGTGCCCAATCAAGACAATCTAATCAAGCTGTGACAGGCTCTGCACTTGCAGGGACGTTAGACCGATATTCGGAGCGTGGGCACGCCTATGTTGAGGCGATTCGTCAGATGATCCGTACTAATAAGCTATATCTGGTGGATGATATTTATTTAAGTGATGACGCACCATTACATCTATTAACAAGAACAAACTAAGTGATTGGTAAAATAACCATTTTTACTTAGCCTGAATAAAGCGCACTTTAATTAGGCTGGTATAGGTCAATTTAATCAAGGGCATCCGCATTACCCTATATCCCAATTTTAAACTTTGCCTTTTTGCTGGTAATTGTCTTCAAGGCCTTGAGTTAACCATTAGGATAAAAGGATAAGCAGTGCCTGATGTTCGATATTAATGTTTACCTTTCTGTAATCGCATAACTGCCATCTGTGTTATAGCGGATGATAAACCCCTTTTTCTCACCATCGTGGTAATACTTCAGGGACAGTAATCGATCCTTGTTATCGATTTCATATGTCCAGCCACGTTGCTCATTGTCGCTGTAATTGGACAGTGAATAACCGCCATCCTTCTTGTAGCGGATGCTGATTTGACTGTTTTGCCCCTGTTCATTATTTTGCAGCTTTTGGACATGTCCCTCTTCATCGAATTCATATTCTTTGATGAGGTTGCCATGATGGTAGTCAGAAAATTTGTATAATTTTCCTTTACTATCATAATAATATTGTTCCCCATGCTTAATTGACGGCGTATTTCTAAAGGGGGGATTCAGTATGTCCTTACAGTCATTGCTATAGGGATTTTCTCGCATTATGCACTCGTCCTGAGAGGGCTTGACGGGCAAGGTTTCGTCATATTCATAATGACTTAACTCCATAAGCCTATGATTGTGGTTAGGATCAAAAATCGCCTGCATGCCATGGTACTCACCTTTGCGATAGTGCCTAATGCCACTGGCAACATCCTGTGCTGAGTACCAAATACTCTGACCATCGAGCAGGCCCTGCTTATAATGCTTATTGGCAAAGAGCACATTTTCATCGCTGATTAGTTTTTCTCCACCTTCGCGTAATCCATTGAGATAAGTCACTTCGATCCGTGATTTCTTGTCAGTTTTAAATACCCAAGGGCCAGTGCGCTTGCCATCAAGGTAAGCCCCGTTACCCACATAGTTGCGGTATTCGCCAAGCGAGACTTTATCTACCCAAGGGCCATGTTTAATGCCGTTTTGATAGTGACCTTTATTGCCATTGCTCTCAAGCCATTCACCGTCTTTGACACCATTGCGATAAATGCCTTTTTCAGACAATCGCTTATCACCTGTGTCTGCGCCATATTCGGGCTCATAGATTTCATAGGGGCCATCGAGTACTCCTTGATTGTAATGGGCAAAACCGTAGTTATCTGCCTCATCGAACATGGACTGTGCAATCCATTTACCTTGCTTTTTACCGTCAAGATATTCACCTTCCCAATAGCTTGCTTGGCCGTCAGCCTCCATCCATTTACCGACTTTTTTGCCTTGTTTGTACTGACCATTCAACATGATATTGGCATTACGGTTATCGTAGGCGATATAGGGGCCATCGAGCACACCTTGGGCATAATGACTTTCAAGCGCAAGTCCAGCCCAAGATCCACCGAGATTCATATAATCATAAGCTGGGCCCGTTTTTGGGATCTCACCCTCACCGCTGTTTAGCCAGTCCACATCATCGGCTTCAAAGACAACGCTCACCAACACAAAACTGCCCTGTTGTTCGCGATAATCATTGCGATAAAAGTGGGTCACTAAACTGTATTGATGCTCGCGGCCTTGGGCATCTTTATCTTTGCGGGTGAGGGGATAACGTAATTTATATTCGTCCGCGGTTTTCACATCGGCGGGTAAACCTTTAGCATTGCGATAGCCGATTAAGGTTGGTTTGAGCTTGGTTGATCCATCGATAATCGCTTTAATGGCAGGATCTTCAATCGCCTCAACATCATAGGTCATGCGATATTGCTGCGGCGGAATTTGGTTTAACACTTTGCGGGTGTCGCTGACGGTAAATGATGATAACGTCGGGGCGACTTCATCCAGCACAACTTGAAGGCGTGGCAGCTTAGTGAGTTTTGAATCCTCAAAACCATAACCCCGTAAATGCTGGCCATCAGCATCTTTAAGCATGACCACGACTTCTTTGTCGCCACCCTTATCAAAGTCATAGTAAAAAACGGCCACAATTTCAGCCGCACCATAATCATCAAGATGTACGCCGGGCGCATCGCCGTCGGACATTTCGCTCCACACTTGATTGTCTTTTTGGTGAAAATTAAGCCATTGGCCATTCGGTAAATCGACAGTGGGATGGACGGCTTTGCCCGCAGCGCTTGCCGCAGGAATAACCGTTAAAGAGGATAACAACACCATGCCCGCTGCAGTGAATAAACTGCGAATCGAAAGTTCCATTTAACTACACCTTTTATACCGATAACTTGCGCTTCATGCGCACCAGTAAACGGGCCGAATTTTATGCGAAGACAAGCACTTCAGGAAGTAGCTGATACAAAAAAGGCCGCAATAGCGGCCTGTTAAGACCCAACATTTAACAATCAGCGATGGTATATAGCATTTGTTTCGTGGTGTTTTTTAGGGTAATCATTTAGATTTCTTTGAAAACGGTTTTTAAAAGAAAATGAGCTAAAAATATTACAATAACAGCGGCTTAAATTTAATTGAGCACTGAAGCAGTGCTTCAATTTTGCTTTGTTTCGCTTGTTCTGAATCTACATTCCCAGTGGTGTAAAACGTTATTTCTGGATCGAGTATCGGGCTACACGCTTGGTGTTCGATTTTCAACAATGAGTGCGTTCGATTAGCAATGGCTAATCCAGAATCAATGACGGTAACGTGGTGGGGAAGGGCATTTTTGATTTCTGCATTGATAAGTGGAAAGTGAGTACAAGCCAGCACTAATACATCGGTATTAAACGCATCGGGTTTGCTAAAAATACGCTGAATTTCCTGAGTTACAATGTCGGGATCAAACCCATTGCCGAGAAGTTTTTGCTCTGAGGCGAGAACCAGCACTTCAGAGTCTTCTACTAAAACCTTACATTCTGTGGCGAAATTCGTGATCAGCATCTTCACATAAGCTGAGTTCACCGTGGTGTGAGTGCCAAGTACCATCACTACCTTTGATTTTGATAACGAAGCGGCAGGTTTTATCGCAGGGACAACGCCGACAATAGGTATATTGAGTTCAGTACGAAGTAAGTCTAGCGCAATGGTACTCGCTGTATTGCAGGCGATAACGATGATATCGGGTTGAGTCAGTGAGCTTGCTTTGGATATAACGTCTAAAATTCGCTTTTTTAGTATATCGTGCGGCTTTTTTCCGTACGGGAAAAAGCCAGCGTCAGAGACGTAACTCAGCCGTATGTTGGGGATTCTCTTTTTTATTTCGGCCGCGACAGTTAGTCCACCTGAACCTGAATCAAAAACTAATATTGAGCTATCCATTGCACCTACCTTCACATAATCAACACATTTAATTTTGCCATAGACACAGGAGTGTTAGTCGAATTGGCATACGGCTTCAAGAGGCGCATTTTGCTCTTTCAGCCTATTTTGATCAATGAGGATATGTTTGGTTAAGACTTTTTCGTAAACAAAAAATCTTTTGGTGAGTTAATGCAATTTACCGCAGGGTGAGATCATGAATACTCAGTTTTGTCAGCAGTTTAGTTGGGATGCCAACTTAATCCTTCGTGTGTTTGTAAATATTGCTGGAGCTTTAATTCCGCATATCCATTCAGCACTATCATTCCAGTGACACGCAGCAAGTCCGTCCCTTGATGCTCGAGCATGGAATCTGCTGTATTAGGACATAATAATGTCGCGATCACATGGATGTGAATAAGCGCCCATGCCACGGATGGTCACTTCCATGATGGTGCTTAATTTGGGTTAATCCCTGTGTATGTCAGATGGTTGATTCTTAAAAAATTCATGGCTGTCCGCTTTTTTTTACTGCCATGCGTGGTAATACGTAGTTCAAGGCCGATCTGAGTTGGGCAATAGAATTTATTACCCGCAGCAAGCAGTCAAAAACAAAGCACGACAATAGCTTAGAGGTGATATGGGCACATTTAGATGCTTAAGGTACAGGCTATGAACAATGGATGTCTTGATAATATTGATAATAAAGCAGAAAAAGAGTTATGGGAGTCCTGACTTTCGCTTATATGCTCAATGCCTAGCCGAGCAAGTCGAGTTTAGTGACCAAAAGAAATCGAGCTTGGATGAAAACCGCATTTCTTGAAAAGATATTAATGGCTGGGCTTGCCAAGGCGGACAAAATATGAACATTCACGCGATTACCCTGGGAACCAGACGAGATAAGTCTGGTTCAGTGAATTGCAGATTTAAATTTTATTTTTTTTACCATGATTAATTGACCATCTTTATAAATCTCTTCAGATGCTAATTGCCCATCGTCACAATAGCTTTTAAGGACTCCTTCTAATAAGTCATTTTTATAAGTCCCTTCCTCCATCAATTGACCACTTTCATAATATCGCTTATATGGACCTTCTTTTAGATTATTTTCAATAGTTGCATCACAATTGACCTTTCCATTTTCATAATAATGTATAGAGTGGCCATTTTCCAAACCACTTTTATACGTCATCTCCCACCACAACTGACCACTTTCATAATAATATCTAGAAAGGCCTTCCTGCTTACCATCCTTACAGAAAACCACTCCCCACAATTGACCATTTTCATAATATGATTCACAAATTCCTTCTGGAAGTCCATTTTTCTTAGTTCCTTTTCTCAATATCCTCCCACTTTCATAATATCTATTATAAGGACCATCTTCTAATCCATTATTATAATTCCCTACAAGCCTTACAGCGCCATTTTTATAAAATATCTTGTAAGGGCCTTCTTCTAATCCATTTCTATAACTTCCTTCCTTCTCCACTCCGCCATTTTCATAATATTTTTTGTAAGGGCCTTCTTCCAACCCATTTTTATAAGATCCTTCGAACAATAGCAAACCATCTTCATCATATGTTTTAAAAGGACCGTCTTCTAGACCATTTCTATAAGTTATTTCCCTATATCCGTCACAATCATCACTTTCATAATACCTTTTACTTTTCCCAGTAAAAGGTATTTGTGTATCTATTTCATAATAGATCCCATTTATATTTTGCAATTGATTAAAATCTATTTCCTTCATCGATAACTCCTTTTTATCTATAATTCTCAATGCTCTCACACTTACCATCGGTGTTTTTCAAGGTAGTAGGCACTCCTTGCTCAAATATTATGCTTCAAGCTGAGCTTGCACTAAGGCCTCGGGTGTCGCTATTTTTGCGGTTAAATTGCTCAAAGATGATTCCTTACTGAAATGAATTAGCTCGAAATGGATTGCTGTGTCGGGAGGGAAAGAGCGCTTGTCGTCGCGCTACTCTCATCGCGCTCATTATCATCGCCATGACTGCTTTCTTTCCCTCTAATATTTTCTCAGTTAAGTACACTATTCCAATAGCTTAAGCTGTATTTTTCCCCATTGGGTGGCATAGGGCATGGCTTCTTGCGGGCTGAGGATAAACTCATTTTCACAGCCATCGCCGCGGGGCGTTTCCCAGAATTTGATCCCCTTTGGCTCAAGGGTGAGCTGGTAATATCCCGAGCCGTCTGATGTGGGGCATTCTGCGTCCGGTGCTTTGCCAGTAAACAATTTGTCTCTTAATGCTGGGGGTAAAGGATGACTCATACCCACGAGCATACTTCGTGGTTGCGTATCGGCGAGAAACCACTGCCACGGGTGGAAAGGTTTGCCGTCGGTAAGGGAGAAACTCACAAATTCTTGGCTGATACCATTGGCGCCATAACCTGCAGCCCAGCGATATAGGCGCACACTGAGCCAATGCTGATTAATAAAAATCGGTTCGGCAAAGGTTTCGTCAGTTACAAAACTGCCCATTTGTGCCAGCATTCTGCGGCGAGTGTCAAAGGTTTGTGCTAGTTGGACTTCATCGGTGAGCTTATGTTCAAGCCATTGATTAATTGCCAATATACCCGTTTGTGGGCCTTTAAATTCGATACCTACATCTGTGCCAAACGTCAGCGGGCGATACTCAATATTTTCGTAGCTTTGCCATTTACCTCGGCTGAGTTTTGGCGTGGTTTCTAGCGGTAGATTGTAAGCATCGGCACTACAATCCTCGACCTTATCTGGGCTGATTTCTCGCTCAAGTTGCACTGGTAACGATTTACTCGCGGTATCTTTAAACCAATGGCCGCTCAGTTTTTGTGACGTGACACTATCAAACTGCCAATTTCCGGTATTGCTTTCTTCTTTCCACAGTTCATCTTGCTGCTCGAGTCTTATCGGCGTTAAGTAGCGTTGATAGTAATAACTGCCTGTTCCATATTGATTAAAACAAATTCTGACCTTGCTTTTACCTAACTGTCCCTGCCAGATCCCTGTGAGTTCATTGGCCGCAAAGGTCGGTAAAGAGATCGTGGCGGTCAGCAACAGGCTTGAAGATAAAACGGAGAATAACATCCTTGTGGGCATACTGATTTTCTCTTAAAAGGTGATAAGTAAGGGCCGTATTCTAAGCGCAGGATACTGACCGATTGTGGATTAAAAATCAAAATCTGATAAAAAAGTCGCCCGTAGGCGACTTGATGTTAAAGACTTAAGGCTTACTCAACTTGCCAATCAATGGCTTCTCCAGCACGAATAGGCACGACGTTAGTATCGCCAAGCGGGTAAGTTGCAGGAACATCCCATGACTTTTTGACCAGCGTGATGGTATCGGTATTGCGTGGTAGATGGTAAAAGTCAGGGCCGTTAAAGCTTGCGAACGCTTCGAGTTTATCCAGCGCATTGACCGACTCAAATGCTTCGGCATACAGCTCAATGGCGGCATGAGCAGTGTAGGAGCCCGCGCAGCCACAGGCCGCTTCTTTCTTATCCTTGGCGTGTGGCGCTGAATCTGTACCGAGGAAAAACTTCTTGCTGCCGCTTGCCGCTGCACCTAACAACGCCTGCTGGTGGGTGTTGCGTTTTAAAATCGGCAGGCAGTAAAAATGCGGACGAATACCGCCAGCCAGCATGTGGTTGCGGTTATACAGCAAATGGTGGGCTGTGATAGTCGCGGCCACATTGTCTGAGGCTTGAGTGACAAAATCGACCGCATCTTTGGTGGTGATATGCTCAAGCACGATTTTAAGCGCGGGGAAATCGGCGACAATTTTACTGAGGATATTTTCAATAAAGACACGCTCGCGGTCGAAAATATCAATGGCTGAATCTGTAACTTCACCGTGGACTAAAAACAGCATGCCGACTTCTTGCATGGTTTGGAGTACGGGATAGATGTTTTTAACATCGGTTACGCCGGAATCTGAGTTAGTCGTCGCGCCCGCTGGGTAGAGTTTAGCGGCAACAATTTTACCCGAAGCTTTAGCCTTGCGGATTTCATCTGGGCTGGTTTTGTCGGTTAAATACAACACCATCAAAGGTTCGAATTGTGAGCCCGCGGGCACCTGCGCTTTAATGCGATCGTAATAGGCCAGTGCGGTTTCGGTATCGATAGCGGGGGGCACTAAGTTTGGCATCACGATGGCGCGGCCCATATAGCGGCTGATATCGCGTACTGTATCTTTAAGCTGGGCGCCGTCTCTTAAGTGAATATGCCAGTCGTCTGGGCGAGTGATTGTTATTGTAGTCATAGGGTTTGGTCTTTTGATCGTTTTTGCTGCGAGGGTGGCGGGATCTTATGTGGCAAGGATTTTACTGTAAAGGGAAACTCGGCTGTTTCGGCCAATAAATCTGTTAGGACATGTAATTGAAGCGCTTAGCCGCATGGCCCGTACTATGTCACTGTTTTTAGCATCGGACACTTTTGATTAATCTGCTGCGGACACTTTTCGATTTAAACCCCAGTGTCCGCGGACACTTCTATCAACAAACTTAATTTAACGTTTTGAATAATAATGTTTTTACTGATTTGGCATAGGCTTTGCTTTCTCTGTGATATAGATGTCCAAATAGTGTCCGTTGATTGCGCTCCGGCACTGATGATTCCAACAGGGAAGCGAGTAAAGCCATGATTAAAGATACTAGCGGCCAAGATACAGTACTTGTGCCATCTACCTCTAAACGTCTTAAGTTACCGCTGATCATTGGCGGTTGCGCCTTATTAGTCAGCGCCTTAGTTTGGGCGAGCTTAGGCACTGATAGCGTGAGCAAATCTTTAAGCCGCAGCGACATCACTACCGCAAAACTCTTCGTTGGAACGTTAACCCGCGATGTGGCGACCACAGGTAAAATCGTGGCGGCCAATGCGCCTATTTTGTATAGCACAGAGGAAGGTACTGTGACCCTGCTCAGCAATCCTGGCGATACTGTTAATAAGGGCGATGTGGTCGCCAAACTCGATAGTCCAAGACTCACTAATCAGCTAGAGCAAGCCAAGTCCCTATTAGCGGGTATGGAGAGTGCATTAGAGCGCGCTAAGTTGGATGCAAGACGCGATCAATTACAAGCTTATCAAACCTTAGATATCGCAACGGTCGATCTTGAAGCGGCGGATAGGGAAAGTCGACGCGGAGAGGAGCTGATTCAAAGTCAGCTTATTGGCCAGATTGATTATGAAAAGGGCAAAGATGATTTACACAAAGCCAAGCTGAAGTTTAAGCATGCAGAGCAAGAAGTTGCGTTAACGAAAGATACGTTAACCTTTGAAATTAAAAATAAAGCCCTAGAAGTTGAGCGTCAAACTCTCGCGGTGCGTGAATTAGAACGTCAAGTCGATGCCTTGAATATTGTTGCACCTGTTAACGGTATTATCGGTAACTGGATTACCGAGCAGAAAACCCGTCTTAGCGCTAACCAACCGATTTTAACCGTCGTGGATTTAAGCGCCTATGAGGCTGAGTTAGCCGTGCCTGAGTCCTATGCGGATGATCTGGGTTTAGGCATGGAAGTCGAGTTGAGTTTTGGCAGTATTAAGTTAATGGGCAAGTTATCGTCGATTTCCCCTGAAGTGCGTAACCGTGAAGTGACCGCTAGGGTGCAATTTGACCAAAGCGACAGCCTAACACTGCGCCAGAATCAACGTATCTCGGCCCGAGTGTTATTAGAGCACAGACCCAATGTTCTTATGGTAAAACGCGGCGCCTTTATGACCAGCGGTGGGGGTAATGTGGCTTATCAAATCGAGGGCGATTTAGCCAGTCGTCGTGAGGTTAAGCTCGGCAGTACTAGCCTGAGCCAAGTCGAAGTGCTTGATGGTGGCAAAGCCGGAGATGAGTGGGTTATTTCAAGTGTCGACCCCTTTAATCACGCCGAACAGGTCAGAATTCATTGATGACCGATATTCGTAAATTATTAAACAACCAATCTGATGAATTTAACAGCGCAGTGATCAAGGTGAATGACGAAACCTGCTGCGACATGGATAAGAATAGGAGCCGGATATGCGTGATAAACAATTTGATATCAGCATGTTGATGTCATCCAAAGTGTTTGGAGTACTAGCCTTATTATTACTGGTGGTTGCGGTGGAACTAAGTATCGGTGAGGCCAATAGCTGGTTTTTCCTCGGACTCAATTTGTTGGAATGGAGTAATCCTTTGGATGAGTTTCGCCAAGTGGGTGAGGTTTCAACCGAAACTGCCAACCTTATGCTGGGCGCTTTTATGTGGTTTTTAGAGTGTGTCGTTGAGCCATTCTTTGGCTGATAAAGGTGTGCTGATTACGGTCGTACATGAGTCGATGCCTAAGGTGTAGACGCAGAGTCTAGGCGCAAAATAGATTTGATTATTTAAAGGAAATGAACATGTTATCAATGAAGAATGTGAGCAAGGTTTTTAAAACGGATTTAGTAGAAACCCACGCCCTGCGCGATTTTAACCTAGAGGTGAACGAAGGCGAATTTGTCGCAGTCACAGGTCCTTCTGGCTCGGGTAAAACCACCTTTTTAAATATTGCAGGTTTACTCGAAGGTTTTACCCACGGCGACTATTTTCTCGATGGGATTAACGTGTCTAACTTGAGCGATAACAAGAGCGCCACTATCCGGAATGAAAAAATTGGCTTTATTTTCCAAGGTTTTAACTTAATTCCCGATCTTAACTTAGCTGAGAATATTGAAGTGCCGCTGCGCTATCGTGGTTTTAATGCCAAGGAGCGTCAACGTCGTGTACAAGAGGCATTAGAGCAAGTGGGCTTAGCTTCACGGCTTAAACATTTACCTACTCAGTTGTCGGGTGGACAACAACAAAGGGTGGCGATTGCTCGTGCTTTGGCGGGGGAGCCACGTTTCCTACTCGCCGACGAACCTACGGGAAACCTCGACAGCCTAATGGCACGTCAAGTGATGGAATTACTCGAAAATATCAATCAAGCGGGCACGACCATTATTATGGTGACGCACGATCCTGAACTCGCTCGCCGCGCCCAACGCAACATTCAAATTGTTGATGGTCAAGTGTGTGACTTTACTATGTATCATCAAGGTCATCGCCATGTCAGTGACATCACTGCTGCGACTGACATCGACAAACTTGTCGCCAACGCCGACCGTTAAGGATATGCATTATGTTCTTTTATTATGTTGATTTAGCTTGGCGCAGCATTAAGAAAACCCCAGTGCTGTCGCTGTTGATGGTGTTGGCGATTTCGATTGGTATTGGTATCACGATTACTACGTTAAACGTGTACAAGATGATGTCATTTAATCCCGCGGGTGAACGCTCTGATGAGTTAAATGCGGTACAGCTTTGGAGCCAAGGCCCTGATTCTTGGGATGAGTTAAACTCGTTAGTGACTTACCAAGACGCGATGAATCTGCGCAACAATACTTTACCTAAACGCCAAGCTGCGATGTTTCGCACTGGGATGGCAGTGCAAACGGAGGATGCCAATTTTGCGCCTATTTTAGAAAGCATTCGGGTGACGGACAGTGACTTTTTTAAGCTGTTTGACGTGCCATTTTTGTACGGTAATGCGTGGGATAAATCCGTCGACACTGAACCTGCTTATCAAGTGGTGATTAACGTTAAACTCAATCAAAAGTTGTTTGCGGGTCAAAACAGTGTTGGCAAAGTTATCTATCTTAATCGTAAACCTTATCAAGTGGTTGGGGTGATTGATGCTTGGGATCCTAAGCCTAAATATTATGATCCCACTAACGGTGCCTTTAACGACACGGAACAAATTTTTGTACCGTTTTCGCTGACACCTATCGAAGAGTTTGATGTATGGGGTAACACGTCGGGTTGGAAGTTTGAGACGATGAATAGTTACAGTGATCGCCTTAACTCTGAAAAAGTGTGGCTGCTGTATTGGGTTGAGTTACCAAATAAAGACGCAGTCGCCAGTTACCGTTCTTGGCTCAGCAATTATGTGGCGGAGCAAAAAGCCCTAGGCCGTTTTACGGATAATAAATCTGCCGCTGACTCAGTCAAAGTATCCGATGTGGCAACTTGGCTTGAATACAATCATGTGGTGCCCGAAGACAATAAAATCTTGGTTGGCTTGAGTGCGCTGTTTTTAAGTGTTTGTTTAGTCAATATATTAGGTTTAATGCTGACAAAGTTCCTCAAGCGCGCGCCCGAGGTGGGTGTACGCCGCGCTATTGGTGCTAGCCGTGGTCAAATCTTCGCTCAATATATGGTGGAAGTGGGCATGATTGGCTTATTCGGTGGTTTGCTTGGACTGGCTTGGGCCTACGCTTCGCTTTATGGGTTATCGGCCCAGTTTGAGGTCGCGAAGGGCTTAACCCATTTATCGGCGAGTATGTGGATTATCACCCCAAGTATTGCGGTAGGCACAGCCTTGTTGGCTGGCTTGTATCCCGCATGGGTGGTGTGTCGCACTAAACCTAGCGTTTATCTTAAAAGCCAGTAAGGGACTCATTATGTTGCATATTAAACCTATTCTCAGCAGTTTATTGCGCAGTAAAAGCGGTCCAGTCTTACTGCTTATTCAGATTATCCTGTCTGTGGCGATTGTGGCGAATGCGAGCTTTATTATTCAAGAGCGTTTAGCCCTGATGCAGCGTGATTCGGGGATTAAAGAGTCAGAAGTCTTGACCTTTAGCTTGTTCAACTTCGATCCATTGATTGATAAAACCGCGCAAAACAAAATTGATCAGCAAATTTTGCGGGGGCTAGCCAATGTGATTGATGCGACCTCAACCAATATGTTGCCGTTAAGCGGTGGCGGCTGGTCGAGCACGTTAAATCTGGGCCCCGACCCAGATAGCGCTAAATCGACACCGCAATTTGCCATGTATTTAGGGACAGATCACACCATTGAGACCTTAGGCATTAAGCTGATTGAGGGACGTAACTTTTACCCCCATGAACTTAAGGATAACCTCGATAGCCCTAGCCGATTAGCGATCATCTCCAGTGTGTTAGCCAAAGCCATTTGGCCTGATGAATCCGCACTTGGTAAAGTGTTGTACGAGGGCAAGGATGCGCAGATCACTGTGATTGGCGTAGTCGAAAAACTGCAAGGCGCGTGGATTGACAGTTCTAGCCTTGAAAATAGCGTGATTCAAAATGTGGATTATGGCAGCAGTTCTTACATGGTACGGGCCAAACCTGAGTTTCACGCCGAGCTTAAAGACACGATAAAAAAAGCGCTGCTGGCCGAGAATCCAAACCGAGTGCTCGATGGCTTTAAGTCAATCGAGGCCTTAAAAGATAGTTCATATCGCGATCATAAATTGATGATTACTGTGTTAACTATGATGGTGGTGTTGTTATTGCTTATCACCTCGCTCGGTTTAACGGGCATGGTGATGTTTAATATCCAGCGCCGCACTAAGCAGATAGGTACCCGCCGTGCATTGGGGGCTAAAAAACGCGATATTATCAGTTACTTCCTGGTGGAAAACTATTTGATTTGCTTAGCGGGAGGCGTGTTGGGCGGCTTGTTAGCGATACAGTTAGGCCAACAGTTAATGAAAATCTATAGCTTGCCTATGTTGGACTTAAGCTACCCACTAATTACTGTGGCAGGTTTATTTATTGTCACCACGTTAGCGGTTTACTTACCGGCGCGTAAGGCGGCAAATATTTCGCCAGCAACCGCAACTCGCAGCGTATAGCGGAATATTTGATGTTACTCAAGGTACGATAAAAGCTCGACAAAAGTGCGATAACAATAGGATGTTATTGCACTTTTTGTTACTTTACGGTTAACAGTTTTACTTAGGACAACACTCACACTTATGGATACTATCCTTATCGTCGATGACAATCATGCCATCTGCCAAGCCCTAGGTTTGATGCTAGAACTCAATGATTATCGGGTGCTGATTTGCCATAGCCCAGAGGACGCCCTTGGGTTATTGACGACGCAAGATGTGGATTTAGTGATCCAAGATATGAACTTTACCCGAGATACCACCTCGGGTGAGGAAGGTCGGCAGCTGTTTTACGCCCTGCGCGAACGCCAAGGGGATTTGCCGATTATTTTGATGACGGCGTGGACGCAACTCGAAACGGCAGTTGAATTAGTCAAAGCGGGCGCTGCCGATTATATGGGCAAACCTTGGGATGACGCTAAGCTACTCAATAGCATCACTAATCTGATTGCGCTTTATAAACTCTCCCGTGCTAACCACCGCTTGGAGCGAGTGAATCATCAACGCCAAGTGGCGATCGCCGATGCGGATCTCTGCGGTATTGTCTTTGGCAGCGGTGCTATGCAGCGTTGCATTGATTTAGCCTTGCAACTGGCGCGCTCCGATGTGTCGGTCTTGATCACTGGCCCCAATGGCGCGGGTAAAGACAAGCTTGCCGATATTCTCCACGCCAATTCACCCTTAAAAATCAAACCTTTTATTAAGGTCAATGTCGGCGCCTTGCCGATGGACTTATTAGAGGCCGAGCTGTTTGGTGCCGAGGCGGGCGCTTTTACGGGCGCAACTAAAGCACGTATTGGCCGTTTTGAAGCGGCCGACGGCGGCACGCTGTTTTTAGATGAAATTGGCAATTTACCTTTGTCTGGTCAAGTGAAATTATTGCGGGTGTTACAAACCGGCGAATTTGAACGCTTAGGAAGCCATAAAACCCAGAAAGTAAAAGTGCGGGTGATCAGTGCGACCAATGCTGATCTGGCCCAAGATATCGCCGAAGGGCGATTCCGTGAGGATTTGTTTTACCGCTTAAACGTGATTGAACTGGCATTGCCACCGCTGAATCAACGCACCGATGACATTTTACCTTTAGTGCAGCATTTTATTGGCAGCGATTTTAGCTTGAGTAAACCTGCGTTGCAGGCGTTATTACAGCACCGCTGGCCGGGAAATGTGCGCGAGCTTGAAAACGCCTGTAAGCGAGCCGTATTGTTGGCGCAAAGCCATGTGTTGACGGAAGCTGACTTTGGTTTGGCGACTGTTGCGAGTGTTATAAAATCGGCTTCCAGTGTTTCAGCTGTATCTGAGTCGCGGCTATCTGGCTTGAGACACTCTGATCCTCTGCCTGTTTATTCGCCCGCTTCCATCCCCGTAAATACCGCATTTTATCATGAGTCTGTTCGTGCCCAAGTGTCAGATGCTAATGAGGCGATAGACGTGAGCCGAGAAGAAATTGAAGCGGCGCTAAAACAGTATCATGGCGTAATTGCTCGTGTAGCAAAAGCGCTTGGACTCAGTCGCCAAGCGTTGTATCGGCGGATGGACAAGTTTGGTTTAGATAAGTCATAGGCTAAGTGCAGATGCTAGGGTAAAGGCTATCGATTAAGGAATCTGAGTGTTAATTCGAACTAAACTTATTATTTTTTCAATGGCTTGCTGCGCCTTTGGCGTCTTGCTGAGTTTTGCCTTGGTCAAGTATATCTCACCCGATGCTTCGTCTGTTGCCACGTCTAACACGATTGAAATCCCTGATGTGAATGTGCAACTGGATTTTGCAGAGCTTGAGAAAACGGTCGCCTCCATCGAACTCGCCCTTAACAATAGTGAGCAATTGCAGGAGGCTGCGGCGATGCAAGCGCACCAGAGGGCCGAGCAGATTAAGGCCGAGCTGCAAAAGCTTGAACAACTTAAACAAGAGCAGTTACAAATAAAACTCTTCAAGTTAGAACAACTTAAAGAAGGGCTGTTTAATTCTATTCCTCATGTGGTTGAGCCTTTACGTGTAGAACCGCTATCCATTTTACCGCCCAAAGCACCTGTATCTCCTGCGATATCCGCAGAGATAGCTAAGGGAGAGCGTGTCTCTAGTTTGACCTTAGGTGAAGGTTTGATCGTGTTGCTTCTCGCTTGTGCTGTCTGTGGTTTAGGTATTGCTTGGTTGACTCGACATCTCGGCCGCAGTTTAGATTCCCTTGAAGTCGGCTTGCTAAATTTTAGTGATAATGACTTTAGTGTGAGTATTCCTGAACATGGCGAAGGTCAGCTCAAAACCTTAGCGCAGTTATTTAACCATTCGGCGGCAAAATTGCGCCAAGAAAGGCAGTACATTTACCAGCGGGAGTTATTACTGGATAAGGTGATTCAAAGTTCTCCCAATGTGATGTTGTTACTGGACGATCATCAGCGGCTCATTTACGCCAATGATGCGGCGCGTCACCTATTCCATAAAAAGGGCAGAATGGAAGGCTTAAGCCTAGATGAATTACTGGTGGATTTGCCCGAAGTATTGGCCTTAGCGCTTAAACATGAAAAGAACGGACTCTTCGCCATGGGTGAAGATGATGTGGAAACTTGGTATTTAAGTCGCGGCCAATTTTTATTGAATAACCAACAGCATAACTTGATTTTGCTCAAGCAGATGACCCGCGAGCTCAATCGTCAAGAGGTGGCAGTATGGAAAAAAGTCATCCGCATTATTAGCCATGAACTCAATAACTCAGTCGCGCCCATCGCCTCTATGGTGAACTCCGGCCGACTGCTCACCAAAGATATCGATAATCCGAAGTTAACTTTGATTTTCGATACTATCGAGAATCGCACCAGTCATCTAAGCCAGTTTATCTTCAACTATGCCCGTTTTGCTAAGTTGCCGCTCCCGCAACGGCGTCAGGTGAATTGGACGCAATTTACTGCCCAGTTAACTCAGCATTATCCCTTTAAACTTACTTATGAGTTACCTGAGGTCGATGGCTATTTCGACCAAGGACAGATGGAGCAAGTGCTCCTCAATTTACTTAAAAACGCCCATGAATCTGGCTCAAACCCCGAGGATGTCACTCTATCGATTCGGTATCAAACCTTAGTGGATGGTGGAGGTTTTAGTATTGTGATTGAGGATCGCGGCGCAGGTATGTCTGGTGAAGTATTAGAGCAGGCGCTACTGCCGTTTTACTCAACAAAACAATCGGGTACAGGCTTAGGTTTACCTTTGTGCCGTGAAATTATCGAAGCCCACGATGGCAGTATTAGCATGCATAATCGCAGTGACGGTGGCCTGTTGGTTCGACTATGGTTACCACAATAATGCTAGCGTTTTGAATTAACACCGTAATGCGACTCTTAAGTCGCATTTTTATTGCTTATCTTATCCGCTTGTTTAAAGCATAACTCCTATCCTCAACTGCCTCTTGGCGTATTAGCCAAATGGGCTATTTTTGCCTTTTTACCTTAGCTCTTCGGGCTAATTTGCCCCCCAGCGTAATGACGGGAGATCTTTAACCCTGTTAACCTGTTTTATCGAAAATTTGCGTTAAAACTCACCTTGTTCTAACAGAGGTTAGCGCGGTTTTTAAGGTTCGATTAAAAAGGTTAAGGAGGGATAAGTGAAACAGTTAAAACAGCGTCTGCTTACTTACGTTTTATGTCCATTCCTGCTGCTGGCTTCCCCTATCACTATTGCCGATAACGACATTGAAATTAGTGGCTTAGTAATAGATAGAACCTTGACTCGGTTTGGTAAGGACTTTGGCTTTTACTACTCAAGCTATTGGCGCGAATTGCCCTTTACCCAAGGCTTTAACGTCACTCTATATGAGACAGTGTTTCCACAGGCTGGAACCGTTTTAACCTTAGAGGTAAACGGGACTCGGATTTACACCACCCATTTTGGTCGTCGTGCAAATCCGATTAAAGAGAGCGCAGAGCAGGCGATTTTGCTTACGATTGATTATTTAGCGCAAGTCAGAGCCAATGCAATAACAGGTGATTTTTCAGGAACATCGGACGACTTTTAGGATAATAATAATGACATACAGGACGTTACTTGCTCTTGTCACGCTATGTGTGGCAAGCAGTGGCCAAGCCACTGAGTTGATTTATACGCCAGTGAATCCCAGCTTTGGCGGCAATCCACAAAATGGGGCTTTTCTATTAAATAAAGCCCAAGCCCAGAATGACAATAAATCTACCTCGACCGAGAAGGACTTTGTCACCCGTTTTAAAGAATCCCTAGAGCGTAATCTTATCAATTCTATTACCCGAGGGATTGCTGATGGTGAAATCACCGACGGTGACTATAATACTGGCGATTTTCGTATAGAAATTAACTCTATAGGGGATAAAGTTATACTGACTATCACTAATATTGCCACGAATGAAGTGACAATAATTGAAATGTCAGCATTTGGAGGTGGCAACTAATGGCCCGTCTAGTGTTAGTGAGTTTATTACTGTTAAGTGTGTCGGCTTGTAGCCTGATCTCCAAACCCGATTTAAATATCACGGCTGCAGAGGTTAACCCCTTGAGTGAGGTGATGCATGGGCTGCAAACTCAACCTGGACCTAAGTTTCCTATCCCTGTGGCCGTGTATTCCTTTCGCGATCAAACTGGCCAATATAAGCCGCAGGCTAACGTGAGTTCGTTTTCGACCGCGGTGACTCAGGGCGCAACATCGATGTTGATGCAGACTTTGCTCGACTCTAAATGGTTTACACCCGTTGAGCGTGAAGGGCTACAAAATTTGCTTACCGAGCGTAAGATCAGCAACAAGCAGAGCGGTACTAAGGGCGATGAAGTGCCCGTATTATCCACCGCCAGATTGTTACTCGAAGGCGGGGTGATTAGTTATGAGACCAACACTAGCACAGGTGGTAGCGGTGTCGAATACTATGGTATTGGTGCCTCTGAAATGTACCGTGAAGATCTGGTGACCATTTATCTACGCGCCGTGGATGTACACACAGGTAAGGTCATGATGTCGGTCTCAACCAGCAAACGAGTCTTGTCCCAAGAAATGCGTGCGGGTTTGTTCCGTTACACGAGTTTAAATCGACTCGCTGAGGCTGAAGTCGGTTTTACTACCAATGAGCCAGTGCAATTTTGCGTGTTACAAGCCATTGAATTGGCAGTCGCTGAGCTGATTGATAAGGGTATCAAACAAGGCTACTGGAGCCCAACTCAAGTGGCGCAACCAGCAGAAAAAGCCCAGGAGTTGAGTCAGGGCTAGGTGCCTGAAAGTCGGTATTAGATGCTAGAGCAAAGCAGGCTTCTGCTTTAGCACTTAGTCGCGATAGCGAAAAAGAAAACCGAGCCAGTTAAGCTGACTCGGTTTTTTATTGCGGTTATTGCAGCAGTCAGTTGATATTAGGCTATTTTAGTCCGCTTGCATGGCCTTCCAAAACAGTTCAAAACTGGCATCACGGTATGTTTTATCTGTCCCCAAGTGCGGGTTATCGATAAAGAATCGAGTTGCTGCTAGATATTGGCCGTGGCAGTTTTCTAGCATCAATTCCACTGGATAATGGGCGATTAGCCCCATCATTTGTCCCTGCTTAATGAGTTCGCTAATAAAGCCTAAGATGCTATTCATCGCTTGATCGCGCACCTTAGCTGCAATCATGGGTGACATTGAATATTGCTGAAAAAACAGTTGTTTGACAGGGTTATCCAGCGACCAATCTATCGCACTTTGCCATAGTTGTAGGGCATTGTGCTTAAGATCGCTGCCCTTATGGGTGTTTAACAGTAAGGCATCGGCAAATTCTTGTTTTATGTTAAGAAACAAAGATTCCATCAAGGCTTCCTTAGAAGGGAAGTGATGGAACAAGGTGCCCGTTGCTACACCTGCTTGTTTCGCAATCGAGGCGGTAGACGTGCCATGAAATCCTTGGCTGACAAAGAGCGCTAAGGCAGTATCGAGAATAGCTTGGCGTTTATCTGTCATGGTTTTAATGGGTTGTGTTGTTGATGGTTTATTCAAGATTTATCCCCCAATGACTAGCGCAAAAATAGCTTCATTAAGATGCGCTGGATAAAAGTGCCATAGGGCGGGTGCACAAATTTGCCTGTGTTGAATCGGCCACGGCTGAGTACCGTTTTAGCGTGGCTGAAGGTCAGAAAGCCTTCCTTGCCATGGTAATGCCCCATGCCCGACGGGCCTATTCCGCCAAAGGGCGCATCGTCGGCGGCGACATGAAACACGGTTTCGTTAATGCACACACCGCCAGAATGGGTCTGCTGGAGGATCTTTTGCTGAGTTGGCTCATCGAAACTCATCACATAAAGCGCTAAGGGTCTGGCTCTGTGGTTGATGTACTGAATCGCTTCATCTAAGGTGTCGTAGCTAATAATCGGTAACAATGGGCCAAAAATTTCCTCCTGCATCAATAGCATCTCTTCACTGGTGTGAGTTATCAACTGAGTTGCGAGTTTACGATGTTGGCTATCTATGGCTTCGTCAGTTGCTGAAATAACACGGGCACCTTTTGCTTTGGCGTCTTCGAGCACTGTCATCAAGCGGTCAAACTGACGTGTATTAATGATGCTGCCATAGTCCTTATTGTGGTTAATGGTGCCGTACATGGCCTTAAACTTAGCTTGGTAGGCGGCGATAAAGTCATCCACCTTGGTTTTAGGGCAAAGCACATAATCAGGGGCGACGCAGATTTGTCCGGCATTCAAACACTTACCGTAAATCATTCGTTCTACTGCTATCTCAAGCGGCATATCGGGGGCGATAATCACAGGCGATTTACCACCCAATTCGAGTGTTACAGGGGTGAGGTTATTCGCTGCGGCGCGCATCACATGGCGGCCGACTGTGGTCGAGCCTGTAAAGAGTAAATGATCGAATGGCAGGGCAGAAAATTGGGCAGCAATGTCCGCCTCACCTTCAACAACCGCCACGTGGGATTCATCGAAGACTTGTGCCAATAACTGTTTGATCACTTGGTTGGTCGCTGGGGTAAATTCTGACATTTTGAGCATGGCATGATTACCCGCGGCAATAGCAGTCACTAGCGGGCCAATTGACAGCATGACGGGGAAATTCCACGGCACGATAATACCGATCACCCCCAAAGGTTGATAATGCACTGTGACTTTGGCGGGTGCGAGTAAGATGCCCGCATGGCGAGCGCTGGGCTTGAGCCATTTTTTGAGGTTTTTCAAGCTGTAATTGATGTTGTTGATGACAGGCATAATGTCTGAGATCAGGCTGTCATCAATCGATCTATGGCCGTAGTCTTGGCTTAAGGCTTCGACTAAGGGTGTTTGAAATTGCAGTATGGCCGCCTTAAGTCGAGTTAATTGCTCCACTCGCGTAGCGTAATTAGGATTCGGCGCCGCTAAATAACTGCTGCGTTGGCGTTGGAGCAACTGAGTCAGTGGCGAAGTATTAAGGTGTTCGGTGGCCATATTCATAGTGGTTGCTCCAAGGGAAATGGTAGGCTGAGTCTTATTTCGGTACTTTATTTAAGTAATCGTCTCGATTGAGTCGTTTATTAAATCAATACCGACTGATTAGTCGGTTTATCCTAACTTGCTTAGTGAGATGGTGCAAGGTATCTGGTGTATTTTTGAGCAAGATCACGGCTTGTTGTGGCGTTAGCTTTTACACTAAATCAAGGGTTGTTACATAAGGAGTATGTATGGCATTGTTAAAGCACGGAATTTCGATTGGTATTGAGCGTTATGGTGATGATGATTTTTTCGTTACCTTTAAAGCTATCGGTACCTTAACTCATCAAGACTACGAAATGATGGTGCCTGTGTTGGAGTCTGCATTAGCTGGGGTGAAAGATCCTGATATCTTTGCCTTGGTAGATGTCACCGAGTTGGAAGGCTTGGAACTACAGGCCGCTTGGGACGATCTCAAACTTGGGGTGAAGCATATTCGTCATTTCGAGAAAATAGCTATCGTCGGTAAGACGACTTTGCAGGAAGTGTTGGCTAAATTGGCAAACTGGTTTACGCCTGCTGAGGTAAGGTTTTTTGTTGATAATGGCGATGCTGTTGCTTGGCTAAGAGACTAAGGTTGTGAGATGAAGTTTGTGGTCTGCCAATGCGCTAAATCGGGCGTTATAGCAGCACAGTAAAGATTCACCCAGCAATCCATTCGCGCCATAGAAGGAGTACAAATTATGCGTACAGGTCAAATACTCTGGCCCACAGATTTTTCGGAAACTGCGGCCCATGCACTGAGTTATGCCATTGAAATGGCTAATCTATACCATGTAGGGCTAAAAATCTTACATGTGGTTGAACAGCCGATCGGTGATGAAAACTTTATGATTCTATCTATTACCCCTGAAGAGCTTGCTAAAAGCATGGAGGAAGCGGCGGCAACTAAAATGCGAGCACTATTGGATGGATTGAATACTGAGCTTCCTATCACTACCTTGATCCGCCGTGGCGATCCTGTCTATCAAATTTTAGAAGAGGCCAACAGTAAAGACATTGGCATGGTAGTAATTGCTAGCCATGGCCGAACTGGGATTTCGCATTTTTTACACACCAATGTCTCAGAAGCGGTGGCGAATGGTGCAGCTTGTCCTGTGCTTGTGGTTAAGTAACTGGCTTTGACTCTATAAATCCAAAGGGCGCTTATAGCGTCCTTTCTTTTTGATTGATAAAGAATAATTAATTGAAATGGGTACGCAAGAAGCATAGCAAACTGCTATAAAATAGTGGTATTTTGGCCTTAATAATTAGCTTAATTAAAAACTCAAATGATGGATAAGCTTATGCGTACTCAAGAAGTGTTATGCCCTACGGATTTTTCATCCACTGCGGCCCATGCGTTAAAATATGCGGTTGAAATGGCAAATGTTTATCAAGTCGATATTCGGTTGTTGCATGTGACTAGCCCTGCCCGTGGCGCCCATTGTTATGGTATTGCGGTCGATATTCCCGCTACATTGGAAAATGAACTCAAAGCTTTCGTTGATGCAAAAATGCAAAGTTTGCAGCAGGAAATGCAGCAGAACCTTACCGAAGGGCTCAATATTAAGTTAGTCGTGCGCCATGGTGATGCTATTGATGAGATTTTAGCGGAAGCCGTTGATGTGGGCATGGTGGTTATCGCTAGTCATGGTAGCAGCGGTTTAGCTGACTTTTTAAAACCCCACGTTACACAGGATATTGTTAAGTATGCTAAGTGCCCGGTGTTGGTGGTGAAATAACACTATGGGATAAGTTTAGTAGGAATCATTTTTGATCATTTTAGGTTCTGTTAACTTAGTCGACGCCTCTGCTTCATTGTCAAATGACATCAGGCGTCGATACTTTTCCTGCAGAGCCACTAAGCTGCCATCTTGGGTAATTTGTTTGAGTCCCGCATTAAAATCATCCCGAATTTGTTCACTGAGAAACGCGAACTTGTATTCTGTAGGTGGGAATATTTGGTGGCAAATCGCCTGTTGTTTTAAGTCTTTCTCAGTCAGTTTGCCCTCAAGATAGGCCTGCTTTAAGTAGTATTTGAAAATATTTTTATCCATCACAACGACATCGGCCCTGCGCTTCATCAGCATATAAACCTGCTGCACTTGCCTCGCTTGTTCTTGGTAGCCGCTATTGGTCTTAACCATGTTGGCAAACTCTTCCCCCAGTAACGATGATGCACGTTGAAAGGCGACGACTTGTTTGTTGTTTAAATCGTTTATGCTATTGATGTTAAATTGATTGCTTTCTAGGCTAATGGCGCAGTTTTGGTAGGTTATCGCAACGTTTGAATAAAAAACGTTGTTAATCATTCCTTCTTTGATGTTGATGATGCCATCGAGTTTACCCTCCCTGAGTTCATGGAAAGTGCGCGCCAGTGGTAAGTAGTGGATAGAAGCTGTATGGCCTTTAACGGCGAGGGCTTGGTTAAGTAATTCGAGTTCGATCCCGCTATTTGTTGCTTGGATGACATAGGGCGGGATAGACAGGCTGACGCCTATCTTAATTTCAGCTGCTTGGCCGAGCTGAGCGCCGCATAGGATGAGTAACCCCATCAATTTGTAGCGGTTACGACGAGCCACTGAGCTACTTGGCTTATTTAGTTTATGCGCCATAAGTTACCAACACCTCCGCGGTATACACTTGTAACTGTGTTTGATACTCGCCAAGTCATTCCATGACTTTCTTGAGTAAGTGTAGTGTGTCTGTGAACTCAGCACGGCTTTATTTATCAAATACACATTAACGCTTTAACCTATTACAGGCTCAAAAGGATGAGCCCGGTTCAGTTAGAAAAGCAATTTCCTCCGCAGTAGACTCCCTGCCTAAGATAATATTTCTATGTGGATAGCGGCCAAACCTGTCGATAATCACTTTATGGCGCAGTTCAAACGTTAGGTTTGTTATCGCAGCTTCGCGATTAAACAGTTTTACTGCTACTTGGTGAATGGTTGCCGATTCGCTGTGCATATAGGGCATAAATAGAAAAGGGACTTGTTTGGATTTTAGTGCGGTATCGACCCGTTGGGCAACGGCTTCTTGGGCGAGCACTAAGGCGATGGTATCAGCTTCGAAAGCGGCAGGCGTATCGCGGTAAATATTACGGGAAAATTGATCGAGCACTATTATCTCAGCCAATCGACCTTGAGGCGTGATTCGCCAATGTGAAAGTTCTCCCCGTTTAGCTTGAAGTAGTACACCTTCGAAGCGCTGTTTGATCTGGGTATCAAATTCAACATCTTTAATCCACCAGAGCTTTGGGTCAATGTCTTCAAACCAAAATGTCAGTATTTGGTCTGCTGTGATTGTCTGGCTCATTTTAGCCTTTCTTCATAGGTGTTGAGTGATATTAGAAATAACAGTTGTTGGGGGAGGATGACAAGTCGTTTCGTTTGATTTAAGTGCAGATTTGTTATCTGATGATATTGTCGCGAACCGTAAGTATTTAGTATTGGCTATTGCCTTATTGACTGAATATAAAGTAGTTTTGATGATAATTACTTTTGTTTCCAGACAGGTCATCCTATGTCACTTTCAATGCCAGCATCCCAACAGGTTTCAAAGCAAAATAAAGCGTTTCTGCGTAAGTTATATTTGGCGCATTTAATGGATGATGACCGCCATAATCTTTTATCACTCAATAAGTTAACCGGAATGCCTCGCAGAACTTTACAGGATGCTATCGCAGCTTTTGAGGATATAGGTATTCGAGTCGAGTTTGTGCAGGAAGGCAGCCGTAACAATTCAGGTTATTACCGCATAGTCACCTGGGGGCCGATCAGCAGCGCTTGGGTCGATACCCATCTAAGCGAAATCGCTGAGCTGATAGGGTTTTACGAGAAGTCAATTTAAACGCTGTTTGTTACCAAGGACGAATTTGAGAACTCTTCAACTGTTAGGTTTTATTCTTGCCATCGCAGGCGTCATTTTGGGATATATAACGCTAGCATCTATTGACGGTCAAACATCTGAAGCTTCTGCTGGGGCTGCGGGTTTAGGCATGATTTTTATGGTATTACCAACCTTTGGCTGTTCTGCGTTAATGTTGGTACCTTCTTCTTTAACATTATGCAAATCAGAAGTCAGGCTACGTACATATTTTAAAGGGAGTTTTTGGTTGAGTCTGTGGAAATTGAATTTAGTTCTTTCTGCTGTATATATCCTTGTTACTCTTTATGTGGGCTGTTTATGGCTACAAATCAGCATTGGTCGCTAACGAGTGAATCATCTTGTTCATCATGTGTTCATTTTTTATGCTTAACCTTCAACGCGAGTCTCACCCGAGGATATTGCATTCGTTTGCATAGATATTTGAGCATTTTCTCTTCGTTACTCCTTTGCCAATTTTCTGGCCTGACCAGCCTAAACTCCCTATAATCGGCTGCAAATGTCATCACGTTACATAGTGTTCACATCTAAATACCCTACATACTTAAAATAAAAAGGAACCTTGTTCCATGTTAGAAAAACTGTTCAAACTGAAACAAAATCAAACGAGCCTCAAGCAGGAAGCGGTCGCAGGTTTGACAACATTTATGACGATGGCCTACATCATTTTTGTGAACCCAATGATGTTAGCCGATGCGGGCATGGACCATGGTGCTGTATTTGTGGCGACCTGTTTGGCGGCTGTCGGCTGTTTGGTTATGGGGTTGATGGCGAATTATCCAATTGCGCTTGCTCCAGGTATGGGACTTAATGCCTTTTTTACCTACACAGTCGTGGGTGAAATGGGTTACAGCTGGGAGACTGCGTTAGGCGCAGTGTTCCTGTCGGGAATTTGCTTTTTAATCTTATCGTTAGTGCGTATTCGAGAATGGATTGTAAATAGTATTCCCATGTCGTTACGTATCGGTATTGCTGCAGGTATTGGTTTGTTCCTTGCACTGATTGGCCTTAAGAGCGCCGGTATTGTGGTGGCAAGTCCTGCTACGCTAGTGACGCTGGGCGATATCACGGCATTTCCGGCGGTTATGGCTGTGCTGGGCTTTTTCCTCATTATTGCTATGGTGCAGCGGGGAATGAAGTCAGCGGTGATTGCCAGCATTCTGATTATCACTGGCCTAGGATTAGTGTTTGGTGATGTGCAGTATCAGGGCATTGTATCAATGCCCCCTTCAATCGCACCTACATTTATGAAGATGGATTTATCCCAAGTATTTGAAGTAACTATGCTATCAGTCGTTTTTGCTTTCTTATTTGTGGATCTCTTCGATACCTCTGGCACCTTAGTAGCGGTTGCACAGCGCGGTGGTTTTCTCGATGATAAAGGCCGTTTACCACGTCTGAATCGTGCCTTGACCGCTGACAGTTTAGCAACGATTGCGGGGGCGGCTTTTGGCACTTCCACCACGACAAGTTATATCGAAAGCACCGCGGGTGTGAGCGCGGGTGGTCGTACTGGTTTAACGGCCGTTGTGGTGGGATTACTCTTTATTGCTGCGTTATTTTTATCGCCATTGGCGGGGATGATCCCGGCTTATGCGACTGCGGGTACACTGTTTTATGTAGCGATTTTGATGATGTCGGGACTGGTGCATGTCGAATGGGAAGATTTGACTGAAGCCGCGCCTGTGGTGGTTGTGTGTATATTAATGCCGCTAACGTTTTCTATCGCGACGGGCATTGCCTTTGGGATAATCTCATATGCAGCAATCAAATTACTCACAGGTCGCTTTAGCGATCTTAATGTGGGCATTTTAGTATTAGCCGCATTGTTTGTAGCTAAGTTTGTCTATGGTTGATGCTGTCGATTAATTCACCTGCACAGTAAAAACTCGCAGCGTAGATTGTTTACATTTTTTGAGGGCCATCTAATCGATGGCCCTTTTTAATGCGCGATTCTAAGCAAAAACGAAAATTTATCTCGAGTTAATAACTCCTTGCTACCAATTACTCAGCGGATTAGGTATAAGGATTGTTCGGTTATTTTGTTACAAATGAATAATGAACTTAAGTGAGATTGCGTATCGCCGCGTGGTAGTGAAGTTAGGGACGAGTGTGCTGACCTCTGGCAGTAAACAGCTAGATAAAGCCCACATGGTTGAGCTTGCTCGTCAAATGGCCGCACTGATGAAGTCAGGGGTCGAAGTCGTATTATGCACCTCAGGGGCAATTGCCGCTGGGCGTGAACATCTCCAATACCCGACGCTGCCCGACACTATGGCCAATAAGCAATTGTTAGCCGCTGTCGGGCAAAGTCAGTTGATCCTCGCTTGGGCACAACTCTTTAGTATTTATGGGCTGCATGTGGGCCAATTGCTGCTGACCCGTGCCGATTTGCAGGATAGGGAGCGTTACCTTAACGCCCGCGACACGCTCAATGCCTTGTTGGCGAATAATATTGTGCCGATCATCAATGAAAACGATGCCGTTGCCACCAATGAGATCAAAGTGGGCGATAACGACAATTTATCGGCGCGCGCAGCACTCTTATGCGATGCTGACTTATTGATTTTACTGACGGATCAAAAGGGCTTATTCGATGCGGATCCACGCACTAACCCGAACGCTAAGTTAATTTCACAGGTGGTGAAGATTGACGATAGTTTGCGTATGCTGGCGGGCGGTTCTGTATCGGGTTTAGGCACGGGTGGTATGTCGACTAAATTGGAAGCGGCGGATATTGCTCGCCGTGCTGGCATCGAAGTGGTTATCGCCTCTGGCCATCACCCTGATGTGATCAAAAAAGTGGTCGCCAAAGAGTCCGTCGGTACTCACTTTAGTGCCATCGAAAACCCGCTCGAAAGCCGCAAACAGTGGATTCTAGCGGGACCTGCGACTCAAGGTTCTTTAGTGCTTGATGCGGGTGCGGTCAAAGCCGTGACTGACAAAGGCCGCAGTCTATTGTCTAAAGGTATCGTAGGCGTTAAAGGTCAGTTTGAACGTGGTGCGACGCTACAATTAGTTGATCAACAAGGTAAAGTGATTGCTAAAGGGATGACACGATACTGTGGCCAAGCCCTGAGTTTGATTGCGGGTAAGCATTCCGACGAGATCGAGTCTGTACTCGGTTACGATTATGGTGACGCAATAGTGCACCGCAACGACATGGTTGTCTTATAAGCGAGGTCTGTTTTGAGTCAAATGAATCAAGATCAGTATTTACAGCAACTTGGCCAAAATGCCAAACAGGCCAGTTATGCTTTAGCCAATTTAACGGCGAGCCAAAAGGCTGACTTACTCGAAGCTATTGCCGATGCGCTGACGGCAAACTCCGCCGCCATTTTAGCGGCTAATGCTAAAGACGTTGCCGCCGCTAAGAACGATGGATTAACGGAGGCGATGATCGACAGACTGTTGCTCGATGATGCGCGTTTAGCGGGCATTATCGGTGATATCAGCGATGTGATCCGCCTTGCTGATCCCGTGGGCGAAGAGTTTGGCAGCAAGTTATTAGATAACGGTTTAAGGTTGACTCGTCGCCGCGTACCGCTGGGCGTGATTGGGGTTATCTACGAGGCGCGCCCGAATGTGACTGTCGATATCGCGGTACTTGCCCTTAAAACGGGTAATGCGGTGATCCTCCGTGGCGGTAAAGAAACCCTTGAATCGAATAAGCTTATCAGCGAAGTGATCCGCGGCGCGATTGTCGCCCAAGGTTTACCCATAGATGCGGTGCAATTTATTGATTCTTCAGACAGAGCCCTAGTGACAGGTTTACTTAAGCTCGATCAATATGTCGACATGATAGTGCCGCGCGGCGGTCAAGCATTGCAGCGCTTATGTGCCGAGCAAGCGACGATTCCAGTGATTTTAGGCGGCATTGGTATTTGCCACTTGTATGTCGATAAAAATGCCGACCTTAAGCGTGCCTTAGGCGTAATCGCTAATGCGAAAGTGCAGCGTCCAACGGTGTGCAATGCTCTTGATACCTTGCTGGTGGATGAGCGCGTGGCGAGTACCTTTGTACCGCAAATTGCCGAGTATCTGCATCGTCTAGGCGTGCGTTTTTCAGTTTGTGACACAAGTTTTAGTCTGCTGGATGGTTTAGGGTTCGATGTGACGCTTGCTAAGTCTGAGGATTTTGGTATTGAATGGCTGTCGTTAACCTTAGGTATCAAAGTCGTGAGCGATATCGATGCCGCCGTTAGTCATATTCGCCAGTATTCTAGCGGCCATTCGGAGGCCATTTTGACCGATGATATTCATGCAGCGGCGCACTTTATGAATGAAGTGAACTCAGCCGCCGTGTATGTCAATGCCAGTACGCGTTTTACCGATGGCGGTCAGTTTGGTCTTGGCGCTGAAGTGGCGGTGAGCACGCAAAAACTGCACGCCCGCGGTCCAATGGGGCTTGAGGCATTAACCACATATAAGTGGTTAGCTTGGGGTGATTACACCAGTCGTGTTTAGCGGTAAATACCGATAAACCCAAAGCCGTTAACTTACTGCGTTGACGGCTTTTTTGTTTACGGTATCCAACTGAATAGCGACATCAATGTGTTTGGCTAACGAGTTTAGCTGCTTATGGTGAGCGGGGTATAAGTAGCAAGTAACCAGATACAGAAAAATATCGTCGACATAACAACGGTGAATTTACGAAAGGCCTTGATGTATTCCAAGGTATAAATAAAGTACTTTTCTTGTACTCTGCGAGTGAGTAAAACCGAAGGCAGCATAAAACTGCAATAGAGCATGACTACCATAGTGGTAAAACTGTTTCCCCAGAAATGCTCATAAATAAATAAGGCGATGCAGAGTAGCATGGCGCACCAACTGATAGGGCTGATGCTATTTTCTGGATTCCATTGGGTTGATTTTTCCATCTGACTATCCTTAGTCGATTTGTACCTCAGTACAATTTATAGACGGATATCTCGGCTTTATCAAACGCTTTCCACTTTAGACTCAGTACGCTGGCAGTTTGTTGTCGTTTGAGCCTTGTTTACCATTTATCCAATATGAGCGCGTACAACTTAAAGTGAATTGCTTACTTAACGTCGAATGACTTGTGCTTAATGTGGCCTGGATAGCTTAAAGCATCTAGCTTAAAGTGTCTTGATATCGGCAAATTCGCCTTTGCAAAGCAGGGCTAAGTCTGTGGCCGCTAAGCTTATCTCTAAACCGCGTCTGCCCGCGCTGACATAGATTCTATCGAAACCTTGAGCGCTGGCATCAATCAAGGTTGGCAATTGTTTCTTTTGCGCTAAGGGACTAATACCGCCAACCAGATAGCCTGAGGATTTTTGTGCTAGGTCGGCATCGGCCATTTGTAGTTTCTTTTGTCTTAAGCATTTAGCTACGGCTTTTAGATTAAGCTGATGATCGACGGGCACGAGCGCAACGGCAATCGGCGCATGGGCTTTGTCGATGGCAACTAAAAGGGTTTTAAATACTTGCGCGGGTTCAAGCCCTAGGGTGTTAGCGGCTTCTTCGCCGTAGGCGGCGCAGTGTGGATCGTGGCTGTACTCTAAGATATCAAACGCAATCTTGGCTTTTTTCGCCAATCTGACGGCCGGGGTCATTTTATACTCCTTCACAAAATGGAGGATATTAGCGCTTAATCTTGGCTTAAAATGTTAGCCAGCTCTTTTAATTGGTTCATTGCCGTGAGCTAACATTATTTAAGGCTGTTACTCAACGATTATTCCGCTAGCTTTGTGCTTATCTTGTTTTTACGCTCTAAATAACGGGGCAGAAGTTGCTGCAACATCATCCCCGATAAAATAAAGGCTAGGCCGAGATAGGTTGCCATCGCAATCGTTTCCTGCAAAATCCACGCGATAAAACCAATCGACATCACTGGGGATAAAAACACCATAGTGCTGATGTTCGCGGTGCGAGTGGCTGTTTTCAGCGCCATTAACCAGAGCACGAAGGTAATGCCCATCTCAAATAAGCCCACATACATACCTGCAAATATCGCCTTAATACTAAAACTGGGCAGGGTATCTGTCAGCACTAAGGTGACGGCAATAAAAGGTAAGCCGATAAGAAAACTCAATAATAAACTGACCACAGGATCGCCTTGATCTTTAGTGTTGACGATCCAATATAGGCACCAGAGTAAAGTGCTGGTGAGAGCAAGACCGATACCGAGTGGGCTATCAAAACTAAAGCCGCTGATATCGCCGCCGGTAGCAATGATAAACACGCCTGTATAGGCAATCAGCGCCGCAGCTATATCGCTCTTACGCAAATGTTGCTTTAACAAAGGCGCGGCAAGTAACGGCAGTAATACCGCCCAAGTGTAATTAAGTGACAACGCTTGCTGCGCTGGCAGTAAGGAATACGCTTTAAATAGCACGACATAGTAAAGGAAGGGATTGATGAGTCCAGTCACCAGATAAAACATGGGGCGGCGTAAAAACTGTTGCTTGAGTAAGGAAAGCTTTTTTTGCCAAGCAAGGATTCCGGCAAGGGCAATAATCGAAGTGAGTACGGCAACAAACACCAGTTGCAGCGGTGTGTAGTAACTCAAGGCAATCTTAAAGGCCGTGGCCACTGTCGACCAGAGAAAGATCGCCGCCATGCCATACACGTACGCTAAATTCGAAGACTTCACTCTGCTACCTTACGAGGATAAACATCCGCCAAATGTGGGCAGATTGAATAACAGCTTTGGTTGATAAGCAAGACTATTTTATGTGATTGGATATTTTATCCCGCTGTAGATGCGAGAAAGATAAATCAGAAAATTTTTTTGTTCGCCCTTGTAATTAAATTCCCTGTCCCAATATAGGTATCAAGGCAGAGAAGGTGGCCAACGATGGACTTGATATTTAAACCGTCTAGCCCCATATCAAAACCAACTAAACAAATTTAGATTGAATGAAATTTTTCGGAGGACCTCATGGGTAAAATTATTGGTATCGACTTAGGCACAACAAACTCTTGTGTAGCTGTCCTCGATGGTGGCAAAGCACGTGTGTTAGAAAACGCTGAAGGCGATCGCACAACCCCGTCAATCATCGCTTATACAGATGATGAAACCATTGTCGGTTCGCCAGCAAAACGTCAAGCTGTGACTAACCCGACTAACACATTCTTCGCGATTAAGCGTTTGATTGGTCGTCGCTTTAAAGATGACGAAGTCCAACGTGACGTGAACATCATGCCATTCAAAATCATTGCAGCCGACAACGGTGATGCATGGGTTGAATCGCGTGGCAACAAGATGGCTCCACCACAAGTTTCTGCAGAAATCTTGAAAAAGATGAAGAAAACCGCAGAAGACTTTTTAGGTGAAGAAGTAACAGAAGCGGTTATTACTGTTCCTGCTTACTTTAACGATTCACAACGTCAAGCGACTAAAGATGCGGGTCGTATCGCAGGTCTTGATGTTAAACGTATTATCAACGAACCAACGGCTGCAGCATTAGCCTACGGTATCGATAAGAAACAAGGCGACAACATTGTTGCAGTATACGATTTAGGTGGTGGTACATTCGATATCTCTATCATCGAAATCGACAGCAACGATGGCGACCAAACATTTGAAGTGTTGGCAACCAACGGTGACACCCACTTAGGTGGTGAAGACTTTGACAACCGTTTGATCAACTACTTAGCTGACGAATTCAAGAAAGAGCAAGGCTTAGATCTGCGTAAAGATCCATTAGCAATGCAACGTCTGAAAGAAGCAGCAGAAAAAGCGAAAATTGAACTTTCAAGCACCAACCACACTGAAGTGAACCTGCCATACATCACGGCAGACGCAACAGGTCCTAAGCATTTAGTGATTAAAATCACTCGTGCTAAATTGGAATCACTGGTTGAAGACTTGATTATCCGTACATTAGAGCCACTAAAAGTTGCCCTGGCTGATGCAGATTTATCTGTAACAGACATCAACGAAGTGATTCTAGTGGGTGGTCAAACACGTATGCCTAAGGTTCAAGAAGCAGTGACAAACTTCTTCGGCAAAGAACCTCGTAAAGACGTGAACCCAGACGAAGCGGTAGCCGTAGGTGCTGCAATTCAAGCGGGCGTACTGTCAGGCGACGTGAAAGACGTATTACTGTTAGACGTAACACCACTGTCTCTGGGTATCGAAACCATGGGCAGCGTGATGACTAAGTTGATTGAAAAGAACACTACTATTCCTACTAAGGCGCAGCAAGTGTTCTCAACAGCCGATGACAACCAAAACGCAGTGACGATTCACGTACTGCAAGGTGAGCGTAAGCAAGCGAGCGCGAACAAGTCATTAGGCCAGTTCAACTTAGACGGTATTGAGCCAGCTCCACGTGGCCAGCCACAAATTGAAGTGATGTTCGACATCGATGCCGACGGTATTCTGCATGTGTCTGCGACAGACAAGAAAACCGGCAAGAAACAAAACATCACCATCAAAGCTTCTTCTGGCTTAAGCGAAGAAGAAGTGGCGCAAATGGTACGTGATGCCGAAGCTCACGCAGATGAAGACAAGAAGTTTGAAGAGTTAGTGCAAGCACGCAACCAAGCTGACGGCTTAGTCCACGCGACTAAGAAACAAGTGGAAGAAGCGGGTGATGCATTGCCAAGCGAAGACAAAGAGAAAATCCAAGCTGCTATGGCCGCTGTTGACACTGCCAGCAAAGGCAATGACAAAGAAGCCATTGAAAAGGCAACTCAAAACTTGATCGAAGCATCTGCTAAGCTGATGGAAATCGCTCAAGCTAAGTCTCAAGCTCAAGGCGGCGACAATGCCGACGCGGGCAAACAGGCTAACGCTGCTGCCGATGACGTTGTCGATGCTGAATTCGAAGAAGTGAAAGACGACAAGAAATAATGACTTGTTTTCAATCAAATAGATTGATTTCAAAGCGTTAATTTCTAGGCGGGCGTTACGGGGCAACCCTAACGCCCGTTTGTTCAACACCAGCTGAGAAGCATGAGATTATGTCAAAGCGAGATTATTACGAAGTATTAGGTGTCAGTCGTGACACCAGCGAACGTGAAATTAAAAAGGCCTACAAACGTCTGGCCATGAAATTTCACCCAGATCGCAACCCAGGCGACAAAACCGCAGAAGCTAACTTTAAAGAAATTAAAGAAGCCTACGAGATCCTAACCGACGCCGACAAAAAAGCGGCCTACGACCAATTTGGTCATGCGGGTGTGGATCCTAATCGCGGTGGCGGTGGTTACGGTGGTGGTCAAGGCGATTTCGGTGATATTTTCGGTGATGTCTTTGGCGATATTTTCGGCGGTGGACGTCGTGGTGGCGGTCAACGCAAAGCGGCCCGCGGCTCAGATTTACGTTACAACCTAGAGTTATCACTGGAAGAAGCCGTTAAAGGCTTAACCAAAGAACTGCGTATCCCAACACTGGCGACTTGCGATCTATGTGAAGGCAGCGGCGCTAAAAAAGGCACCTCTGCAACCACTTGTGGCACCTGTCATGGTCAAGGCCAAGTCCAAATGCGCCAAGGTTTCTTTGCGGTGCAACAGCCTTGTCCAACCTGTCATGGCCGCGGCAAGATCATCAAAGATCCTTGCACTAAGTGTCATGGCGATGGCCGTGTTGAAAAGAGCAAAACCTTATCGGTTAAAATCCCCGCCGGCGTTGATACGGGCGACCGTATTCGTTTAGCGGGTGAAGGCGAAGCGGGTGAGTTTGGCGCGCCTCCAGGGGATTTATACGTTCAGGTCAGTGTGCGTGAGCATGCGATTTTCGTCCGTGATGGCAATAACCTTTACTGCGAAGTGCCGATATCCTTCAGTAAAGCGGCCCTAGGCGGTGAGATTGAAGTGCCAACACTGGATGGTAAAGTCAGCCTGAAGATCCCAGCCGAAACGCAAACGGGCCGTATGTTCCGTTTACGTGGCAAAGGCGTCAAGTCGGTTCGCAGCCATGCGGTAGGCGACTTGCTCTGCAAAGTGGTTATGGAAACCCCAGTTAACTTAAACGATCGTCAAAAAGAACTGTTACGCGAATTTGAAGCCACCTTAACTGGTGAGTCGAAAAAACACAGCCCAAAGGCTGAGGGCTTTTTCGATGGCGTGAAAAAGTTCTTTCAAGATCTGAATAGCTAACTTGGTTTCGCTGCTAATGATATTAGTAGCGCGATAGATGAATAAAGCCCCGCAGTGTTTAGCACTAGCGGGGCTTTTTTATGTTCGATTGAATGCTCAGATTTTGAGGAGTAGTGTGCAGTAACTGATTAAGCACTGTCATTCCAGTGACTCGCCATGAACTCGTCCCTGAGGGCTCGACGACGGCATCCATGCCGCCAACGGTCACTTCCATGACAGTGCTTAATTCCTATTAAGTCCTTCGTATATTTGATAATCCGTAAGATTGCAGATTTTCATTCGCCGTACGTAACTTCGATGTGATCGTAAATTTTAGTTGTCTTGGATTTTGTTCTAAAAAATTAATTAATTTATAAGTTATTGTTATAACTGTTTTTTCGAGTTAGTATGATATGGATTAAGTAAGAGTAATACTCTAGTGAGACTAATCTACAATGGCTGATAGGTTATCCAAATTCCGTAGACGGCTTGATAAAGAGCTTAAAATTCGCAAGAACGAAGATTACATTAGTTTAAGGATTAATTCTAAACTATGTATCTATCAAAGTAGAGACAGAGATTACACGCTGAATGTTATGAAAAATATTAGCGGTTTTGCTGTAGGGGAGAGGATTCCTGTTCACATTGATTTAAGGAATTGCCCAGGCGTAACAGCGGCAGCAATGGTTATGCTATTTGCTGAGGTGACTAGAGCCAAGCTAGTCACTGGCGTTGACAGTATTGTAAAAGTATTTCTTCCGCCTTTGGATTCTCCTATACGCTCTTTATTCC
Source organism: Shewanella sp. S23-S33 (assembly GCF_043359565.1). Lineage (NCBI taxonomy): Bacteria > Pseudomonadati > Pseudomonadota > Gammaproteobacteria > Alteromonadales > Shewanellaceae > Shewanella > Shewanella sp. S23-S33. The sequence continues at coordinate 190,761 of NZ_JBHFFD010000052.1, read as the reverse complement.
AGAGATCAGGTTGGGAAAGTGCTTTGCTGATTGAGCATTCCAAACTTCAAAATCTTGTCCGTGAAAACCAACTCTTTCAGTCAAACAGTAACCCTAATGAAGCAACCGAAGCAGTATATAGATTATTGACTTCACATGGCATAAATCTGGACACCCCCGAAGTAAAGATATTTACAAAAGGGGTCAGTGAAGCGATGCTAAATGTAATAAATCACGCATATGATCATGAGGAGTTTCCCTTAGAAGGTATTGGCAGGCGGTGGTGGCAAGCTTGCTTTGTAAAAGAGTCTGCTGATGCAAAAAAAATGGTATTTATCATTTATGACTTAGGTCAAGGTATCTTATCTTCGCTAGAAAGAGAAAATGAGGAAACTCCGACAGAACATATTTTTCGTGCAATGCGATATGGAGTCACTCGTACAGGTGACCCCAAGAGAGGAAAAGGCACTAAAGATATCGAGGATGCTGCACAAATAAGAGAAGGATCAATCCTACTTGTTGGATCAAATGATGTATCGTACATTAAATTGAAAGATGGGAGAATAAAGGTCGAACAGGGACTCCTCCCATTCTTTGGCACTATAGTCGAATGGCAGATTAATCTATGATGAGTATCAATGTGATGGAACTAAAAATTGACGTAGCGACTAGGTTTTCTCCTTTTCCTTTTGGTCGTATCAGTCCAAGAGATGGCGACTTTACTGGAGAAAAATTTAGAGATGAAATATTAAAACCAGAATTAGATAAGCTAGGTGAAGACGATAAGTTAATCATCGACTTAAGTGGTGTGCTAGTTGGAATAGGTTCATCATTCTTGTCAGAAGCTTTTGGTGGTGCAATAGAAAAAGGCTATATAAGTCAATCTCGTTTACTAAGTGCTCTAGTTGTAGTGAGTGACGATGAGTTACACGAACCTGCTATAAAGAAATATATATTAGAAGCAAAAGAACCAGAGTAATTACATGATAATCGAAAATATTGGGAGTACTTTCGTTCCATTTTCAATTGCTTGTATTGGTTGGTTTATTCTTCATTGGAGAACAAATAGAACATCAAAACGAAGTGAAACATTTTCAATGCTGTCGTCCGCATTTGGTGTCTTAGAACAATTAGAAAAACTTTCAGAAGAACACTTGAAAAACATAAACAAAAAGCTCGATGCAGAAGAATATTTGCTTATTAGACAGGTCTTTAGCGCACAAATCTTAGCAAAAGCAAAATTTTTTAGATCAAAAGTGGAATATCTTGAAAAGCGTGGAATTACTTTAACAGAAGCTAAACATATAGAACTACGTGATAGTTTAACAATGTCGGACTTTTCAACAATTCAAGAGTATCAACGACTTTTGAACTTAACTAGTGATATAAGATATGAGCTTTATAAGTCCTTTCATATGGTTTATCCAGCATAAGAGTATATAAAGCAACATTTTGAATCGGTTGAGCTCTTTCAACGTACGGAGATAAAAATGCCGTGGCGACATCATGGATGATGGCGCAGGCTCGGGGCACATGGATGTGTCATCTGAGCCGTTAGGCGATTTTTGTTGGAGTATGAGACAGGTAACTCATGCATGTAACTTCGCTAGGGTGAGTGCTGCGTAGCAGCGTTTCGAACGAGAGCCAGGGATGGCGAACTGGCAGTTAGACATGGAGGTTGTTCGTTAAGGGAGCATCCAAGGAGGATAGGACGAGCAGTCCTCCTTGGTCGGGTGTGGGGTGAAGCCCCACGACGTTGATGTGGATTTTGATTTGAAAATCCAAACGAAGTTTGGAAACCTAAGAGTTTTTACTCTTCTGGAACAGTAAATGCGGCTTCGGCTTTCTCTAACTCTTGCTCGGTTTTCAGTTGAAACGCTTGTTGCTTTTTAAGCTTGGCTTCTTCTTCAAGTGCGGCTTCTCTTTGTTTAAATTCGTGTCTCTCTGGTTTAGTCAGAAACTTAAACGCGAGCTTGTTGCCCAGTACGTAGGCGACCACGTCTTCACCTTTTGTGCGGCGTTCATCGACACGTTGTGAAAAACGGGCGTTATCGCGGGCTTTACGTTCTTCGGCATTTAACTTACTCATAATCTGTTCTCCTCATTTAATTAATCACGGTAGTGTTCCACTACGTTCAGTTAAACAAATGAGTTGTGTTGCACATTCATAAAGCTGATTGGGCGGGATTCTACCATAAGCGCTCACGAAAGCTGTGGGATTAAAATCTACCATCCCATCACCTGCGTTAACTTTGCGCACATAAGAAAGATGCAGCTGGAGTCTCTTTTTAGATAAACCACGAACACCGAAGCGACAGTAATTCACCTATTGCTGCGAACTGGCCGTTAGACATGAACCTTGTCGGCAGGGGAGATCCAAGAGGAGATTGCAGTTGATTCTCTTTAGGTCGGCTATTGATTTGACCTTTGGTTTAGAAATTCAAACGAAGTTTAAAATTTAGACTTTCTTAGCAGCGTAACGCAAATGCCGTAACTGTATCGTTGCAAACCGTACCGTTGTAATGAGTACCGTTGCAAACTGTACCAAGGCTTGGGTAAAAGCCGAAACAACATTGGTATTCAAAGGCAACTCTCAGTAAACTTTCGCTCCCATGTTTTGATCCGGTGCTGTGATGTCCTTTCCCGAGCTTTCTTCTTCCCCTGAGTCGTTAACTTTTGCTGAGCTTGGCTTAAATTCGGCGTTACTTAAGGCCTTGCCTGCAAGTCTTAAACATCCGACAAAGGTGCAGCAATTGGCGATTCCGGCCATTCTTGCAGGACGGGATTTGTTAGCCTTAGCACAAACCGGTAGCGGAAAAACCTTAGCCTTTGGTTTGCCACTCCTACAACAAATTTTGTTGCAACAGCAAACACAGTTGCAGGGCACTAAGTCTGTACAGCCCCCAAATGCACTGGCGTTAGTGCTGGTGCCTACACGGGAATTAGCGCTGCAAGTGACTGAGGCGCTGCAAACAGTGGCAAGTCAGTTATCGACTTCGTTGAACATTCAGCTTCTGTGTGGCGGGGTCGCGCTGGAAGACCAATTAGCCGAACTTGCAGCCAAGCCGCAGGTTTTAGTGGCAACCCCAGGACGTTTACTGGACTTATGCAAACAGTCCCACATCAGCCTCGATTCGATAAAACATCTTGTACTGGATGAGGCTGACCGCTTGTTGGAAATGGGGTTTTGGCCTGATGTGCAAAAGCTGATGGCATTTATGCCTAAGCTTAAGCAAACCTTGTTGTTTTCCGCTACGCTGCCCGAGACTTTGGATACATTGGCGGGCAAACTGCTGGTGAATAAGCCGCTACGGGTCGAAGCTCACAAGGTGAATTCAGTGGCTGGTGAAATCGAAGAACAACTCTATTTAGTCAACAAGGGTAGCAAAGCACAGGCATTGATTGCGCTGTTAAAACAATATCAATGGCCGCAGGTGTTGGTGTTTATCAGCGCCCGTGATGATGCCGATGCCGTCGCTAAACGACTCGCCAAAGCGGGGATGAAAGTCGCCGCGCTGCACGGTGAAAAAGAGCAAACCGTTCGCAGCCAAACCTTGGCCGACTTTAAAGCCAATCGGATCCAAATATTAGTGGCGACAGATTTGATGGCGCGCGGCATTCATGTTGATGCCTTGCCTGTGGTCATCAATTTGGATTTGCCCATGAGTGCGCCTGTGTACGTGCACCGCATTGGCCGCACCGCGCGCGCTGGCGAAAAAGGGCTGGCGATTTCCCTCGTGTGCCACGGTGAAATGGCAACTTTAACGGCGATCCGCAGTTTAACTGCGCGGGAGTTACCGCTGGCATTATTGGCTGACTTTCCGGTAACGGATAAGCCGAGTGAAAAAATCACTGATGGCGCCACTGAGGGAAAAGTTGAGCGTAAGCGACCACCACGGGATAAACAGGCGAATCGCCGTAGCATCAATAAGCACAGCGCCAAAGAGTTTAAAGGTAAGCGCTGAGCTTGAAGCTATTCATAGCGTTCAAGTTTGGCGTGCCACAATCACTAAACAGATAACAGAATAAAGCGCATTGGCCGCTGTTATCACTTTCGCTCTGGGTGTAACTTAGTGACTTATTTACATTAAGGAGCTAAGTCATGGGATCGACATTGGCGTTAAGCAAAGCACTTCATAAAGTGGTGAATAACGGTTTGACGACCGAGCACTTTGTACTTAGGCCATTCCAGCGAGCGGATCTTGAGGCTTTTACCGCCTATCGAGCCGACCCTAAGGTCGCCAAATATCAAAGCTGGACGGATTACAGCTATAGCGATGCACTCGCGTTGTTCGAGAAGATGGATTATGCACAATTTGGTGCGGTTGATACTTGGTTTCAGCTTGCAATTGTCACTGTCACGTTAGGAACAAGACCGACCCAATTAGTTGGCGATCTGGCGCTGCACTTTATTGATGAGCAGCAGGTGGAAATTGGCTTTACGATTGCGCCTGAACATCAAGGTAAACGTGTTGCTTTTGAGGCCGTCAGCGCATTGCTGGATTACCTCTTTATTGAATTGCATCAGCATAGAGTTATTGCCATCACCGATGCACAAAATCTTGCCTGCTGTCGCTTACTCGAAAAACTCCGCTTTAGGCGCGAAGCCCATTATGTGAAAAACATCTTCTTTAAAGGCGCGTGGGGCGATGAGTTCGTCTATGCCTTGTTAAAGGAGGAGTATTAATTCCTTTTAGGTGCAACGTATCGCTAACGCGCGCCGCCAGTGTTTCTCTATTTGGCTTATCTTGTCTATCTCAGTAAAATCTTTCTATTAGTTGAGCCCCTGTTGGCTCAAAGATCTTCACGCCCGTCATGGGATTTAAGGAGTGCCACATGAAATCAATGCGTTTAGGCTTAGTGGGTATGGCGGTCGCGCTCGGATTATCGGCCTGTGCGACCACGCAATCGCCAACGGGGCGAGGGCAGACCTTGTTGTATTCAGCGGCGCAAATGCAGCAGATGGGCGATTCCTCCTTCGAGGAAATGAAAAAACAGCAAAAAGTGAGTAGTGATAAAAAGCTGACACAATACGTCAATTGTGTCGCTAATCGTATTACCGCAGTGCTGCCGGACCAAACCCAGCGCTGGGATGTGGTTTTGTTTGACTCTGAACAAGTTAACGCTTTTGCTCTGCCGGGTGGGCATATTGGGGTTTATACCGGATTGCTTAAGGTCGCTAAGGGGCCAGATCAGCTTGCTACTGTGCTCGGTCACGAAGTCGCGCATGTGTTGGCGCAACATGGTAACGAGCAGGTTTCCCGTGGACAGTTAACGGGCGTTGGAATGCAGATTGCCGATGCAGCGCTAGGGGCGAGTGGTGTGTCGAATCGCGACTTATATATGTCGGCATTGGGACTCGGTGCTCAGGTAGGGGTTATTCTGCCCTTTGGCCGCGCCCAAGAGAGCGAAGCCGATATCATGGGCGTAGAGCTAATGGCTCGAGCGGGTTTCAATCCGGCTCAGAGTGTTGAGTTATGGCAGAATATGTCGAAGGTGGGCGGTAGCCAAGGGCCGGAATTATTATCGACCCATCCATCGAACAGTAATCGTATCGCTCAGCTACAACAATTGCAGGCACAGATGCAGCCACTTTATGCCAGTGCTAAAGCGCAGGTGAAGAATCAATGTGTGGCGCCGAAATAAGCTGAAGTCTATTTAAGATCTAAGTGCCCGTTTGGTGAGTGTTCGCTGTCGTTTGTGGAGAGATACGTGTCCTTAACCTATTTATGCTTTTGGATAAATACGCAATAAGTGTGTAAAAAAGCCTCCTTAGTTAAATAAGCAGTCAGTTTATCAGCATAGCTCGCTGAACTATGGTAAACTGGCGCGCAAAATTCCACTGATAATTGAGAGTCGTTAATTATGTCTGATAAATTCAGTACTGTTGAACAGCAAGCAAGCTACGGTGTAGGCCGTCAAATGGGTGAGCAACTGGCTGCCAATTCTTTTGATGGTGTGGATATTCCAGCCGTTCAAGCGGGTTTAGCCGATGCGTTTGCCGGTTTAGAAAGTGCTGTGTCTATGCAAGATCTGCAAGTTGCTTTCACTGAAATTAGCGGTCGTATTCAAGCTGCTCAAGAGCAAGCTGCTGCTGCTGCGTCTGCTGAAGGCGATGCCTTCTTAGCTGAAAATGCTAAGCGTGATGGCGTGACTGTGACTGACTCTGGTCTGCAGTTCGAAGTATTAGTCCAAGGTGACGGTGCTACTCCAACTTACGAAGATACTGTTCGTACTCACTACCATGGTTCTTTCATCAATGGTGATGTGTTCGACAGCTCTGTAGTTCGTGGTCAACCTGCTGAGTTCCCAGTTTCTGGCGTTATCGCTGGCTGGACTGAAGCACTGCAACTGATGCCAGTAGGCACTAAGTTGAAATTATTTGTGCCACATCACTTAGCTTACGGTGAGCGCGGCGCGGGGGCATCGATTCCTCCTTATTCAACTTTGGTATTCGAAGTTGAATTATTAGATATCATCTAATATTGAAAAAACGCCTAAGCCTGTCTTAGGCGTTTTCTTATGGAATACAAAGAAAGATTGAGGAGATTGAAATGAGTGGACAAGTGAGAGTGGCAATTGTCGGTGCCGGTGGTCGTATGGGACGCACTCTTATTGAAGCGGCCTACAATCACGACCATATTTTACTGGGTGCCGCCATTGAGCGTGCAGGCTCAAGTTTAGTGGGTGTGGATGCGGGTGAGTTAGCTGGTGTGGGTAAATTAAACGTCATGATCATGGATTCGCTCGATTATGCGACCGATGATTTTGATGTGTTGATCGATTTCACTGCGCCAGACGCCAGTATTGTCCATTTAGATTGGTGTGTGCGCCATAAGAAAGCCATGGTGATCGGCACAACCGGTTTCAATCATGCTCAAAAAGAACAGATCAATGCCTTTGCCGAGCAAACGCCGGTCGTGATGGCGCCAAATATGTCTGTGGGTGTCAATTTGATGTGGAAATTACTCGAACTGGCTGCCGAAGTCATGGGTGATTACACGGATATCGAAATTATCGAAGGTCACCACAGACACAAAAAAGATGCGCCGTCGGGCACAGCCCTGAAAATGGGTGAAGTGATTGCTAAGACTTTAGGTCGCGATCTTGAGAAATGTGCCGTATATGGCCGCGAAGGGATCACGGGTGAACGTGACCGTGAAACTATCGGTTTTGCGACTATTCGTGCCGGTGATCTCGTTGGTGAACATACGGCTATGTTTGCCGATATCGGTGAGCGTTTAGAGATCACCCATAAAGCTTCGAGTCGTATGACCTTTGCTAATGGTGCTATGCGTGCCGCTCACTGGCTCGTGGAGCAAAAGCCGGGCTTGTATGATATGCAGCAGGTTTTAGGTTTGCATTAATATTAAAAACGCCGATATGGCGTTTTTTTTTGCACCCAGTTACCAGTGGGTGGACGGTTTCGCGTTTTTACTGTAAACTCGCTGGAATTTGTCAAAATTTCGTAAATTAGCGGAAATTGGTATCTTAACATAACATAAAAACATTATATTTCAGTGGCTTGGCTCTTTATGGAGGTCGCGTTGACAAAGTCTGCCTTACTCGTACTCGAAGATGGAACTGTATTCTCTGGCACAGCAATTGGTGCCGATGGTCTCTCTGTTGGTGAAGTTGTTTTTAACACTTCCATGACAGGATACCAAGAAATTTTAACTGATCCATCCTACTCACGCCAGATTGTAACATTAACCTACCCACACATAGGCAACACTGGTACCAATGATGAAGATATTGAATCCGATGGGGTTCACGCTTGTGGTCTTATCATTCGTGATCTTCCGCTCATCGCAAGTAGTTTCCGTAATCAACAAAGCTTAAGTGATTATCTCAAAGCGAACAATGTCGTTGGCATAGCAGATATCGATACCCGCAAGTTAACTCGTATTCTCCGTGAAAAAGGTGCTCAAGCCGGTTGTATTATGGCAGGTGCAGACTTAGACGAAGCAAAAGCGCTCGCCGCTGCCAAAGCTTTCCCCGGTTTAAAAGGCATGGATCTCGCTAAAGAAGTCACGACTAAAACTGCCTATCCATGGCGTAAAGGTAGCTGGCGTTTAGTGGGCGGCTTACCAGAAGATACGCCAGCAAATGAGCTTAAATACAAAGTAGTAGCCTACGACTACGGCGTTAAGCAAAACATTCTGCGCATGTTAGTGGACCGCGGTTGTGACGTCACCGTAGTGCCTGCTAAAACTTCAGCTGCCGACGTGTTAGCGATGAATCCCGATGGTGTGTTCCTTTCGAACGGCCCTGGCGATCCAGAGCCATGCGATTACGCGATTGAAGCGATTCAACAAATTCTGAAAACCGACACGCCGATTTTCGGTATCTGTTTAGGTCATCAGCTACTCGCGCTGGCCTCAGGTGCAAAAACCTTGAAGATGAAGTTTGGTCACCACGGTGCAAACCACCCAGTGAGCAATATCGAGAAAGGTAACGTGATGATCACCAGCCAAAACCACGGTTTTGCTGCCGATGAAACGACCTTACCCGCCAACATTAAGGTGACGCATAAGTCGCTGTTTGATGGTTCACTCCAAGGTATCCATCTCACGGACAAGCCCGCGTTCAGCTTCCAAGGTCACCCTGAAGCGAGCCCTGGCCCGAACGATGCCGCCCCGCTGTTCGATCACTTTATCGAGCTAATCGACATATACCGTCAGAACGCCAAGTAGTACGCTAGCTAGGAGAAGAGAGAAGCAATGCCAAAACGTACAGATATAAAGAGTATTCTTATCCTAGGCGCCGGCCCAATCGTGATTGGTCAGGCATGTGAATTTGACTATTCTGGCGCACAAGCGTGTAAAGCGCTGCGTGAAGAAGGCTACCGTGTCATTCTGGTGAACTCTAACCCTGCCACCATTATGACTGATCCAGAAATGGCCGATGCCACTTATATCGAGCCGATTCACTGGGAAGTGGTCCGTAACATTATTGCTAAAGAACGCCCAGATGCGATTCTGCCAACCATGGGCGGCCAAACCGCACTGAACTGCGCATTAGAACTTGAAGCCAAAGGCGTACTGAAAGAATTTAACGTCGAGATGATTGGCGCGACTGCCGATGCTATCGATAAAGCTGAAGACCGTAGCCGCTTTGATAAAGCGATGAAAAGTATTGGTCTTGATTGTCCGCGCGCGGGCATTGCCCACAATATGGACGAAGCTTATGGCGTACTTGATCAAGTGGGTTTCCCTTGTATTATCCGCCCATCCTTTACTATGGGTGGCTCGGGTGGCGGTATCGCTTACAACAGGGAAGAGTTCGAAGAGATCTGTTCACAGGGCTTAGAGTTATCGCCAACGAGTGAACTGCTGATCGACGAATCACTGATCGGTTGGAAAGAATACGAGATGGAAGTGGTCCGTGACCGCAACGATAACTGCATTATCGTCTGCGCCATCGAAAACTTCGATCCTATGGGCGTGCACACGGGCGACTCTATTACAGTTGCACCCGCGCAAACCCTGACTGATAAAGAATACCAAATCATGCGTAACGCCTCTATGGCCGTACTGCGTGAGATTGGTGTTGAGACAGGCGGTTCGAACGTACAGTTTGGCATCAACCCGAAAGATGGCCGTATGGTTATCATCGAGATGAACCCACGGGTATCGCGCTCTTCAGCATTAGCATCAAAGGCAACGGGTTTCCCGATTGCGAAAATCGCCGCTAAGTTAGCGGTTGGTTTCACCCTTGATGAGCTGATGAACGACATCACTGGCGGTCGCACGCCAGCATCATTCGAGCCTGCTATCGATTACGTTGTGACTAAAGTGCCACGCTTTAACTTTGAAAAGTTTGCCGGCGCGAATGACCGCTTAACTACACAGATGAAGTCTGTGGGTGAAGTGATGGCGATTGGCCGTACTTTCCAAGAGTCACTGCAAAAAGCCTTACGTGGTTTAGAAGTTAGCCGTAACGGTCTCGATCCTGTCACAGACATGTCTAAACCTGAGGCGATGTCGCGTATTCGCCACGAGCTGAAAGAGCCTGGTTGCGACCGTATTTGGTACATAGCTGATGCGATGCGTGCGGGGCTGAGCTTAGATGAAATCTTTAAACTGACCAATATCGACCCTTGGTTCCTCGTGCAAATCGAAGAGCTGGTTCAGCTCGAAGGTGTTGTCGCTGAAGCGGGTCTGGCGGGTCTGGATATCGACTTACTGCGTAAGCTGAAACGTAAAGGCTTTGCCGATGCGCGTCTGGCCGATGTATTAGGCGTGAACGAAGCCGAAGTGCGTAAGCTGCGTGATAAGTTCGACCTGCACCCAGTCTATAAGCGTGTGGATACCTGTGCGGCAGAGTTTGCGACAGACACAGCTTACATGTACTCAACGTATGAAGAAGAATGTGAAGCTAACCCATCGACCCGTGACAAAATCATGGTGTTAGGTGGCGGGCCAAACCGTATTGGTCAAGGTATTGAGTTCGATTATTGCTGTGTGCACGCGGCGTTAGCGCTACGTGAAGACGGTTATGAAACCATCATGGTGAACTGTAACCCTGAAACCGTTTCAACTGACTACGACACTTCAGACCGTTTGTACTTCGAACCAGTCACACTGGAAGACGTATTAGAAATTGTCCGTATCGAGAAGCCAAAGGGCGTTATCGTGCAGTACGGTGGTCAAACGCCATTGAAATTGGCCCGTGCCTTAGAAGCCGCTGGCGTACCTGTGATTGGTACTAGCCCAGATGCCATCGACCGCGCTGAAGACCGTGAGCGTTTCCAGCAAGCGATTCAACGCTTAGAGATGAAGCAGCCTGAAAACGATACCGTGACTACGGTTGAAGGTGCTGTGATTGCCGCTGAGCGTATCGGTTATCCGTTAGTTGTGCGCCCATCCTATGTACTGGGCGGCCGCGCGATGGAAATCGTCTATGATAAGCAAGATTTGCTGCGTTACTTCAACGAAGCCGTGAGCGTATCGAACGCGTCGCCAGTACTGCTCGATCGCTTCTTAGATGATGCGATTGAAGTGGATATTGATGCAGTATGTGACGGCGAAATCGTGGTGATTGGCGCGATTATGGAGCATATCGAACAAGCGGGTGTTCACTCTGGTGACTCAGGTTGTTCGCTGCCGCCATACACGCTAAGCCAAGAAATCCAAGATCGCATGCGCGTTCAAGTCGGCAAGTTGGCGATGGAACTCGGTGTTGTCGGTCTGATGAACGTACAGTTCGCCGTGAAAGATAACGAAATCTATATGATTGAAGTTAACCCACGTGCTGCCCGTACTGTGCCATTCGTGTCCAAAGCGACCGGTGTGCCTTTAGCTAAGATTGCCGCGCGTGTGATGGCAGGTCAAAGCTTAACGTCGCAAAACTTCACTAAAGAAGTGATCCCACCTTTCTACTCAGTGAAAGAAGTGGTGTTGCCCTTTAATAAGTTCCCAGGTGTTGACCCACTGTTAGGCCCAGAAATGCGCTCTACCGGTGAAGTCATGGGCGTGGGCGATACGTTCGCCGAAGCCTATGCTAAGGCGCAGTTAGGGGCCACTTCTGAGGTGCCTAAGTCGGGCCGTGCATTATTGTCTGTGCGTAACAGCGATAAGAAACGCGTTGCCGATTTAGCGGCTAAGTTAATTGAGCTCGGTTATCAAATCGATGCGACTCATGGTACTGCGGTTATCCTAGGCGAAGCGGGTATCAACCCACGTTTAGTGAACAAGGTACACGAAGGGCGTCCACACATTCTCGATCGCATCAAGAATGGTGAATACACTTATATCGTGAACACTACCGAAGGTCGCCAAGCGATTGAAGATTCTCGTCAATTGCGCCGCGGTGCACTGCGTTACAAAGTTAACTACACGACGACCATGAATGCTGCATTCGCCACTTGTATGGCCCATGCCGCCGATGATCGTACTAACGTGACTTCAGTACAAGAACTGCATCTGCGCGTACTGGCTAAATAAGCCACAGCGTTAATGCCGTTAATTAGAGGGCCGCATAACTTAGGTTATGCGGCCTTATTATTTCGTCCATTTTGAGCGCTTCGTTCATTTTATCTTCTACTTAGATTGCCTGAGAAAACTATGCCTGCGCCAGTCAATAGCCTTGCCAAAGCTGATACTTTTATTGCGCCGCCTTGCCTCGGGCAAATACGCGTACTCTATCAAGATAACGATATTCTACTGATTGATAAGCCGAGCGGATTATTGAGTCTGTCGGGGAAGAATCCGCTGAATCTCGACTCAGTGCATTATCGTTTAGTGCAGGATTTCCCGACGGCCACTTTGCTGCACAGACTCGATTTTGGCACTTCGGGCATCATGCTGGTGGCGCTGAATAAAAGCGTGAATGGTTTGCTGACAAAGCAGTTTCAGGCGCGCACGGTTGAAAAGCGTTATACCGCCTTGCTCCACGGGCATTTAGCCGCTGACAGCGGAGTGATTAATCTGCCGATCGCTAAAGATAGTGACCATTTTCCACTACAAAAGATTTGCCATAGCACAGGCAAAGTTGCGATCAGTGAATATCAGGTGCTGGAACGATTAACCGATCCTTTCGCCACGCGGGTCGAATTTATCCCTGTTTCTGGTCGTACTCATCAGCTGCGGATCCACAGTCAGCAATTGGGCCACTCAATTTTAGGGTGCGATCTCTACGGCGGCGTGGGTGAGTGCGTGACTGATAAGACTGATGCAGATGAAGCTGATATCACTAATACGACGAGCAGCAGATTAATGCTGCATGCGACCTGCTTAGCGTTTAATCATCCTATCACGGGTGAGCGTATTGACTGGGTTTGTGAGTGTCCTTTCTAAGTGCTTTCTTAAGAGTCATAAAACTCAGCATTCAGCACTCATCACTTAGCACGTAGAATTTAGATCAATGGGTTTAGTTGCTAAACCCGATACGTTCGGTTTGCATGGGCGGCGCATCGTTGGGGAGCCAAGTACGGTAAATCGTTGCGAAGGTGCCATCTGCTTTTATCGCTTCTAGGCTGTTTTTCCACTGTTCGATCACATCATTGGGCGTGCCTTGTGAGAAGGCAATGTAAAGATGATTAGCACTAATCGTGAAGAGTGACTCTACATCATCAATGCTCGCGCCTGCATCCGACAGAATACTCGGCGCGGTGAGATTGGCATTACACCAAAGATCGACACGTTGCTTCATCAATTGTTTGGCACTCAATAAGGGCTCGGATGAGGCCGCAACATTCGTAAATCCCAGTTCGAGCAATAGGCGTTCTTCCACCGAGGCACGATAGACACCAATTGCCTTAGCTGTCTTTGCATCATCTATAGTGGTTATTTTTATACCGCTATTTTTTAAGGCATAAAAATTAGTCGTGCCGACAGCAACAGGCCCAATCATAGTAAACATTTGCTCCCTTTCTGCTGTGCGCGTCATAGTAAACAACACAGTATTAGGTTGCTCGGTCAGCATTTTCCAGCCGCGGGCCCAAGGTACGACCTTGATTGGGTCTGGGTTCTTTATGCGCTTTTGAATTTCTTGTACTACCTGTACAGCTAAACCATCGGGTTTGCCATTGACAGAAAAGCTGATTGGTGACCATTCTTCGGTATAGATGTTGAGCGGCTGCGCGCGAAGAGAAACTGCGCTGCTAAGGGTGAGTGATAACAATAAACTTGTGACTAATTTCATTAATAACCCTAAAAATTAGAATGTTATAATTGAGTCTCACTGCTTGCTCTTGAAACGATTAAAGATGAAGGCTGTGCTTAAATCAAGTATAGCTAGGGGTTCATTTTCTAAGATTAAATTTACTATACCGTTTTGAACGATAAAAAAAGAGCGCGAGTATGGCGCTCTTAGGTAGGCTTATTTATGGGTGATAGCTTATCTTTCTGTGCCTATATATCACGCTCGATATACATCTCGCATAAGGTTATCAATGCAATGCACAACACGCATACTGGCGTCTTCCATTGAGTGCAGTTGTTTGACCATCTCAGGCAAATTACCTTTTTGTCTCGCATTGAGCGCCGCTTTTCCTGCCTCGTGTACCGCTTTATGTGGTGCATCTAATGCTTTGAAATTACTTAAATGCTGATAATTCTCGGCACCAAATCCTTTGAAATACCATTGCCCTAGGCGGCACTCAGTGTGTGAGTTCACATTGTGGTTATGCTGTGGTTTTTCAATTAATTGATAAACACTACTTTTCCAGACTGCGTGATCGAGCTTAGTGGTATTCAAGAATGACGCTGTGGCTGCGTTATGGATAACGTGCTGCATTTGTTTTGAGCGTTGCAGGACATCTTCAACGACTTGACCAATTTGGGTTGAGGAGGTGGCTACATCAACGGCACTACTTTGATTATTATGAACAATTTCTTTAATCTCAGCCGCTTGCGCGACGATTTGTTTCACGAGTTTTTCAATATGGCTACTGGCTTCATGGGCTTTGCTTGCAAGCTGGCGCACTTCATCGGCCACCACGGCAAACCCCCGTCCCGCTTCGCCTGCACGGGCGGCTTCAATGGCGGCATTCAATGCCAGCAAGTTTGTTTGTTCTGAAATTCCTTGAATTGCCGCGACAAATTGATTGATTGAAGAGGTCGTAGCATCGAGTTCTGTGACAGCTTTCATGCTGTTCGATGCTTGATCATTAATATAAGTCGCTCTAGTGCCTAAATTGGCAATGGCCACACGGGTTTGATCAAAAACGTGATTGAGTTCAGACAGTGATTCTTGTTCCGCAGAGAGTAATTCGGCACTGCTGGCTAAGCCTTCGCGCACGGCATTAAGCATATCTCCGCCTAGGTTTTGGCAGGCGATCACTTCAGTGTAGTGGTCTGCATTTTGGCGCGACTGTTGCTGCATAGTCTCATTTTCACGGATCATGCCACGCAGTTCATCTATTTCATTTTGGTGTTGGCGTTCTAGTTGGATGAGTCGCTCTTTAAGCGCCTGGTTTTCAGCTTTGAGCTGGGAATTAAACCACATATAAAACCTCTCAAGTCGCTAGGACTATCACTATTGCTTATCGACTTACTGTGACTGGGCTCAGCGGTAAATACTGCAATGTTAATAAAAAGTAAAACGATTTAGGTATGGAAATATTAACTGATCTTTAAGCTTTATTCTTAATTTTTTTAAGGTTATTGAAGCTTTTATGCGTTGTCATAAATGGGTTAGTACTATCGAATGATAAGTGAACCACGCTAAGGTTAACTTAGCTTGGTTCACTTTGAGGTCTTAGGCCTTAGGCCTATGGCATAGGTAAGTCGAGCACCACAGTGGCTATGCTGAAATACACGAGTACACCTATGATATCGGCGATGGAGGTGATGAGTGGCGCACTAGCGGCTGCAGGGTCCATCTTTAACTTGCTCAGTAAGAAAGGCAGAGACATACCAATCAAGCTGCCAATAATCACCACAATTTGCATTGTGAGTGCCACAACCAGCGCGATTTCAGGTCCGCCGCGCCAAAATCCGAGCAAGGACACTGCCGCCGCCATGCTGGCTCCTAATAATCCGGCGACAAATAACTCGCGCCCTAGCATAGATAACCAATCCTTGAGAACCACTTCCCCTGTGGCTAAGCCACGTACCATTAAGGTCGCCGATTGTGATCCCGCATTACCGCCGCTATCGATCAGCAGCGGCAGGAAGAAGACTAAAGAGACATAACTGGCAATGGTGTCTTCGAAGAAGGCGATCCCCGCTCCCGAGAAAATATTACCAAAAACCAAGATTACCAGCCAAACCACGCGCTTACGGTAAAGTAAGCCTATGCTGGCAGTCTTGAGGTTATGGTCAATATTGCCGATGGCCGCGGTTTTTGTGAACTCAAGATCCGCCTGTGAGCTGGCGATATCCATAGCATCATCATAGGTGACGATACCGACGAGCTGACCTTTGCCATTGACTACTGGCAGCGCCATTAAGTCGTAATGGGCGATCATCTGCACCGCTTCTTCGCGAAAGGCATTGGCATCGAGCGCGACAGGATCGGGTTTCATAAAGTCGACCACTCGCTCGTGCGGTTGCGCCAGCAATAACTGCCTTAAAGATACAGTTCCTATTAAGCGGCCTAACATATCCACCACATAGGTTTGATAAATCGTTTCTTTATCTGCCGCTTCAGTACGTAGAGTATCAATTGCTTCTGCCGCAGTATGGCGGCTATTCAGTAATGTGTAATCCGAGGTCATGACCGCGCCGACTTTAGCTTTATCATAGGCGGCGAGGGTGCGCATATCTTCCCGTTTGGCCAATGCTAGCGCAGGTAAAATGGCCGCTTGCTGGGTTTCATCGAGCAGATTATAGAGGTCGGCACGTTCATCTGCTGCCATGTGAACCAGCAGTGCAGAAAGCGTGGTTTTATCTAATTGCTGTACTAAGCTGGCTTGCAATTCATCGGTCAGATAGCGAAACAAATTGGCGCAAACCTTAGGTGAGGCCAGTTGCAATAATAGGACTTGTTGAGCTTGATTAAAGACGTTAAATACGGCTGCAATATCGGCAGGGTGGCGTTTTTCGGCTAATTCAGCCATGGCGCTGGCACTGCGTTGCTCGATAATCATTTGCAGGTTATGGATGATCTTTTTAGTGTTGTTTGTGCTGTTATTCATGTTCATAGTTCATTCTCTCAACGATCTAGTGACCAAAGTAAAAGGTGATGTCTGCGCCAAGTTGCAGCGCGTTGCCACGAAGGGCATTGCCTAAGCTCAATTCGAGCTGTAGCTGTTGTTGTGGCGTGTGTTGATAAGCGAACTGATAGGTAGTCTCGCTCAATTCTTTTTGATAAATCTCGGCTATCACGCGATGGTGACTACTGAGTTCATACGCCGCCGCGATACCCACAAGTAATTGGGTTGATTGATTAAATTCATGGGTAAAACCTAAGTTGGCATACAGACTGACATCAGAATCGCCTAAGGTTTTGCCAAAAATGCCGAAGACTTCGGTGGCTAATTCGTTACTGGCATCGAGGTTTTTCTGCAAGTTGATTACCAGTGCGCTGTGCCAATCATCCTGTTGCTGCTCTGGATCTGAGTGGGAGTTTACGTTGAGCGGTAGCTTAATGCCGACTTCTGCTTGCTCCTCACGAATATCGTCATTGGCATTGGACGCTAATCCTAAATGCCATTCCCATTGATTGCGGCTGCAAGTCGTGGCCGCGTTTAATTGTGGACGAGCATGATCCGACCTAGGTTGTTGCCAGCCCATTTCTAATTCACAGCGCTCCGCGAGGGCGGGATCATCTACTTCGAGATGGGATGCCGCCGCACTCATGCTGTAGTACAAGCTGATACTTGCACAGGATAAAGATCGCAAAATTGATGTGTTGTTTATGTAAGCCATATTTAGGCTCCTCAGATGTAAGCCCATAGGTGTAAATCCATAGGGAAAACGAAGTCCACTGAGGCAAAAAACTTGCTTTGAGATGCAATAAATACACATAACTGAATCCCAGCAAAATGCTGGAATTGCTAAAGCGCAGCCATAGGCTCAGGCTTATTGTCTGTGATTGATATTTTGGGGGGAGGCTGAGTGAAGAATGTTTCACACTACTACCCTGCTTAGCAGGTAGCAGCAAATATTGCGGGCTAGTGCTAGGCGTTAAATCCTGTCTTTTGGACAGGGCATCTACTGTCGCTTATGTGTGTGCCCACAGTGGGTCTCCGCAATGATTAAAGTCGCCACATTCTAAGGGACTGAAATGTAAAGTCAACCGCACATGTTATTACATATGTTTTTGTTTGAATTTACACTTTAAGTAAAAGTTAATTTTATGATCATTCTTGGGCGTGCGTGATTTTGTTGGGAGTGCTGATGGTTTTGTGTACTAATCATTGTTGTGTGATTGTTTGTTTTTTGCGGGTAGCGGTTGATTTTTGTTGTCGGATTTAACTGTGATATTGAATTGTGGTTTTTAACGGTATGACTTATCTCAGTAAGCTGTATTTGAGTCGCCAGAGATGAGTTAACACTTTATCCATAATGGGGAATTTGGCATTAGCGCACTTCGGGTATACCCTTGTCGTGCCTGCGGTGAGTCATTGTGCTCACTCAGATTAAGTCAGATTAAGTCAGATTAAGTCAGATTAAGTCAGATTAAGTCAGATTAAGAGAGTTTGCTGTATTCAGATTTTGGGGGATTAAGCTGTGGCACACAATATCGATGAGTTGGAATCAATTACTGCACCTATCGATCATAAGCGCACCGCGAATATCAAGATCGCCAGTATCAATCTGTTTAACTTTATTGAGCCGCCTTTGGCTTACTATGATTTTGAAAATATCTATAGTCATGGGCAATGGCAGAAAAAGTGTCAGTGGTTGAGTGAGTTTCTCGCACATCGCCAGCCCGATATTGTGGGATTTCAAGAAGTGTTTAGCCCTGAACCGCTCAAACAAATCGCCAGTGAGCAAGGTCTAGGGTATTTTGCGATCGTTGATGAGCCAACTCTTATCAGTGATTACATTTATCGTAGCCCTGTGGTCGCGCTTGCCTCCCGTTATCCCATAGTGGAAATCAGCAGTGTCGAACCTGATGCGCGTTTAGTGGCAGCCATGGGATTATCGTGTGAATTTGCCTTTAGCCGTAAGGTGCTGCGCGCAACCGTTGAAGTGCCACACATCGGCAAGTGTGACTATTATGTGGTGCACTTTAAGTCAAAACGCGCCGGATTAGCACTTGAACCTAAGCTATTTGAACATCAACCTCTCGGACATCAGCCACTTAGTTTAGATAATTTAGCGCCCGCAGCGAGCATGAAACTGCATTCAGAAACCCAATTACTCACAGAGCAAGCCTTAGGCCGCTGGGCATCCACCATGCAGCGCGGCGCAGAAGCAGCATTATTATTCAATGGCATATTAGTACGTAGGCAAGAATCTAAACATCCCGTTATCGTGATGGGGGACTTTAATGACAGTCTGACAATGGGCGCCTTAGATGCGTTAACGATACAGGGCGAGAGTATCCACAGTAATGACATTAAAGCCGCTGGCCTTGGGCATTTATCCGATGCGGCGTTAGCGGCGGTGTTTGCTCAGTATCAACTTAAGGATGCCTATGAGTTATTTATTGAAGCGAACTTGAGGGACAGCTTGACGGGCAATACCGCTTACCATAGGGAACACAGAGCGGCGACCCATTACTATGGCCCTAAAGGTTCAGTGCTGGATTATATTTTGCTTTCGAGTGAGTTTGATGCGAGCCATGGCCGCAGTTTAGCGCAAGTGGTGGATTATCAGACCTGCGATAGACACTTAGTCAGACCTGAATATGAACGCGACGCCTACAGTACTGACCATGCGCCCGTCATTGTTGAGTTAGCGCTACGTAGCTAAGTTCTCGTGTTTACTGATTAATTCGTTTTATTTCAATCATGTCAGTTGTCTTTATCGCGCAGGCATCTTCTCGCTACGGTTTTGTTATCGTTGTTTCATTAACCATTCCAACATCATTTCGCATGAATATCATACAGAATTAACCGTTAAAATAAGGTATGATCGGCCACCCGTGGATGATGGAAAATAAGCGCTGCGGCGTGTTCGGTACTCGCACTTAGGTGGCATTGGGTATATCATCCGTTTCCCATTTTTAGACAGCAGCCCTTTTTTAGTGGCGGCCCTATTTTTAAAGGCAACTATGGCTATCAGAATCAAACTTAAACCCGGCCGCGAGAAGTCACTCGAGCGTCGCCATCCTTGGGTATTTTCCAATGCTATTCATAACATTAAGGGAAAACCTGAAGCGGGTGAGACAGTCGATGTGGTCGCGCATGATGGTCATTGGTTAGGTCGTGGTGCTTGGTCGCCTGAGTCGCAAATTCAAGTGCGGATTTGGACTTTTGATCGCGAAGAAGAAATTGATCGCGAGTTTTTTGCCAGACGTTTACAGCGGGCGCAAATCGGCCGTAACGATTTAATCCGCGAGCAAGGCTTAACGGGTTACCGTTTAGTGGCTGCTGAGTCCGATGGTTTACCTGGGATCACCATCGACAGATATGCCAATGTGTTGGTGTGCCAGTTACTGAGCACAGGTGCTGATTTATGGCGCGATACCTTAGTCGAGCTATTGGCTGAGCAATATCCAGATTGTGCTATCTATGAGCGTTCCGATGTGGATTCCCGTAAGAAAGAAGGCCTGCTGCCTGTTACGGGTTTACTGCACGGCACTCTGCCAGAAATGCCAGTGATTATCGAAGAAAACGGCATCAAGATCGCCGTCGATGTGATTAAAGGCCATAAGACAGGTTTCTATCTCGATCAACGTGATAACCGCGCCATTGCCGCCCGTTTTGTCAAAGATAAATCGGTATTGAACTGTTTTTGCTACACAGGGACTTTTGGTCTGTACGCTGCGAAAGCAGGTGCTGCCAGTATTGAAAACGTCGATGTGTCTTCTCTAGCCTTGGCGACAGCGCGCCTCAATATGCAAGTGAACGGTTTGAGTGATGACAATGTGCATTACAACGAAGCCGATGTGTTCAAGTTGTTGCGCCAGTACCGTGATGAAGGCAAAACCTTTGATGTGATTGTGCTCGACCCGCCTAAGTTTGCCGATAACAAGGCACAGTTAAACGGGGCTTGCCGTGGTTATAAAGACATCAACATGATTGCATTGCAGTTATTGAATCCGGGCGGCGTGTTATTGACCTTCTCTTGCTCAGGATTAATGCCTGCGGATCTGTTCCAAAAAATCGTGGCCGATGCCGCGCTCGATGCGAAACGTGAAATCCAGTTTATTGAACGCTTAAGCCAAGCGAGCGATCACCCTATCGGTAGCGCCTTCCCAGAAGGATTCTACTTAAAAGGTCTAGTTGCTAGAGCTTGGTAAGCCAGCGTTTGATATAAGCTGTCTGCGATGGGCAGCTGAGTCAGATAACATTGAACTATAAAAAAGAGCTATAAAAAGAACCATAAAAAATGCCAGCCCTTTGAAAAAGTGGCTGGCATTTTTACAGCGTATTTTTACAATCAGCAGCCTTGTGACTGCGATGGATTCTTTAAACGCAGAACTTATTTGGCGGTAAAGGTTTTTACGCCATCAGGGGTGCCAACGAGTAACACATCCGCCCCGCGTTTGGCAAACAGACCGTTAGTCACTACACCGACTATCTCATTGATCTGACTTTCTAATTCTTTTGGATTAAGGATCTTAAGATTGTACACATCGAGGATCACGTTGCCGTTATCGGTCACAACGCCTTCACGGTACACAGGATCGCCGCCAAGTTTAACGAGTTGACGCGCCACATAAGAGCGTGCCATCGGAATGACTTCTACGGGTAGTGGAAATTCGCCTAGTATGTCGACTTGCTTAGTGTTATCCACGATACAGATAAACTTCTCAGCCACAGCCGCGACAATTTTCTCGCGAGTTAATGCCGCGCCGCCACCTTTAATCATATCCATGCGGTCGTTGATTTCATCGGCACCGTCCACATAGACAGATAAACGATCGACGCTGTTTAAGTCATAAACGGGAATACCCAGCGCTTTCATTTTCTGAGTTGATGCCTCAGAGCTAGAGACCGCGCCTTCGATATCGGCTTTCATGGTCGCCAGTGCATCGATAAAGTGATTCACAGTCGAACCCGTACCAACACCAACAATGCTGTCTTTTTCAACGTACTTAAGTGCGGCCCAACCGGCAGCTTTTTTCATTTCATCTTGAGTCATGTTGACATCCTGTAACGGCAAATGAGTAAAAAATTCTGGGCTTAGTATACTCTTTTCCGATAAATAATGTGGCGCAATTCCACCGTGGGTGTGATCTAGATTGCTGGCATTTTCACATTAGCAACCAGTCCCAATAACGTAAGTAACTTAAGCAGTTAAGTTGGAAAGCATTTCGCTATACGCAACTAATCTAACTAAGCTACTATGGCAAAAGCAGAATGGTTTATAGATGATTTGTAGAGGGATTTAGCATGGCAGGCGCGAGTTTATTAACCTTACTCGACGATATCGCATCGATTTTGGATGACGTAGCGGTAATGAGTAAAGTAGCGGCAAAGAAAACCGCGGGTGTACTGGGGGATGATTTAGCCCTCAATGCCCAGCAAGTGACGGGCGTAAGCGCCGATCGTGAATTACCCGTCGTGTGGGCGGTGGCCAAGGGATCATTCCGTAATAAGTTGATTTTAGTGCCAGCAGCAATGCTTATCAGCGCTTTTATTCCCTGGGCTGTCACCCCTTTATTAATGTTTGGTGGACTGTTTTTATGCTACGAAGGGTTTGAAAAACTGCATCACAGCTATAGCCATAGAAAAGGCCAGCAACAACACGAAACCCAAGTAGAGAATGAGTTACCTGAGATTAAAGATTTCGCCGCCTACGAGGCCGAAAAAGTCAAAGGGGCGATTCGTACCGACTTTGTGTTATCGGCGGAAATTATTGCCATTACCCTTGGTATCGTGGCGGACAAATCCCTATCGACACAGTTTTTTACGTTAGCTGTCATAGGGATAGTCATGACCATAGGCGTGTATGGCTTAGTGGCGGCAATTGTGAAAATGGATGATGCGGGTTTGTACTTGAGCCAACGTGAAGGCGCCTCTGTATTAACTCAAATGAACCGTAAATTAGGTTTTGGTTTATTGAGTGCAGCTCCCGTATTAATGAAAAGTTTAACGATTATTGGCACGGCAGCCATGTTTATGGTGGGCGGTGGGATTTTAACTCATGGCCTACACCTAGTCGGCGAGCAAATCCACCATGCTGAACAAGCGGTTGCTGCCATTGGTGTTGTTGGACCTGTGTTTGCTGTGCTGACGCCAAGTATTCTTAATGGCTTATTTGGTGTCGTTGCTGGCGCTGTTGCACTTATTGCGATGACAGGAATACAGAAATTGCGTAGTTAACTAGCTGCGCGCATCAACCATCAAGGATGAGCACGATGAAGTTAATGAAGTACTGTGTCTCCCCGAGTAAGCTGGCTTGGTTACGTAAAGAGTTTGGCAAAGATGCCGATGGGTTAATGGCGGCAATGGATGCTGCTGGCACGGCTTATCTTGATAACCTCAATGCCTCGACTGAGCCGCTGAAAAGTGAGCGGGTATCGGCCAAGGCTGAAAATGCGATTAAAGCTAAAACTCAGCTTCAAGCGCAGCGTCAGTGGGCATATTTGTGGCTGCAGCAACGTATCGCTTTGACTACACGTATTGATGATATTGAACTTGCAGCGTTAGCTGCTTTTGAATTTCAACATGTCCGCATCGAGGTAGTTGAGCCGTCGGAGTTTAATACAGTATTAGCACTATTACAGGCTGAGCAAGTCTTAGGTTTTGATACTGAAACCCGTGCAAGCTTTGAGCGCGGTGTGCAACATCCCTTGAGTCTTATTCAAATCGCGACAGTGGATACCTGTTATTTATTTCAGCATGCCATTTGGGGTGAGCAATTCACCCAGTTAAAAGCCTTATTAGAAGATGAAACCATACTCAAAGTCGGGGTTGGTTTACGCAGTGATACACAAGCCCTCAGGCGGCAATGGGGCATTAATGTCGCCTCAACTTTAGATTTAAATTGGGCACTGGCGCAACTTGGAGCGGAGAAGGAAATGGGGACGCGCCAGTTAGTTGCGGCGCTTTTGGGTGTTCGTATCGACAAACCTAAAAAAGTCACCTTATCGAATTGGCAGCACGTGCCGTTATCCAGTGCGCAAATTCATTATGCCGCCGCCGATGCCTTGGCCGCACTCAAATGCTTCAACGCGCTAATCACTCAACTGACACCCTTTTATCATGCATCAAGTGCCGCAAAAGCCGCATTATTAATTCCTTCAAGTTTGATAGTGCCATTGGCGAAATATTTTAAGGATGCAGAATGAAACACAAAACCCAAGATGCCGCAAAAGTTAAAATCATGTCATTACATTCGGATGCGAGCTCGCAAGGCACCAGTACTTTAGGTTTGATTTACCGCGTACTTGGCATCTTGCTTCTGTTAAGTGTCATAACTTTTGGGATTAATGCTTGGGCATAGATAGCGGTATTGCCAGCAGTCGAAAATAAAGGACAACACTATGTTAGATGCTATTTGTGAACTCGAAACAGAGGATCATTTAATTGCGAGAACGACTTATAGTGTTTTTAAGTTTCAACAATTACCCGATGAGGATATCGAGCGTTTGCGGCAATGGTTAATTTGCCCCGCCTGCGGTGGTAAAGCATATTTCCGTAAAGCCTCAAAAGACGGTAAAGCCGCTTGTTTTGGCTCGCGATATCACCAAGCCGATTGTATTGAATTTAAACCTTCGGCACAAAAGTCCCGTGAGGAGCAAGATGCCATTGAAGTGCAGCAACAGCTGGTGGACGCCGATGCCTTAATGATCGACTTTAGCCGTAAACCTCGTCGCCATACGCCTGCAAACAAAGTTTCGACTGCACAGGCATTAAGCAGCAAGACTGAGCCAACGCCTAAATTGTCCTCTATGCCTGAGTCATCGAAAGCGTCTGTTGCATCGTCAGTGGATGATCGGATACAAGAGTCGAAAACAAGCTACCAAGTTAACACCGCTGAACATACCACTGAAAAACGAGTGCCCAGCCAAGGGCTCGAAAAGTTACTCCACAGTTTATTGCGCGGTACAGATTTGGCGAAATCGGATCTCTGGGTATACACAGACGCTGAGCGAAAATACCGTTGGCGGGCGAAGAACCTGTTTGTCAATTTTGCCGATGCGGACCCAAGCGACAATAAACCCCACATGTATTGGGGCACGATATCCCACACTGACCCGACGATGAGCTGGCTTAACCCCGCCGACAGCAAAGATATCGGCATTCCTATCGATGGGATAAAGCAACCATTATTAGCGCAATTTGAAATAGAAGATAAACGCTGCTTTGAAGGTGTGGGTTTGATTTTATTTGGTAAATGTTTTTGGAATAAAGAAAAGACCCGCAAAATTATTCAGCTATGGAATAACGATTTGCAGCGGATTTTTATCTCAAAGTTGGAAGATTAGCTTCGGGCAGAAACTAAAAAGAGGGGAGAAAAGGGGCGATTCCCGACGCACAAAAGCGTTACAGCAAAAGTCCCTATCTATCGCTGATGAAAGCGCTTACTTGCCGCAGCACTTCTTGAATTTTTGACCGCTACCACACACGCAAGGCTCGTTACGATTCGGTTTTTTCTCGAAAGTCGTGGTCTTAGGCTTATTTAATAAACCTTCTAATTCAACAATATCTTCAGCGACGTCGGCATTGACTTCGATATTGGCGAACAGTTGGTGTTCGGCAACAATCGCGGTAACTTCGAGTTTACGCGCTTCGTCGGCAACAATTAATTGTAATGGTAATGCTTCTGTACCCGGTTTAGCGGCACGCTTAGTGTTGTAGCCATAGCTTTCGTGCTTCGGCTTAGGGGTTTTACGACCCTTGAAGAAAAATTTGTCAGACATGAGTGGTTCCGTCGAGCTGTGTATGAAATTGACGATGCTTATACTATAAAACGCCGATTTTATAAATCGAACTCAGATCTTTTTTCAATAAATGCGCGTCTTTAACCCTTAAACACCTCAAAATAGCCGAAACGGCACACTTATTCGACGTCATCAAACTGATTTGTTGTGGGATCATTTAGTCGAGTTACTATTAACCTATGGGCTCTAAACTAAGTATCTACTGCGTCATTAAGCTAATATGCGATGGCTTTTTAATCTCAGTGGCAGTTAAATCAACAGCAATAGCCTAACTTGTTTGAAAAATCTTCAGTTAATGAGTTTTGCCATAAAAAGTACTTTACCTTTGGAAGTGCTTTTAGCATAATGCCCCACGTCAACAGGGGTGTAGTTCCAATTGGTAGAACAGCGGTCTCCAAAACCGATGGTTGCGGGTTCGAGTCCTGCCACCCCTGCCAAATAAAATAACGGCTTGCATAGAAATATGCGAGCCGTTTTATTTTGTGTTGAATAAAGCGTAAAAAATGATTTTGCTTGGATTGAATAACTCGCCATTTTTTAACGCTACCCATTGCCGGTACTATTTCCATTTTTCTGTCGTAACCCTCCAACATAACTGCGGCTTGTAGGCTATTTACTGTCAATGCTTGTTCATCAAATAGGTTGTTGGCGAAGCCACTAATCCGTCAGTTTTTAGCCTGATAATCGACGCTAAAGCGAGTTACCGCATAATCCTCTGCAACTGTCATCGCCGTTATAAATCGAGCAGCCTGTGCTATCAAAGTCTTGGCTGTGTTCGAAATAAGATAGGCCAATAAAGCCACGGTTATTTAAATCAAAACGGTATTTCTCCCATCTAAAATTTACCAATGTGTGACTGTTTGTGCCGTTACCTGTGTAAAAGTTTGCATCGAACCTTTGTCCGTCATGAACCCGCAGTACATTGATCAAGCCTATTAGCTGTCAGAAATGAGTATTCCACGACACTTTATTTTTTGTTCATCTTTGGGATCTTAGTTCCAAAATCTAAGATTTAGTTTGAATTGAAGGTCATAACAGTACAATATAAGGGCTATATTGAATGCATCTTAAGTGTGTTCATCATCGTTCTGCTACTCGGCTAACAACTATGCTAAATATTGATGATCCTACACAAACCGAACGTACTCACGCGTTATGGCGCTTAGGCTTTAGACCTTTTTTCCTTGGGGGAGCCATATTAGCTGCGCTATATATCCCTTTGTGGCTATTAACTTGGTTTACTCCCCAATATAGCTTTTTCCCTTCATCCTTTTGGAGCAAGATATTGCCGCTATGGTGGCATCCACATGAAATGCTGTTCGGTTTTGCTATGGCAATTGTGTGTGGATTTTTGCTGACTGCCGTTCAAAATTGGACGAACCAACCCACATTAAAGGGATGGCCACTCGCATTGACCTTTAGCTGCTGGCTATTGGCACGATTATTACTCTTACTCCCAATGCAAGTTCCGCTCATTTTGCCCGCCGTGTTTGATTCATTGTTCCTTGGTATGGCAAGCCTTACCCTATGGCGCTGTATTTATAAGGTGAAGCAATGGCGCAATATTGGTTTTCCGATCATGTTGTTTGCTGCACTCGTGATTAACAATGTCAGCTATTACGCCCTTTTTGAGCGCGACTTTATTCTTGCCAACCAGATCTGGCAGGCGATGTTATGGTGGTTAGCCTTACTTATCACCATAGTCGGTGGGCGTGTCATTCCATTCTTTACCGCGATGCGCATTAAGGCCACCAAAGCAGAACCCTTAACTTGGATTGAATACCCGCTGATCCTGACGATGATCTTGCTCGTCATTCAATCACTCATCCACCTTATACCTCTGGAAGTCGAGCGAGGCTTACTGCTCATTGCAGGGTTCTTGCAGCTGGTCCGATTTGCACGCTGGTTACCCCATAAAACACTGAAGGAACCTATGTTGTGGTCCTTGCATCTTGCCTATTTAATGTTGCCACTCAGCCTGTTAGCCATGAGTTGGTATCTCGATAATGAATATGCCTATCGCAGTTTGCTTCACCTATTTGCTATTGGTTGTATGGCTACCCTGTGTCTTTCGATGATATCCAGAGTGTCACTCGGGCACACAAGTCGAAATATTTATGAGGGCCCTAAGATGATCTTGGCATTTATTTGCCTACCGTTAGCGGCACTGCTCAGGGCGCTAATGCCCATCTGGTTTCCGGCCCACACCCAAGTTTGGTTATGGTTGGCTGGCAGTTGCTGGTTTATCGCATTTGCACTGTTTGTATGGCACTACTTGCCGATACTCTCTCGCCCCCGTATCGATGGGCGCCCAGGTTAATATTGATGTTAGGACAAAAGGATACAAAGTGAAAATTTATTTTAAAACAGTCACATTGCTAAAAATGATTTGCTTACTCGCCATAACTACATGTACATCTGTAGCGGCTTCCGATACTAGCAATCAACAAAAATATCCTAACCAATATCAATCTTGGCAAGCCACCTCTGAACAAGTTGAACGCGAAGATATGCTCGCCAATTATCCCGCCAGCATCATACTCTGGGCAGGATCTTCCTATGCCAAAGAGTACCATAGCCCACGTGGACACCATTTTGCCGTTGCTGATGTGACGCATACTTTACGTACAGGTATCCCCCCTAAAGCAGGAGAGAAAGGATTATCCGCCAGTTGTTGGACCTGCAAGACACCGGATGCCCCTAGATTGATTGAACAACTGGGATTTGAAGGATACTCCGCTAAAAACTTTACCGATCTGGGCAAAGAGATCCAAAGCGTAGTGTATTGCAGTGATTGCCATGAATCTGGCACTAATAAGTTAACTTTACCTCGTCCCCATGCCCAAGAGGCTATGGCTAAAATTCACCTGCCATTCGATAAACAAGATACCAATATGCAAGGTGCGCAGGTATGTGGTCAATGTCATGTCACTTACTATTTCCGTCCGGAAAAAAGTAATGTTGTTAATATTCCCTGGATTTTTGGCAGCACAGCCGACGATATTGAAAAATATTATGACACTCGCCGCTTCTTCGAATGGATCCATCCTCTTTCGAAAACGCCCATACTCAAAGCACGTCATCCTGAGTTTGAACACTGGAGTCGCAGTAAACATGCCGAAGTCGGTGTCACTTGCATTACCTGCCATATGCCAACCCAGCAGGATGCAAAAGGTGTTGAATTTACTAGCCATAAAGTTGATAAAGCCTTACCGCATTTTGATAACAGTTGCAGTGGCTGCCATAGCAGTAAAACCAAAATTGAAACCAAGATCGCGGCCAATAAATTAACGATTGAGACCAAAGCTCGCGAAGTTGAAGCTCTGCTCGTCAAAGCCCACTATGAAGCCAAAGCGGCATGGGATGCAGGTGCTAAATGGGAGAATATGAATGAGCCAATTATGGCGATACGACACAGTCAGTGGCGCTGGGACTTTGCCATGTCTTCACATGGTTTGTATGCACATAATCCACAAGAAGGTAAGCAGCTTTTAGATAAAGCCATCGAACAAGCGAACGAAGCACGTCATCTGCTCGCTGGAATATTGAAGCAACTTAACGTGACTCAAGTTAGTTATCCAGATATCAGTACTAAGGAAAAGGCCCATCAAGCGATAGGGTTAGTTGAATCGGATTTAATCAAAGAAAAACAAAAGTTTATTGAAGATGATGTTAATAAAAACTGGCACCCTGTCGCAAAATATGGTTATTAGTTTATTAACGGGTGGCTGATAATTTGAGGGATTTTAAAGCTCAAAAGCGAGAGGAAGTTCGAGTATTTATGCTTTGATTCAGTGAGCGTTATGCCAACAAGGCTTGGTCGGTTCTACAGCGATGCTCATCTTATTTGCACGAGCAATAACTGCAGTCGAAATGATTCATGTCATTTCGGCTGCAGTACATAACTCATTGAGATGTGGTCAATAACGACAAATTAATCACTGTAATCTGTGTCTGACATCTGTAATTCAGTTTTCTAATGCGTAGAAAGCCGATCCTACTTTGAGGCAACTGATTGATGAAATTCTATTATCTTGGTTGGCTGCCAAAATGATTGGTTTCGGTGCGAAACTAAAACCAATGTACAACTCTGTTCGCAAATAGCCTTGGCTACACGCTTTTCTGTCTCTTCATCCAATGCCGAGGTGGCCTCATCCATTATCAGAATCGGCGCATTTTTGATAAGCGCGCGTGCTAAGGCAAGCCTTTGGCGTTCCCCTCCCGATAACCCTGCGCCTTGCAAGCCGACTTCTTGATAAATGCCCAGTTTTGATCTGTCTAATACTTCATCCAGCGCCACTTGGCGTGCCGCTTTATCTACGGCTTGATCGTCGGCATCAGGGTTACCAATACGAATGTTACTGGCAATGGTGCCTGTAAAGATGAGTGGATCCTGCGGCACATAGGCGAAAAAGCGGGCAAGTTCAGTTGCGGGAACTGACGTGAGCGGCACCTTGCCCAAAGTGATCAGGCCTAGGGTGGGATCATCAAAGCGCATCAATAGCTTAAGTAAGCTGGTTTTACCTGAACCGCTCGGGCCACAAATCAGTACGCGTTCACCTGGCTCGATAGTGGCATTGATATTTTGCACCGCAGGGGGAAATGTTACGTTATTCAATTCGATTGTATGATTGTTCGGTGTCTTTTGCTGCGCTTGGCTTGGCTCTTTGAGCGTTGGCGCATGAGTCGCTTGTCGATAGTGTTTAATAGCCGCTAGCTGATCATTAATGCTTATTGCCGCCACGGCGAGAGTCTCAAGTGGCGCCGCCGCGCGCATGGTCAACATCAAAACAGCGAGCAGCATTGTCGTATTGTTTATACCGGATAGCACCAGATAGAGTGCCATGCCTGCAATAGGTAAAAAGCTGGCGATAGCCGACAGTAATGTTGCTATAGCTGCGGCGCGATTAGTTCGTTCCAGTGCGATTTCTTGTGTTTGCCAGTTTTGCTCCAACCGTGTTGTTGCGCCGCTATATCCTGCTGCTGTGCGCAGTAACTCTAAGTGGTCGATAAGTTCAAGGGTTGACTGCTCTGCTGCCAATTCAGTGTTGTTTCGGTCCATATCTGCGCGGGCAAGGGCTCGTTGCGCCATACTCTGAATCACAAATGACACGAGTAACAAGCTAGCCAACATCAGTACCAGTGGTATGCCACCGATCAATCCTATGCCAAAGGTAATGCAGAGCGGAATAAGCGGTGCATGAATAAATACCTGAAATTGATGTGCCGGAATACTCATAAAGCCAGGAATACTTCGAGAGACAGTTTCTATGAGTAGTGTCCTGACACTCGGTGTAAACCAAGAGAGTTTAGCTTGTTGCATGGTCGTGCCTAATGCACTGTAGAGCGCATTGGCCAGCCTTGCGCCAGCCCAAAAACCTGAACGCGAAACCAGTATTGTGGTGAGTATGGTTATTGCGGCAATCGATAGCAGTTTTTGCGGTGATTGCTGCTCAATAATGGCTAAAGCCAGTTGAATGTAGCATGCCGCTTCCAATATGGCCGCCACAGCCCAACCGTAGGCAACAGGTATTAAGTGCTTTATGGCTGCGTAATCTTGGGGACGATTTATCATTGGCCTTCTCCTTCCCTGTGATGATGCTTGAGTGTGAGCTTGTCATCCGCCAGCTCGGCAAGCGTTAAGTCATGGGTGACCATCACAATCGTTTTGTGGTTTGTTTTTGCGTGATGGCGTAGTGCTGTAAACACGTTAAACGCCGTTTCGCTGTCTAGGGCCGATGTGGGTTCATCAAGCAATATCACCCTAGCGGGTGAAAGGAAAACACGGGCAAGATTAACGCGTTGTATTTCACCGCCAGACAGTGTGCTTGCATGAGTATTTAAGGGTTTATCCAATTGTGCGCAGTATAATGCCGCTAAGTAATCGTCATCCGTGGCACAAGGTGCGGTGAGCGCGAGATTGTCGGCGATGGAGGTTGCCAGTAGTCCCGCACTTTGCGGTAATAGCATGATCGCGCGATTAATAGAGGCTTCATCCATCTCTTTGAGTTCCATACCAGCGAGTCGAATATCTCCGGCATTTAGCTGCTCCATGCCAGCTAATAAGCGCAGTAATGTGGACTTGCCAACACCACTGAACCCTGTAACTGCCGTCACTCTGTCAGATCTAAATTGATAGTTAATGGGCACAGATTGATTGCTTGTAGACAGTGAAGGCATAACATTTGTGAGGGTGAGCGGCATATTTGCATTAAGCTCAATATTGCCGTTACCAACAGGAACTCTCGATTGCTCAAGAAAATCCGTTAGCCGCTGAGCGGCAGCGCGGCCCGTTGCGAGATAATCAAGCCCATGCCCGAGCTTTAGGGCTGGCGTGACTATGGCCAGACTGAAGAACAAGGCGGCAGCAAGGTTTTCTGGGGGCCATTCATACCCGATGGCATAGACAATGGCAAAAGTACAGACAGCCTGCAGTAGTGATGTGGCCACGGCGACTGAAGTTGATACCTTGCTTACCCGCTCAAGAATATCCCCAATAAAATGTGTCGTTGCCTTTTGGTAATCGGCCATAGCACCAGTTTGTGCGCCATAAATGCGAAATACAGGCGCACCACGGGCGTAGTCATCTACTGCTGCAGTGATATTTCCCATCACATTGACTCGTGCTTCACCCTGTTTTGCAGCAAGCCTTGGGATCACCACCAAATAGAAAAGTGCGGCGACTAGGCCTGGGATAAGGGCAAGTAATGCCACTAAGCCCGCGCTTAAGATCAGCAAACCGATAGTGATGGCAGGGACAATGATAAAGGTCGCTAGCTCAGAGGGTAAATGCGCGATCATATGATGCAATGACGCTATGTCATCGACCATTAATCGCTTTAACTTTTCGCCCTTATATTTTGCCAAGGTACTTGGTGGCAACCTGACAAGATGCGCTGCAACATGACGCCTTAATCTTCCAGAAAATTGCGCCTCAGCATTGTGGTTAACCCAAGATGCGCCAGCTGATAGTAGCGCTGACACGACCCCAAATATGAGCGCCCCCGCTAACCATAGCGAATGATGGCCTGCAATAAGTTGAATCATGCACCAGAGTGCACCTAGTGTCGTCACGCCAGCACCTGCCGCTAGCAGCATTCCGAAAGTGAGTGCGGGAATCGCCGGACGTAGGGTGAAGGCTAATGTTGAAGTGGGACTGAAAAGTCGCTGCATTTTAATGTTCACCTAAAAAATAGAAGTGGAACAGGCTGGGCTTCGGTCTGGAAAGTGTGATTAACACAAGGCCAATGAAGCGATGAAGTCTTGATATTGCAGAGTAAAAAATAGTCTGAGTGCCAGATTTTATGGGCAAATGAACATCCACGAGCCAAATTCCTTGTTTCATAAAAATTGAACCGCCATGAGATGGCGACCATATTAAGCGGTCATTTTTATTTATCAACACAGTGTTGATAAATTTTTTGAACGGCGATAATATAATTGATAACTATTCTCATTGGCAACAAATCTTTCGTATAAGGAGTTATTAAACATGCCCCGATTTGGTAAGTTTTACCCACAATCAAAGTGGGTTATCGGTTCTCTTGCGCTGGGGCTTAGCGCTATTTCTGGCTCAACTATTGCTGACAGTGGAACTGCTCCAGATAAGCAATCCAAGCAACAAGATGCAGCGGGAAATATTGAAGTCATCACAGTTTACGGTCAGAAAATCGAGCGCACGCTGAAGGAAACGGCGAGTTCAGTGACGGTCATCACTGAAGAACAGTTGAGGAAAAATGCCGACCAATCAACGATTTCTGAAATCCTCGGCGGTACGCCAAACTTAATTTATGCCGGAAATACCGATGCGCCCATTATCCGCGGTACGGATACTAAAGGGCCTGTTGCAGCGGGTAATGCCTACTTATCTAAGCCTGTGCCGGGTGCAACTATCAGTGTGGATGGTAAATATCTGAGCCCCGCAGAACTGGATTTAGGCGCCGCAGGCGTGTGGGATGTGTCGTCTATTGAAGTCTACCGTGGTCCGCAAACGACCAGTCAAGGAGCCAACAGTATTGCTGGCGCTGTAGTTATCCATACCCATAACCCCACTTATACGCCAGAATTTGCAGCGCAAGCACTTTATGGCAGTCGGAATAAGCAGCGCTTTTCGGTCATGGCGTCCGGTGCGCTAAGTAATGACTTTGCCGCAAGAATTAGCGCAGATTACAGCGCTAGAGATACCTTTGTTGATTACGTTAACCCCGATTTTACTGCCCATGATTTAGATTTTGAGTTTAAAAACCAAAATCTACGGGCGAAGTTGTTATGGGAACCCGAAAAATACAGCAACTTTTCCGCCATGCTGACTTATTCCTCCACTGAGGCTAAACGTCCCAGAAACGAGGTGGTATCAGAACCCTATGATGACTTAGAAAATCGTTCAATTTTTCAGGATAATCAAGAAGTCAGCAATCATGTTGGAATTTTTGATCTTGAATATGTGCTCGACAATGGGATGAAGTTGCATAACCAACTGCAGTATTCAGAAGGGCAGTTTGATTATCGGTTCGCAGCACCTTATCAAGGGATCGCAAAACGAGATAATGAAAACTTTTCGAATGATATAAGGCTGAACTTTGGTGACAAGAGTTCAGAGTTTAGTGGGGTTGCCGGTGTATTCTACTGGGATGATAAAACGAATAACAAGCTGAATAACGTATTTGGTAATGCCGACGCCGACCTGAGACATACCAGTTTTGCCCCCTACGGTGAAGTCATATGGCGCTTCTCACCCAAGTGGGCATTCACCAGCGCTCTTCGTTATCAGTCTGATGAAATTAGCCACGATGGTATTGCCAGCTACATTCCAGGTGTGCGCCATCAATATGAAGAGACGTTTACGGCTTTATTACCTAAAGTTGCCCTGTCCTATGATCTGACAGATAACGTCTTAATCGGCGCGATGATCAGTGAAGGCAATATTCCTGGGGGCACAGGTATTAACTTCCGCGGCGGCGAATATTATACCTTTGATGCCGAGTCGGCATGGAACTATGAACTTTTTACCCGTATCGATCTGCTTGAACAACGCTTAATCATAAATAGCAATCTCTTCTACACCCG
Organism: Shewanella sp. S23-S33; assembly: GCF_043359565.1. Classification (NCBI taxonomy): domain Bacteria; kingdom Pseudomonadati; phylum Pseudomonadota; class Gammaproteobacteria; order Alteromonadales; family Shewanellaceae; genus Shewanella; species Shewanella sp. S23-S33. The sequence goes on along the minus strand of NZ_JBHFFD010000052.1, from coordinate 156,318 downwards.
CTTTAAGGATTCACAACGTTCAGTTACTGACTACCTCGATGGACGTCCCTTTGGTTCTGTCATTATTAATGCCGATGAAGCGCAAAGCTATGGGATTGAATTAGATTGGAACTTTAAAGTAGCCGATAGTTTTAGCCTATATGGTGGGCTGGGTTTACTTGAAACTGAGATAAGTGAATTTAATGACTACCGTGGTGAGGAGTTTGTCGGCAACGAGTTTAGTAAAGCGCCGGGATATATGTTCAATATAGGGTTTGACTATTCAATCACAGACGCCATTAAAGTGAGCGGTGATGTGCGCCATACGGATGGATACTTTTCAACGGATACCAATGAGCCTGAGTTAAGAGTGGGATCTTACACTACGGTAAACCTGAATTCTTCCTATCAAATCAACCAATATTTTGAAGCCTTTGTTTATGCACGCAATTTGCTGGATGAACGTGCACCCGTGGCAAAAATGGCTGACAGAAGTACCGGAGGCGTGGATGCATATTTACTTGAACCTCGAGAAATAGGTGTAGGCGTTAGGGCGAAGTTTTAGCGGCTAGCTTCTACCCGCTGTATTGGGTATTGCCATGCAGCGGGTAGCAAGAGCGGTTAGAATGGCATTTTTGCCTTGGAAACCTTATCGATATGACACAAGTACCGGATCAACCCACTCAAAAACGCCAGCGTGGCAGACCTAGCCGTATTTCCCGTGAGGCTATCGCCAGAGCTGCGTTGGAGATTGGGGTTGATCAAGCGACTATCCCTGCTATAGCCGCGCATTTAAAGGTCGATCATTCTTCTCTTTACCATCACGTAGCAGGTCGGAATGATGTTATCTCCATTGCTGCTGAGCTTGCAATTAATGAGCTGGACTGGCGAGCGCCAGCAGCCACCGATTGGCGGAGCGAATTGATCATATTGACCGATGCCATTTGGGCACTGTATGAGCGTCATCCTGGCCTCGCTGAATCTATTCATCAGGCCAGTGTTACGCCGTCATCGGGTATACGTTCTTTTGCTGAATCGGTCGAAAAGCTGCAACGCAAAGGCTTCTCCCTCGATGAGGCAGTGCTTGCCGTTGATATCTTAGTTGACATGGTGGGGGAGTGCTTTTTGGGATGGTGGTCAACCACTAAACCAGAAGCCGATGGTCGGACACGTAAAGAGCGAATTATCGCAATTTGGGAAGATGAAGCCACCAAGCTCCCTGATAAAGCTGAGCAGATAAATGCGATGGTAGACATCATGAAGGTGGGCGCACGCAGATGGTGGGAGCGAAAACGTGACTTAGTGTTAGCGGGTATTGCCGTTACCCATGCCCAAAAGGCAGGGGGATCCGATAAGGCTCAAACATAGCGCGTCGATATGAAAACCTCATAGCGGCTGCAGATTAGTACAAGATTTATTGCGTATAGGAAGTATCAGTTTGTGAAGGTGGTTTATGCACTGACGTGCTTTTTTGTGCTTTGTTTTGCCTCATTGCTGCTAGGCGCAAAGTATGCCTCTGTGACGCAGATGCTGACATTCTCGGATGATGTCTGGTTGGTGTTATCTGCGAGTCGTCTGCCGCGGCTCTTTGCCTTGATTTGCTCAGGTGTAGGGCTTGCAGTCTGTGGCGTGATATTGCAGCAGATTGTGCAAAACAAGTTTGTTGAACCTGCTACTTGTGGCGGGCTTGATGCCGCCAAACTAGGCATATTAATTTCAATCATTCATGCCCCGAGTATGGGGGTCACCGCCAGAATGTTGGGGGCTTTGGTTTTTTGCTTGCTTGCGAGCTTAGCTTTTATTCTGATTATTCGTGGTATTCGGTATAAGAGTCCGGTGCTCATTCCAATTATTGGGATTATGTTTGGCAGTGTACTCAGTGCGATAGCGGAACTTTATGCTTATCAAAACAATATGATGCAGAGTATGCAGGGATGGATGCTGGGTGATTTTTCAAAAATCGTGCAGGGTAACTACGAAATCATCTATCTGATCCTTCCCGTAGTCATACTGACCTACCTTTATGCACAGCGCTTTACCATTGTAGGAATGGGCGAAGGCTTAGCTACCACACTAGGCCTGAGTTATTTCAACCTAGTTATCTTAGGGTTAGTGCTGGTTTCCCTGACCATAGCGACCACAGTGATCACAGTCGGGAGTATTCCATTTATTGGTTTGATTATTCCTAATCTTGTCGCTATGCGTTACGGCGATAATTTAAAACGTACCTTGCCTATTATCGCCTTTGCTGGCGCAACACTACTGATTATCTGTGACTTGCTTGGTCGGCTTGTTTTGTATCCCTTTGAAATTCCTATAGGTCTAACGGCAAGCTGTTTAGGTGGACTCATATTTTTAGTTATCGTTTGGAAAATCAAATGAAAGACAGTGCATGGCGTTTTTTGAGCTGGGGGCTGCCTATTATGTTGGCAGTCACATTTTTATTGATGGGCTCAGGCTTTGATTTTGACTATGTCATACCGAATCGATTGGTGCGTTTGGGCACTATTTGCCTTGGTGGTATCTGTATTGCGTTTTCTTCGATACTGTTTCAGACCTTAGCCGGAAATCGCATTTTAACGCCATCTATCATGGGGTATGAAGGGGTGTACTTGATTTTGCAGGCATTGTTGATCCTTATCTTAGGGACGGGCAGCAGTATTCTGATCACCGCTAACAGCAATTTCTTTGTCTCAGTTGTGGTGATGTTGCTTTACTCAATGGCGATTCACCGCTGGCTATTTAGTGGAGATCGACATGATGTGTTTTTCCTACTGCTTGTGGGCTTAGTACTCACTGTGGTGTTAGGCAGTTTTACTCAGTTAATCCAATATTCTATCAGTCCCGGTGAGTTTTCTATTTTCCAGAGCTATAGCCTAGCGTCGTTCAACCGCGCTCAACCAGAGCAATTGCTTATCTCTTTAGTGCTTGTCAGTGCTGTGTGTATCGCCGCTTGGAGAGTGCGTGCTGTACTTGATGTATTACTGATGGGGCGGGAGCAAGCTATCTCTCTTGGTATTGATTATCAAAAAGTGGTGCGCCTGCTATTGGGTCTTATCGCGGTATTGGTCGCAATATCAACCAGTTTAGTGGGGCCGACTGCTTTTATGGGGATATTTGTCGCGAACATGGCCTATGCACTGGCAAGGCATCCGTCGCACTCATTTACTTTGATAACAGGATGCGCCGTTGCTATCTCGGTTTTTCTGATCGCGCAAATGCTCGTTGAGCATCTGTTTAATTATCAAACCAGTGTTGGGCTGTTAATTAATCTATTTTGTGGCGCCTATTTCTTTGTCTTAATTCTTAAACCTCGGAGCGCAGTGTGATAACCGTCAATAACTTATATCAGTCTTATGGCGCGAAACCTGTGCTAAAAAATGTCACTGCACAATTTCCCGAACATCAGATGACTTCTCTCATCGGCCCTAACGGTGCTGGCAAAAGTACCTTACTGATGTCGATTGGTCGGTTACTGAATATCCAGCAGGGCGAGGTATTACTCAAAGGTACTGCTATCCACAATATTCCCTTGAAGGATTATGCCAAGCAAGTGGCAACCATGCGTCAGTTTAACAGCCTTAATTTACGCCTGACGGTCAGGGAGTTAGTGGCATTTGGTCGTTTTCCCTATAGCCAAGGGGCACTCACAAAGGAAGATCATCGCGCCATTGATGAAGCGCTGTCGTTTTTAGCTTTAGAGTCATTAGCCAATGTATTTATTGATGAACTTAGCGGCGGACAACGCCAAATGGCTTTTCTGGCAATGGCGATTGCGCAGCAAACGGATTATTTATTGTTAGATGAACCGCTCAACAATCTGGATATGAAACATGCCGTTAGCATAATGCGGGCACTTCGCCATCTGTGTGATGATTACAAACGAACGGTCGTGTTAGTGGTTCACGATATCAATTTTGCGGCGAACTACTCCGACTATATTGTCGGCATGAAGCAAGGCGTTGTGCACTGCGCTGGACCCGTTGAAGAGGTCGTCACAGCACAAAGGCTAAAAGCACTGTACGAACTGGATCTTGAGGTGCTGAAAACGAGTCAAGGAACAGTATGTAACTATTTCAACTTCAACTTACAAGGAGAATACAAGTGACGTCGAAATGTATAAGTGGGACTAAAGTGATAGCGATTCTGTTATTTAGCTCGGCTTTTTTGCTGGCCTGCGACAATAAAACCGAATCAGTACAGCTTGCATCATCGGATACGAGTGCTTCAACGGCTGAGTTGGAGTTTGCCCCGATAGAGGTAGAGCATAAGCTGGGCACTACTGTTATTACAAAACGGCCAGTACGTGTTGCGGCCCTAGATATGAATGAAGTCGACTATCTCGAACAGTTGGGTGTTCCCATTGTCGGCATGCCAAAGGATTTTGTTCCTTACTACCTGAAAGACTACAGCAACAATAGTGATATTGTTGATTTAGGTGCTATCGTTCAACCCAATATGGAACGTATTTATGCACTTAAACCCGATTTGGTGCTGATGTCATCCGTTCAAGCTAGTCATTATCAAGCGCTTTCCAATTTGGCTCCGACCATTCATTTGGATATTGATTACCAAGACAGCAACAGCGATTACTTTGATATAGTCACAAAACACTTATTGATGCTGGGTAAATTATTCGATAAGCAAACCTTGGCAAAACATAAAGTGGATGAACTGGAAACTAAGATCCAAGCCGCCAGAATGGTCATTAAGGACAGGCCAGAAAAAGCATTGGTGGTGCTACATAATAATGGCGCTTTTCGATTTTTAGGTATTCGTTCACGCTATGGGTTCATTTACAGTGCGCTAGGGGTTAAACCCGCTAGCTTATCAGAGCAGATGGGATTGCACGGTCAACCTGTATCAAGCGAGTTTATTCTTGAAAACAATCCCGACATCATTTACGTGGTTGACAGAACCGCAGTGATGGAGCGAAGCCCAGTATTGGATAAACAGTCCATAGATAACCCTCTCTTGCGTGAGACCAATGCTTGGAAGACGGGGAATGTTATTTTTGTGGATCCAGAGGCTTGGTATATCACAGGTGCGGGCATAACATCCCTTAATATCATGATTGATGATGTGTTAAAGGGTTATGTAAAGTAGCAGGCTGCAAATAGTCTATGGACGGCATAGCTAATGACTCATGAGATAAGTTACCTCTTGTAACATTTAAGCCCTACGGCTTAGGTAAATCGGTTTGCAACTTTAGTAGTGCTTAACATACAATCGCCTGCCAAATTATCTGAGGAAGTAGGGTTTGAATAGTGTGATACAAACAAGACGCACCCTAGCAATATGGCTTGCAGCCATATTGGTGCTATTGTCTGTTGCCATTGCTGTTCACAGTGTTTCCCATGCTAGTGAAGACTCCAAGGCCAATTGTTCGCTGTGCTTACATCAGCACCAGTTGCAACATGCGCTAACCAGTACACCCTTTCATTTTCAACTCGCTCAGCAGGGTTATATCTCGGTTGAGTTTCAGGCCGTTTCCTTTAAGCGACCTTTTAGTCGTTTCTTCAATAGTCGTGCTCCGCCCATAACAGCATAAGTTACTGTTTATTCAATTTATCTTAATTAACTTTGAGCGCCTTGGCTTAGCTAAGGCGCCCATGCTGTTTATTTTCGGAGTGAAAATGACTTCTTTTTATGCCCCTAAGCGCACTGCGCTGTTGCTGGGCGCTTTGTTTGTGCTCAATCCTATTTCAATGTTGTTGGCCGCAGAAAGCAGCCAATCGAGTTCACAAGCTATTGATACTGTGAGTGACGCAGTGCTTGACACTGATATTGAACGTTTAAGTATCCACTATCGCCAAGCCTATCGTGGCAATGTGTCCTCAACTGAACTTCCCCAAGCGATCAGTGTGTTAGACGAGCAATTGATAAAAGATGCGGGGCTGACGCGGTTTCAAGATGTACTGGACTATTCTGCCAGTGTGGCGCGGCAAAATAATGGCGGCGGCTTATGGGATAGTTTTTCCCTACGAGGCTTTCCGGGCAACGAAAACATGCCATCGGGGTATTTAATCAATGGCTTTAATGGTGGCCGAGGTTTTAGTGGTCATAGAGATTTATCAAACGTTGCCTATGTCGAGATTTTAAAAGGCCCAGGTTCGGCACTTTATGGCCGCTCGGAACCCGGTGGCACAGTCAATATTGTGACTAAGAAACCTCAGTATCAAACCAGTGGTTATTTAAAAGCATCGGCTGGGAGTTTCGACCAATATCGGTTAGAAGGTGATGTGACCTCAGGTTTAACCGATAACTTGGCATTTCGGATTAATGGCGCTTGGCAGGAACACGATAGTTTTCGTGATTATGTGTTTAGCGATAAAAAAATCGTTACGCCGTCTATGCGTTGGCAGATTTCCGAAAAAGCTTCCTTGCTGTATGAAATGGAATACCTCAAGCAGGAACAGCTATTCGATCGCGGCATTATTGTGCTCAATAACGATATTAATACCGTACCACGCTCGCGTTATTTAGGTGAACCTAATGATGGCGCAACGGAGGTGAATGCCACAGGGCATCAGCTGACCTATGACTATGAATTAAATGATGATTGGTCATTAACTGCTGGCTATAACTATCGAGACTCTAGCTTGAAGGGGTATTCGTCTGATGCCGAGTTAGCAAAGGGGCGGCAATCGCTATTTGATGATGATCGCACGCTGACTAGGCAGCACAGATATCGTGACTACGCCTCTGAGGATAATTCGCTGCGTCTAGAGTTAAGTGGTCATGTGGATACGGGTTTTATTCGTCATAATTTACTGCTCGGTGCCGATGCCTATCACTACAATTTGAAGACAGGACTGTATCGTTATCGGGGCAAAAAAGGTGAATACGCCATCGATATCTATGCCCCTCAATACGGTGGGCTTCAGCCAGAGGTGAGTTTGTTGTATGAGAATAACGAGACTCAAAAGGCGTGGGGGACCTATCTGCAAGATCAAATGGATTTAACTGAAAAGTGGAAGTTGCACCTTGGGCTAAGGTTCGATAGTTATCAGCAAGATATCAGTGAAGTCGCGAAAGATACTCTGTCAGAGCAAACCGATAGTCGAGTCAGCCCCAAGGTGGGTCTGGTGTATTTATGGTCCGATGCCTTAAGTTTCTATAGCTCTTATTCTGAAGGCTTTTTACCGCTTTCTGGAACTGACTTTGCGGGTAAGCCCTTCGAAGCGGAAGAGAGTCAGTCGGTTGAACTGGGGATGAAGTTTAATGGTACTTGGTTAAACGATCTTCCTATAAACGGTAGTTTAGCCGTGTTCGATGCCCAAAAGAGCAATATCTTGACCTCAGATCCTATCAATGTTGGTTTTTCTGCCACCTTAGGTAAAGCTAAAAGTAGCGGGGTTGAACTCGATTTAGCCGCCGAACTGACGGAGGATTTACAAGCAAAATTATCCTATGCCTATCTTAATACCCGTACCGCCAATGACAGCTTGAATCCTGATTGGGGCGTGCTCATTCCTGCAGGCAGTTCACTGGTGAATGTGCCAAAGCATACCGCGAGTGTGATTCTGAAACAGGATTTGAATAGGCTTTCTATTGATGGTCATCTAGGGCTTAGCTGGCGTTATGTGGATTCGCGTCTCGGCGATTCTGCCGATCCGAGTTTTCAATTGCCTTCTTATCAGTTAGTTGGGTTGTTTATGAACACCCACTTAAGCGACAACTTAAGCCTTGGAGTGAATCTGGATAACTTACTGGATGAACATTACATCGCGAGTAGCTATTCCGCTCTTTGGGCCGTGCCGGGTGAGCCACGTAGCATTAAAGTGAGTGTTAGCTATGAATTCTAATATCAGCGCTAACCCAGCGTTATCTTCAGGTTTTGCTGAGCAAGAACTGGGTCGTTCTATTGGCCGCACCCGGATTAATAGTATCGATATGATGCGCGGCATGGTGATGCTTATCATGTTACTCGACCATGTGCGGGAGCGGTTTTTCTTTCACATGCAGGTGAGCGATCCTATGGATTTGAGTTCGACCTCTTGGGGGCTTTTTGTGAGTCGCTTTGCCGCCCATTTTTGTGCGCCGGTCTTTGTGTTCTTAACCGGGGTTTCTGCATGGCTTTATGCCAATCGTAGCCATGGCGAGCCACGTTCAGCACGTATGTTTTTGATTAAACGCGGGCTGTTTTTAATCGCGCTGGAAATTTTAGTGATTAACTTCTCTAACCTCTCTTGGATGGTCAGCTATTACACCCTTTGGTTGCAGGTGATTTGGGTGATTGGTCTGAGTATGTTAGCACTCGCTGCGCTGATAAACCTGCCTAGACCTTGGATGGCCCTTTTAGGATTTGCGATTGTTTTTGGCCATAATCTGTTGACGCCAATTGGTTTTCAGCCCAATGAGTGGGTTTACGGTCTGTGGACCATATTGCACGACCGCGGTTATCTCGTCAGCGAAGGTGCGCTTAGGGTTAAGGTGAGTTATCCCGTGCTGCCTTGGATTGGGGTGATCTTACTGGGTTATGTTGCAGGGCCACTTTTTAGTAATAAGCCGAACGGAAGCCATCTTGATGCATCGGCTCGCCAGCAAAAGCTGTTGTTTTTAGGGATCAGCTGTTGGGTACTTTTTGCGGTGCTACGTGGGTTTAACCTTTATGGCGAAACCCTGCCTTGGCAGTCGGGGGCACATTTGGGTGAAACCTTGATGTCGGTATTTAACTTAACGAAATACCCGCCATCACTAAGCTTTTTACTGGTGACCTTAGGCGGCATGTTTTTTTGCTTAGTGGCCTTTGAGCGGTATTTTGCATCAAGTGGGAAAGTGGGTGGGGGATTAGCGCGAGTGGGCCATGGGTTGTCTGTGTTTGGCTCAGTCCCTATGTTCTTCTATATCTTACATTTGTACGTGCTGTTACTGCTTTATACTTTAGCGAAATTCATCTTTGGCGTAAACCATGGTGAGTACTTTGGCGTGAGCAATATAGGATGGGTTTGGTTTATCGCGGGCGTGTTAGCCATCGCATTGTATTATCCCGTTAAGCGATTTAGCGAATATAAAAAGCACAGCACTCAGGCTTGGATTAAGTACCTCTAATCTATTCTGTTTGATCAAGCTTTAAAGGCAAAAGTCGCCAAGTGTTTACTTGGCGACTTTTTTGCTTTGGTCAGAGAAATAATCTATTTAGCGATTATTCTGCGAGTAAGCTGCGTAGCATCCAGGCATTTTTTTCATGCAGTTGGATGCGCTGGGTGAGCAAGTCCGCAGTCGCTTCATCATTCGCTTGATTCACCAGCGGATACAAGGCTCTGGCATTGCGGATTACTAGCTCCTGATCGCTTAATAGTTCGCGGATCATGGTTTCGGCTTGAGTGACACCTTGATCTTCTTTTATCTCGGTCAGTGCGGCATAGGCTGAATATGAGCCGAGTGCTCTGGCGCCTAATGCACGTACACGCTCTGCGATAAGGTCGACTGCAAGGGCAAGTTCGGTATACTGCTGTTCAAATAGCAAGTGTAAGCTAGTGAACATTGGGCCAGTAACGTTCCAGTGAAAGCTATGGGTCTTAAGGTAAAGACTGTAGCTGTCAGCCAATAGTTGGTTTAGCCCTGCGGCGATTTCTTCTCTGTGAGCTTGATTGATACCTATGTTAATCATGGCGTTTTCCTTCTATTGTCTTACTGAGTGTGTTTAGTCTAATCTTCTGATATTAAATGTAAAATGAGTAAATTAGATTTTGTAAATCTATAAATTCGATTGAACTTTCGAGTGTTAAATCTCGTAAGCGATAAAGCCAGATATCATCTCCTTTCGCCGTGCTGCAGTAACAATGCCATGGCAGAACTGCTATTCTAGCGGCATATTGTGAGTCGATACTTTAATTGAATAAAACTGACCCTAATGAATAAATCAGCCTATTTAACCGCCATGAATGTGACAACTTGGCGAGTGCGCGACACTAAGGTGAAACCTTATTTAGTGATTTGGGATGAAAACGGTGAGTTACCAGAAGCAGAGCCGCTTATTGACGCAGTGCTAACGCTTATCGACATAAAGCGTGATGAATGTGATTTTGACTGTGAGCCTCATACGGGTAAACAGATCGTTTGGGATCTGCGACGTCACAAAGTCAGGCCACGTACCGCATGGTTAGTGTCTGAGCCGTTGGCTGATTTATTGGTGGGTTGGCAGGCTAAAAGCGCGCTCTGGCAGCAGATTTACCAATGGCGCGACCAAGTTAGCGGCCAAGCTCCAAGCAAGTCTTAAGCTTTACTCGTAAATACATTAATAACCAATACTTTGGAATACCGGCGTTGAACATCCCACCAGTAGATAGTCTATTCACAACACCATTCGCAGCACAATTGACAGCAGGTTTGCCTGTTGAGCTTGTGGCTCTCACGCTTGAAGATGTTCCCCAAATGGCGCAGCTTGAATCCTTGGCCCATAGCCATCCCATGAGCGAGGGGAATCTTGCCGATTGTTTTGGTCACTTGTATCGTGTCCTAGGTTTAAAGCTGAGTGCTCACTTAGATGGAGATGCAAATACTGAGGCAAATATTGACGTCGTTTCGGATTCAGATACTGATCACGTCGAAGGACTCTTAGGGTTTGCGATAGTTCAGCAAATTATCGATGAAGTGACTTTATTGGATATTTGCCTATTACCGAGTCAGCAGGGCAAAGGTTACGGTAAGTTATTACTTAAGGCTGTGATGGCATCGGCCAAGGTATCGGGCGCTGTGGTGCTTATGTTAGAAGTGCGAGAGTCTAATCTCGGCGCCCGTGCTTTATATCAACAGGCTGGCTTTATTGAATCGGGACGTCGCAAAGGTTACTACCCGATAGAGGGCGGTAAAGAAGATGCTATCTTGATGGATTTAGCGATAAACCAAGAATAAGCAGAGCATTAGCGTTCATGTCGTATAACGACAGCTATACGAATCACTCTTCATAAACAACTGTCATAAAAACAGGCAATAAAAAACAGCGCCTAAGCGCTGTTTTTCTATTTTAATAACCCTGAACTCTATATCACTAAAACTCAGCATCATCTGAAGTTTGCATCAAGGTTATCCGCATCTAAGCAAGAAGGTTATTTCACTTCTTTACCTTGGGCTTGCAGGTCCGCATGGTAGCTTGAGCGCACTAATGGGCCACAGGCTGCATGGGTAAAACCTAACTCATCGGCTAAGGCTTTAAGCTCATCAAACTCGGCTGGTGGCACATAACGTTCAACCGGCAAATGGAACTTAGATGGCTGTAGGTATTGGCCTAAGGTCAGCATTTCAACCTTATGTTCTCGCAGATCACGCAGCACTTGAGCGATCTCTTCGTTGGTTTCACCCAGTCCCATCATCAGGCCTGATTTAGTTGGCACATTTGGATGACGTTCTTTAAAGCGTTTTAGCAGATCGAGCGACCATTGGTAATTCGCACCTGGGCGCGCTTTACGATAATGCATGGGCGCCGTTTCTAAGTTGTGGTTAAACACATCAGGCGGCTCAGTCGATAAAATATCTAAGGCAGCATCGATACGACCACGGAAATCAGGCACTAAGGTTTCGATCTTGATGTCAGGATTTAGTTTGCGGATCTCACGAATACAATCGGCAAAATGCTGGGCGCCACCATCACGTAAATCGTCACGATCTACAGAGGTAATTACCACGTATTTCAGCTTCATATCGCGGATTGTTTGCGCCAATTTAACTGGCTCTTCAGCATCAGGCTTAAGCGGACGACCATGGGCCACGTCGCAGAATGGGCAACGACGAGTACAAATCGCACCCAAAATCATAAAGGTTGCTGTGCCGTGGTTGAAGCATTCCGCAAGGTTAGGGCAAGAGGCTTCTTCACAGACAGAGTGCAGGCCATTTTTACGCAGCGCTTGCTTGATGTCTAAAATGCGTTGATTCGATGCCGGCAGTTTAACCCGTAACCAATCGGGTTTACGCAACATAGTGTCGCGCTCTGATGGGACGATTTTGACCGGAATACGAGACACTTTATCGGCATCTCTTAGTTTTACTCCGGGTTGTAAACGTTCAGGCCTATTCATGACGCTGCTAATCCTTGATGATGAACTAGGTGTTGATAGCCCAGTAATTGGCTAAAAGTAATAGTAAGTTGCTCGCCCGCTTCAATCACGGTTTGTGGTCCGCCAAGTGCTTTGCATTGCACCATTTCAAGACCGGCATAACCACAAGGGTTGATGCGGCGAAATGGTGCTAAATCCATATCGACATTAAGGGCTAATCCATGGAATGAACAGCCTTTACGGATGCGTAATCCGAGGGAGGCAATTTTACGTTCGTCCACATATACGCCCGGCGCATCGGCTTTGGCATAAGCGTTAATGTCGTACTTGGCGAGCATATCGACAATGCTTTGCTCTATATGAGTAACGAGTTGACGCACGCCGACTTTACTACGTTTTATGTCGAGAAGAGGATATACCACTAGTTGTCCAGGGCCGTGGTAAGTGACTTGGCCACCACGGTCCACTTGGATCACAGGAATATCGCCAGCATTCAAAATATGCTCGCTTTTACCAGCTTGGCCTTGGGTAAACACGGGTGGGTGTTCTACTATCCACAGCTCATCTGGGCTCTCACTATTACGCGTGTCAGTGTAGTGCTGCATAGCATGCCACACTGATTCGTAATCTTGTTTTCCAAGATGCCGAATATGCAAAGTCGTGTCTTGCAAGGGCAACCTCTCCCCTTAGAATTGAGTGGCGCTATTATACGCCTCTTGACCATAAATGTAAGACAGATCACATTTCATGGCCTTGAGGAATATTTATAGTACGCGGCGTACGCCTTCGATGGCGGCAAGTTCAGTGTACAAAATTTCGATATGGTCTTTGCTGGTCACTGTCACGCGGATAGTAATGGAGTGATAGCTACCTTTGCTCGACGTTTTTGTCGAAGGTGAATAATCACCCGGTGCATGTTTTTGTACCACAGCCACGACTTTGTCAGTTAGCGTTTCGTGGGCTTCACCGACGACCTTAAAAGGAAATGCGCAAGGGAAATCCATCAGTTCATCAAATTTAGTGTCTAACATACTCAGTACTCTTAGCGGCTATATTGGGATATATATGGTGGCGATTATACCCGATTCAAGGGCGATGCACTCCCCAAAAAAATAAAGCCACCCGAAGGTGGCTTTATTTATGGGACTTAGCTTAGCTAAACCATCCAGAAAACATCTGCTTAAAGTAATCGACTAATTTACTAAACCAGCTACCTTCGTTGACTTCTTGCAACGTCACCAGTGGGAACTGGGCAATGTCTTTACCATCAAGTTGGAAGAATAGACGGCCTACAGTTTCACCTTTTTTCAACGGTGCATCTAATGGCTTAGTCAATTCGAAGTTTGCTTTCAAGTCTTTACCGCGGCCACGGCTGATCGTAATAGGTGTATCAGTTGCGACGCCTAAATCAACAGTGCTCTTGTCACCGTACCATATTTGTTGGGTTGTGAAACTATCACCCGCTTTGTAAGGCGTGACAGTTTCAAAGAAACGGAAGCCATAGGTCAGTAACTTTTTACTTTCAGCTTTACGGGCAGATTCACTTTGAGTACCCAGAACCACAGAAATCAAACGCATGCCGTCTTTGGTTGCAGATGCCACTAAGTTGTAACCTGCACCTGAGGTGTGGCCTGTCTTGATACCGTCCACGCTCATGCTGTTATCCCACAACAAACCATTACGGTTATATTGTTTGATACCGTTGAAGGTATAAAATTTTTCGCTATAGATGCGGTATTCTTCTGGAACGTCGCGGATTAAGGCTGCACCTAACAATGCCATATCATAGGCAGTTGTTTTGTGGTTTTCTGAGTCTAAGCCATGGGAGTTTTCGAAGTAGCTATCACGCATACCCAGCTGTTTTGTCCATGAGTTCATCATGTCAACGAAGGCGCCTTCGGTGCCAGCGATATGCTCTGCCATAGCCACACACGCATCGTTACCCGATTGGATGATGATACCGCGGTTTAAATCCCCGACTTTAACGGTAGTTCCGACTTCAATGAACATCTTCGAGGAGTCAGAGAAGTTTTTAGACCAGGCATTTTTACTGATAGTCACATCATCATCGACCGAGACATTGCCCGCTTTGATTTCTTGACCTATGACATAGCTGGTCATCATTTTAGTTAGGCTGGCTGGGTTAAGGCTTTCATAAGCGTTACTCTCAGCGATAATCTGGCCCGAATTATAATCCATCAAGACGAAAGCCTTGGCGGCCACTGCTGGTGCATCAGGTGTAATAATAGGCTGCGCAGCATAAACGGGGAGAGACACACTGGAAATTAGCAGCAATGTTTTAATGGGACTTTTTACAAAATTCATCATTAACTTGGCACGTCTTTTGGTTGTATTAAATGGAAAGGATTCGAGAAGATCTCCAACAGTGTACCACTTTCTGACTGTGGGTTTTAGTGAAGGTTCCTTCATCTCTATTTTTAAATCAATTCTGGTCCGAGCAAACAGTCATTACTCATGGACTATATAGCCCTCAGGAAACCCATTTTGCTGGACGTTATTGAGCAGTTTGTCTGCTAACTCTGGTTGGCCTATGGGGCCGAGCTGTAGTCTAAACATATTGTTTACGGCTTGTACACGGGTCTTTACCTGATATTTTCGCTCCAGATTTTTCGCCATGGTATTGAGTTTGGCTTTATCTTTCGATGCGACTAACTGAATGTAATGATTACCTGTATCTTGCGCGCTGGCAATAGCCGAATTAGTGGCCGCGACACTGCCGACATACACCACATCGAGTTTGATCCGCGCGGTTCCTTTGCCGAGCATGCCGAGTTTATAGGCGGCGGCGTAGGAGACGTCGAGAATACGGTCTGAGTGGAATGGCCCGCGATCGTTGATACGAATGATCACTTGCTTATTGTTATCTAAGTTAGTGATCCGAGCATAACTTGGCAGTGGCAGCGTTTTATGGGCACCTGACATGGAATACATGTCATAGGGTTCGCCATTGGATGTCTCATAGCCATGAAATTTTTCACCGTACCATGAGGCACGGCCCGTTTCACTAAAACCTTGGCCTGTGTTCATCACAGTGTAAGACTCGCCGTAAACCGTATAGGGCTTGTTACCGCGGCGACTATAGGGTTCGTATTTAGGCGTGGCATTTGGCACATGGTCCACATTGGGTGGATTGAGTGGCAACTTGTCATTCTTTAGCGAATAGCGCCCCTTGTTGGGGTCCATATTTTTTTTGTTTGTGCTGGAGCTAGCTTGGTTTGGGCTCGAAGAACACGCAACAAGTGTGAAGCACGCAACCAAAGCGACAAGCTGTAAAAGATTATTTTTTAGCGGCATGCTGTTCCTTTAATTGTTGGCTAAATTGATAAACGGCCATTGAATACAAAGGACTGCGATTATAGCGAGTGATTACATAAAAATTGTTTAAGCCAAGCCAATAATCATCGTGATCGGCTTGTTCCAGTTTAATGAGTAAGGCTTTTTGCGAGACATCCAAGTCCCTCGCATCAGCCAAGGACAAGGTTGGCGTTAGAATATTGGCGACTTTATAATTGAGCTTTTCGCCTGCCCATACTTTCGCTTTTGGCGCTGTTTGGCTGCTATTGACCAGCGGTAAAGCAACAGGAGCATTGGCTTGCCAACCGTGTTCATGGAAATAATTGGCAACACTGCCAATCGCATCCTCTGGGCTTTGCAATAAATCGCGGTTACCACTGTTATCGAAATCGACGGCGTAATGGCGGTAACTTGAGGGAATAAACTGCCCATAACCCATGGCACCCGCATAGGAGCCTTTGAGGGTATTGATATCTAAGTGCTCTTCTTTGACTAATTTCATCAACTCACCAAATTCCTTGCGGAAAAAGGTGGCGCGAGGCGGATAGTGAAAACCTAAGGTATAGAGGGAATCAATTACAGGGTAATTACCTGTGAACTGGCCGTAGAAGGTTTCAATCCCAATAATGGCAACGATAATCTGTGGGTCGACATGGTACTTAGCCGCCGCTTTAGCAATGGTTTTCTCGTGTTTTTTCCAAAAAGCGAGCCCAGCATCAAGACGTTTTTCTGTTAAAAAAATCGGGTAATACACATGCCAAGGTTTTGCTTCCCATGGACGGGTCATCGCATCGATAACCCCTTGGTTGTATTTTGCTTTGTCTAGAAAAGCGAGCACTTCTGTCCGAGTAAAACCTTGTTTTACTTGAGCTTGGATAAACTCTTCTTTGAGCTCAGCGGGAGTTGCGGGTACTAGTACTTTATCCACTGCGGGAGCCACTGGGGTGCTTGAAGCGGGTGCCTGCGCGGGTGTCGGTTCATTTGCCGTGGTGCATGCGACTAAGCATGAACTTAAACACAGTAAACCGAGTGGAGCCAAATAAGCTCGGAGAGTAGGCATAAAAAAGTCCCTAAAATTATCTATCTACGAAACGTCTATGGGTATGAATGCTCATAAGAATGCCAAACCCTGTCATCAATGTCAGCATGGAGGTTCCACCATAACTGACAAGGGGCAGTGGTACACCTACCACGGGCAGGATACCTGAAACCATGCCAATATTCACAAAAACATAAACGAAAAACGTCAGCGTGATACTGCCAGCCAGTAGACGAGCGAAACTGGTTTGTGCGCGGGAGGCGATGACTAACCCACGCCCTATGATGTAAAGGTACATAATTAACAGTAAGATACTGCCAATTAAACCAAATTCTTCACCGATCACCGCAAAGATAAAATCGGTATGGCGCTCGGGAATAAACTCAAGCTGTGATTGAGTGCCTTCGAGCCAACCTTTGCCCCAAAGTCCACCTGAGCCGATAGCGATTTTCGACTGGATAATGTGATAACCCGCGCCGAGGGGATCTTGTTCAGGATCGAGCAGGGTTAATACCCGCGTTCTTTGGTAATCGTGCATCAAGAAATACCAAAGGATAGGCAGGAAGGCGAGTACTGCCGCGATAAAACTGCCAACAATGATCCAGCTCATACCCGATAAAAACAGCACAAAAATCCCCGATGCGGCCACCAAAATTGAGGTGCCTAAGTCGGGTTGTTTAGCGATCAATAGGGTTGGTACGAGTAAAATCACTCCTGCGCCAGCGAGGTAACGTTTCTTGGGGGGAAGAGGGAACTTACTGATATACCAAGCCATTGTGATGGGGAAGGCGAGTTTAATAAGCTCTGAGGGTTGGAACTCCATAAAGCCTAAGTTCAACCAGCGCTGCGCGCCTTTATTGATTTCACCGAAAAAGTGTACCCCAAGCAGCAAGACAACCCCCGCAAGATAAATGGGTAATGCCCAACGTTTAAGCGCTTCAGGATTGATTTGTGCCATGGTAAACATGATGCCTAGCGACAACACCATACGGAATAGTTGTCGTTCCATCATCTCTAAATCTGCACCGCTGGCAGAATAGATGACAAACAGGCCAAAGCCCATCACAGCTAATAGTCCGAGCAATAATGGCAAGTCTATGTGCAAGCGTTGCCAGATGTTTTGATATTGGCTATGGGTACTCATGGTATGGGTTTCCAAGTATCTCTAAGCATATATTCATCGAGCATAGCTCGAGCGACTGGGCCAGCATTTGCGCCGCCCCAACCTGCGTTTTCCATCACGACGGCGAGGACTATTTTAGGATCCTCGAAGGGCGCATAGGCCACAACTAAGGCATTATCGCGGAAATGTTCGGCAATTTTACTGGCATCGTATTTAGTATTTTCCGCCACGCCGATGACCTGTGCAGTACCGGTTTTCATTGCGGCAGTGTAAGTGGCATCGGTAAAGCGTGACTTATTTGCAGTTTGGCGCATAGCTTCGTTGATGATGTTCCAGTTACGGGGATTTTTAAGTTCAATTGGCGGTAACTCATTAATCGGTGAGTCAATTTTGGCAGTATTGTCTTTAATGGATCTCAGCAGATGTGGCGGGAGACGGCGGCCTTTGTTGGCCATAATCCCAACGGCATTAGCGAGTTGTAATGGCGTTGCCGTCCAATAACCTTGGCCAATACCTACGGAAATGGTGTCGCCTATATACCAAGCTTGATTGTACTTTAAGCGTTTCCATTCTTTGGATGGCATATTGCCAGCCGATTCTTCAAAGATATCAATCCCTGTATTTTGGCCAAAGCCAAATTGTTCCATAAAGCGGGCGATATGATCGACACCGACCTTATAGGCTAACTCATAGAAAAAGGTATCGCAGGATTCTACAATCGCGCTATAAACGTTGACCCAGCCATGCCCCCAGCGTTTCCAGTCGCGGTATTTACGTTCAACACCAGGTATTTGCCAAAAACCGGGATCCCACACTCGGGTACTCTCGCTAATGGCTTTCTCATCAAGGCCTAACAGTGCGAGGTGAGGCTTGATGGTAGACGCAGGTGCATATTGACCTTGAGTCGCACGGTTGATCAAAGGGCGGGATTTATCATTGAGTAACGCACTGTAATCTTTGCTATTAATGCCTTGTACAAACTGGTTTGGATCATAGCTTGGGCTCGATACCATAGCTAATACTCCACCGTCACGGGGATCGATGGCAACAATAGAACCGCGCAGACCTGTGAGTAGTTCCACCGCTTTTTGTTGCAGCTTGAGATCTAAGGTGAGGTAAATATCTTGCCCCGGCTCTGGCGGAACAATTTTTAAGGTGCGAATGGCGCGGCCGCGGTTGTTCACTTCTTCTTCTAAGTGTCCGGGTTTACCATGCAGCAAAGATTCATAAAATTTTTCAATGCCTTGCTTACCAATGTCTTTGGTTGCCGCATAGTTTTTCCACAGATCGCTGCGTTCAAGTTGGGCGCGATCTCGGGTGTTAATTTTGCCTACATAGCCCAGCACATGAGTGATTTGCGCGCCGTAGGGATAGTTACGTTTAAGACCCGCTTCGACCGAAATACCCGGAAATCTGTGTTGGTTAACACTGAAAATGGCCACTTGTTCTTCGGTGAGCTGGTTTTTGAGTGTTAGCGGTTTGAAACGGCGATGAAATTTCAGGGCGTCAGTAAAGGTTTCACGCTCGTCATCGCTGATCTCAATTAACTTGCCGAGTTCATCTAAGGTCTCTGACATGTTACTGATTTTTTCGGGCACGAGATCGAGGGAATAAAAGGGTAAATTTTCAGCTAAAAGTATGCCGTTGCGATCGTAAATGAGACCACGACTAGGGGCAATTGGAACAACACGGATGCGATTATCATTTGAGCGAGTTGCATAATCTTTATAGGATTCAACCTGTAAATGATAAAGGTTGGTGACTAGTACGCTAAATAGAGCGAAAACGCAAAAAAAAGTGAAAAGCGCCCTGCGCTTAAAAAGAGACGCCTCGGCGGCGTGATCATGCATTGTTATCCGCTTTTTTGGCGACACTTATGCTATCTCCGGCTGATCCCATGACGGGTGGTTGACACTCGTTAACATCAAGATCCCGCTATTCTCTATGGTAGGGGTGATTCGTGTTCACGCTCCACGCGCGGTACAAACTTTCGGCAACCACCACCCGTACGAGTGGGTGAGGTAAGGTTAATGCCGAAAGACACCAACTTTGGTTTGCCGCTTCTTTGCAAGCTGGCGCTAATCCTTCAGGTCCACCAATCAGTAAACTGACGTCGCGACCATCGAGTTGCCATTTAGTCAGTGCGGTTGCTAGCTCGGGGGTCGTCCAGTTTTTGCCGGGGAGATCTAAGCTAACAATATGATTGCCTTTGGGAATGGCCGCCAACATTTGTTCGCCTTCTTTTTGAAGTATCCGGACAATGTCGGCATTTTTCCCCCGCTTTCCAGCGGGTATTTCGATAAGCTCCAGCGCCATATCACGGGGAAAACGGCGCTGGTATTCTTCGAAACCACGGGTAACCCAATCGGGCATCCGTGTTCCTACTGCGATGAGCTGTAACTTCATCAGTCTTGCTTTTCTGACCAGAGCTTTTCAAGCTGGTAGAAATCACGGGTTTGATCTTGCATAACGTGCAGGATCACATCGCCCATGTCCACAAGAACCCATTCGCTGCTTTCGCGGCCTTCAACACCTAAAGGTGGAATACCGGCTTTTTTCGCTTCAACCACAAGGTTTTCGGCGATAGCTTTAACGTGAGTCTTTGATGTACCTGAACATATGACCATGTAGTCAGTGATGTTAGATTGCTTGCTGACATCCAGAACAACAACGTCTCTGGCTTTCAAGTCGTCGATCTTGTCGACGACAAACTGTTTTAATTCCGCGCTCTGCACGCTGGCGTACCTCATTAATTTTAAATAGCGCGGTAGTATACCAGTGTTGCTGCTGGGAATACATTGTCATTGGCAGTTGAGTTGGCGATATCTGCTTACGGTTCGAGCGAAGGTAAGTAAAGTCGTTGATTTTTGATGTAATCTAGCGTGACTGGCATGAGTAAATCGGTGGGAATTTCGCCTTTTGCCAGTTGTTCGCGGATTTGAGTTGAGGAAATATCCTGTGGCGTAATTGTCACAGGGAAAATCTGCCCACAGTTTTTATGGACACTGCTAGCACGACCTTCCACTGTCCCTTGGGGCGCTTGACTGCGGGCCGTCAATATCTGCTGCATAGGATGCTCTGCATCGAGCTGCCAACCCGGGCGCTGACAGACAACGAGATGGGCAAAGTCGAATAGGCGTTGCCACTTATACCAGCTTTTTAATTGGAGGAAAGAGTCCATCCCCATGATAAAAAACAGCTCATCTTCAGGATGTAAGCTTTTCAGTTGCTCAAGTGTGACAACTGTGTAGGAAGGCGTGTCGCGTTTGGCTTCGATGTCGCACAGTGCAAATCCGTCGAGTTGCTGACAGACATCGGCTACCATTTTGAGGCGCTGTGTTGTGGTTAAGTTCGGCTGTTGTTTATGGGGCGGAATATGGTTCGGCATCAGCAGGATTTTATCCAAGGCTAATGCTTGCTTCACTTCAATCACGGGACGGATATGACCATAGTGTATCGGGTCGAAAGTGCCGCCTAAAATACCAATACGCATATCAAGCCTTTGGTTAACCTATGATTAGTCTATGGCTATATGTGCCAGATGCCGATGGGCTCTAGGATCAAATAACAGACACAGGTGGCTCAGACCAGTCCAATCCTCTTTCCCCTGTTGCTTTAAGTTGAGCTCAAGTTTCGAGGCGAGGGCGAGCATATGTTCGAGTTGTTCAAGGCTGAGTCGTTGCAGCGCCGCTTGATACAGTGGTTTACGTTTATCCCAAATTCGATGTTTACCCCAGAGTGCACTGAGCGCAACGCCTTGGGCTTGCTCGCATTTCAAATTGAATAACAAACCGAGTTCTTTAAACAAGGCCCACAGCAGGATAGGTAAGGCAGTGCCTTCGCCATTGAGCTGGGCTAGCATGTGCTGCGCGCTATCCTGTTTATTATTCAGCAATGCATCCGTGAGTTGGAATACGGTGAAGCGCGACTGATCTTCAAAATAGTGGCCCAGTTCGTCGGCACTGACGGGTTTTGCTGGGCTCAGGAGTTGCAGCAACTGCATGGCTTGATCGGCAGCCAGTAAATTCCCTTCATACAGAGAATGCAGCATAGCACGGGCATCAGGCTGCAGATTGAGCTTAAAGTGCTTGATGCGGCCATCGAGCCAGCGCATAAACTGCTCGCCCTCTGGCGTGGCGCAGGGCAGATACATGCCATGGGCATCTAAGGTCTTAAACCATTTACTGTTGGTTTGCTCTGTGGCGAGCTTTGGCCCTTCGATAATCAACAGCATATCGGGATTGGGCGTCTGCAATAGGGCTTGCAGTGTGCTTGAGCCTTCGGCACCGGGCTTAGCTTGGGGAAGGGTTAGCTCAATCAAGCGTTTACTGGAAAACAGACTCATGGCCTGCCATTCCTGAGTCAGATCGTTCCAATTAAAGCCCGTCTCTTGAATGAGTTGGACTTTTTCATCGAATCCCTGACGCTTGGCGAATTGGCGGATCTGATCTTTGGTGGTTTCAATCAACCAAGGATCATCCCCAAAAATCAGATAACAAGGAAATAACTGGTTAAGGTGGCGGGAGAGTTGGTCTGGATAGACTCTCATTTAATGATAGCCCCGCATTAATTCACCTCAGTACTGGCCATTGCTTGCAGAATACGATCGGCAGCTTGGATACGCATTTCCTTCGTCAGCAATTCCATTTCACGGCTCTTTGCCAATGCGGTACGTGGATCGTCTAAGTAGTCGCGGCGAATTTCAACCTTGAAAGGCTGCGCTTCTTTACCTGGCAGTGCCACAGCAAATTCGACTAAATAAATCAGCTCATACTCGGCGACGTTACCTGTGGGATACAAAGATAAGGTCGAGCGTTCAAGGGAGTCGGTGATTAATCTTAATACTGGAACATTATCTGCGGCGTCGACAACTTGGATATTGTTCAAGCGCAGGCGTTCACGCACCAAACGAGTGAGTTCACTGTATTCATCCACACTGCTCAAACTCAAATGATTGAGGGCATCAGGGATCTGATAACTGCGTTGAAGCTTAAAACCGCAACCAGCGCTGGTCATAATGACTAGTGCCATGATTGCGAAGCATATGCGTTTGATTAGCATAGATTTCGCGGTTTCCTATTCGTGGTATACCCTGCTGACTTGAAGTTGCAGCTATGCTGCAACTTCATTGGCTTTGAGTATAGCGAGTTATTAGCAGCCGTTAATTGGCCACTATGCTGAGCAGTTTGCCCGGCACATAGATCACTTTACGTACTGTCAGACCGTCTAGGTATTTGATCACGTGTTCATCACTCATGCCTAAGGCTTCTACTGATTCTTTATCAGCGTCGGCGGCTACTGTGATTTTTGCGCGAACTTTACCGTTAACTTGCACAACGATGAGCTTGTTGTCTTCAACTAGCGCAGCTTCATCAACGACTGGCCATTGGCTATCTTCGATGTTGCTTGCATTACCTAGCTCGTTCCACAGGTTAAAGCTCACATGTGGAATGATAGGGTACAGCAAACGTACGATGGCGGATAAGGCTTCGCCGATAATGGCGTTGTCTTGGCCTGTCGTTTGTGGCGCTTTTTGCAGATGGTTCATCAGTTCCATCACGGCGGCAACCGCAGTGTTGAACATCTGACGGCGGCCGATATCGTCGGTCACTTTCGCGATCGTCTTGTGGACTTCACGGCGCAGCGCTTTTTGGTCGCTTGTTAACTTGCTGACATCTAAGGCTTCGCTGTTATCTTGGTTCACATGCTCGTTTGCAAGCTTCCACAGACGTTTAATGAAGCGGTGTGCGCCTTCAACGCCAGACTCTTGCCATTCCAGAGTTAATTCTGGTGGTGAGGCGAACATCATAAATAGGCGAACCGTATCTGCGCCGTATTTTTCGACCATGACTTGAGGATCAATACCATTGTTTTTCGACTTAGACATCTTGCACATGCCGGTATAAACAAGCTCGTTGCCGTCTTTGTCGATAGCCTTAGTAATGCGGCCCTTGTCGTCTTTTTCTGTGCTCGCTACATCTAAAGGAGAAACCCATACACGGGCGCCTTTTTCGTTGATGTAGTAGAAAGCATCGGCCAACACCATGCCTTGGGTCAGCAGTTGTTTGGCTGGCTCGTTAGAGTTAACCAAACCCGCATCCCGCAGCAACTTGTGGAAGAAGCGGAAATATAACAAATGCATACAAGCGTGTTCGATACCGCCAATGTATTGATCCACAGGTAGCCAGTAGTTGGCTTTAGCAGGATCTAACATTTCGTCCGCATGCGGGCTGCAGTAACGGGCGTAATACCAAGAGGATTCCATAAAGGTATCGAAGGTATCGGTTTCGCGCAGCGCATCTTGGCCATTAACTTGGGTTTTCGCCCATTCTTTATCGGCCTTGATTGGGCTTTGAATACCGTCCATCACGACATCTTCTGGCAGTAATACTGGCAGTTGATCTGCTGGCGTTGGGATCACAGTGCCGTCGGCTAAGGTCACCATAGGAATAGGTGCGCCCCAGTAACGCTGACGTGAAACACCCCAATCACGTAGACGATAGTTGACTTGGCGCTTGCCTTTACCTTCGGCAACTAACTTGTTAGCGATGGCATTAAAGCCTGCTTCAAAGTCTAAACCGTCGAACTCTCCCGAGTTAAACAGTACGCCTTTTTCGGTATAAGCGGCTTCGCTAATGTCCACTTCGCCATCAACAGGCTTGATCACAGCCTCAATTGCTAGACCGTATTTTTTTGCAAATTCAAAGTCACGTTGGTCGTGCCCTGGAACTGACATTACGGCACCTGTGCCATAGTTCATCAACACAAAGTTAGCTGCCCAAATCGGCACTTGCTTACCAGTGATAGGATGAATGGCGAAAAGCCCTGTAGCGACACCGCGTTTTTCCATGGTCGCGAGTTCGGCTTCAGATGTTGTGCTGTTTTTGCACTCATCGATAAAGGCGGCAAGCTCAGGATTGGTTTGCGCGGCGATTTCAGCTAATGGATGACCTGCGGCAATCGCCACATAGGTCACGCCCATTAAGGTATCTGGACGTGTGGTATAGATATCGAAGCTTTTATCGTGACCTGCAACGCCGAAGGTCATTTCTACACCTTCGCTGCGACCAATCCAGTTGCGCTGCATGGTCTTAACCTGTTCAGGCCAGCCATCTAAGGTATCGATATCGTTTAATAATTCTTCTGCATAGGCAGTGATCTTAATAAACCACTGTGGAATTTCTTTTTGTTCCACAGGGGTATCACAGCGCCAGCAGCAACCGTCTTGAACTTGCTCGTTCGCCAGTACGGTTTCATCGTTTGGACACCAGTTGACTGAAGCTGTCTTTTTATAGACTAGGCCTTTCTCGTACAACTTAGTGAAGAACCATTGTTCCCAGCGATAATATTCAGGGGTACAAGTGGCGATTTCACGGCTCCAATCGTAACCAAAACCCAGCAATTTCAGCTGGTTCTTCATGTATTCTATGTTTTCATAGGTCCATGGTGCAGGCGCAGTCTTGTTGTTAATTGCGGCATTTTCTGCGGGCAGGCCAAATGAGTCCCAACCAATAGGCTGGAGCACGTTTTTGCCTTGAAGACGTTGAAAGCGTGCAACTACGTCACCTATGGTATAGTTGCGTACGTGTCCCATGTGGAGTCTGCCAGAAGGGTACGGAAACATCGAAAGGCAATAAAACTTTTCTTTGTTTGCGTCTTCAGTGACTTCGAAGGTTTTGTTGTCATGCCAGTGCTTTTGCACTAAGGCTTCAATTTCTGAGGGATTATATTGCTCTTGCATCACTCTATTTCCGGCAGTGCCGCCTATTATTGGATCTAACGCCATATCAGCGCGAGTAAGATCTGCATAGAATAAACTAGAAGCGATGCATTAAAAAGGTTCGTATGAAGGAGTATTGGTTATGAATGATAGAAGTAACGCGTTACTAGGACTATATCAAGCCTTAATTACCGAAGTGAAATCTCAATTTGCAGAAGATAACACTATGACTGTAAAGAACTTATTTAATTCTGTCACTCAAGGTAAGGAGTATTTACGTCTTAAAGAACAGGCAGGGGAAGATGAACTCGCTTTAGTCGAACAATTCTTAAAGCGTGATATTACGAGTTTTCTCCGTGAGCAGAACGCGGATAGTTTGAGTCATAGCCCAACCGTGATTACTTTAGAGAATACGCTTTGGCATTGGCTCAGTGAAATCACCGACCGCAGCCAAGTAGAATGGCATGAGTTAACGCAAGATTTTAAGCACCAAGGCTACTACAAAAGTGGTGACATAGTGAATCAGGGCATCATGGTGTGCACTAACTGTGGCAATGAAATGAGTATTGAATTTCCAAGTCCCATCCCAGATTGTCCTGAATGTGACCATGAAGAATTTACCCGCGAGCCGCTAACGCCTTAATCAAGGTGATGATGTTATGCAGCTAAAACGACGCCTCAGCGTCGTTTTTTTTGAGTTCTATTAGACCTAAATTGCTCATATTTGCATTAATTAGGCTGTATCAACTGTTGGTACGAGAGTAGTTGAGGATTTGACCGCCAAAGGGCGCTAATAAAAATTCAGTGTGAATGGGTTTATGTTGTGTATGTTCGTAACCTAAGGTCACCATACGTTTACTGAATTTTGCATGATTACCACGGCCTGGATCGACTAAGACTACATCACAAATTGGTTTAGCATGCTGCTCAATAAATTGTGATAAGAGATCGGCATGTTCTTGTTCGTACAAGAGATCGCTGCCGATAATGAGATCAAATAAACCTAAATTAGTTTGTGCATCTGCCCACCCAGTTCGAACAAACGGAATCGCACGACCATGATTTAAATCGACATTCTGCTTAAGGAAATTCTCTGACTCGGGATGATAGTCGGTTGCTGTGATGTCGGCATGTCTGTGGTTTAGCACTAGACTTGCCAGCCCTATACCGCAGCCAACTTCAAGAATGCGTTTATTATCAATTTGATAATCGGCCATATGATGGGACAGCACTTGGCTAGACGGCCAAACTATGCCAAATAATGGCCAAGTTGCGGAGGAAATACCGAGCTTTTCAGCTTCGCCATCTATGTCTTCAAATTCTTGGTTATTTCTTAGGGTTCTGACATGAATGTCGAGATCCCCAAATTCGTGGGTTTGGTAGCGCACGCGAAGCTGTGCCATAGAGTTGCCTTGACTGTGTACCTTGGTTAAGGAACGAGGTAATGGTACCAATCATATTGGCTATGCAGACACAGTACTGTGATTGGTATAAGGCCACGTCTAATCGTTCACCTTAACGTGGAACGCGCAATCAGCCTAATGTATTCGCAGACAATTGCGGGATAACACAGGTTAACTGAGTGTCAGCCTAACAACCTTGGGTGTTGATATCATATTGCGGCGCAGTGTTGGCATCGCTGGCTTGGGTGTAGCGGAAATAGCATTGGTCATCATTCACTAAGGAATTGTTGTTAAGATCGTAGCCTATATAAGTGATATCAATGCCTTGATATTGAATGATAAGTTTATCATCTGAGGTGATCCATTTTTCCACATCAGTATTATCGAGGTAACCCCATTTTAATCGTGTATCTGGAGTGCCATCACCATTGAGGTCGATATCAATAATATCATCGCGCCCAGCTACCGCTTGGCTCAGTAGGCTAGGCATTTGGTTTTTTGAGTAAGCTAGCATATTGGCTGTTTTAACGCTGGCCTGTACTTGGCTTAAGGTTTGTACCCGCGCTTCTTTACTTAAACCGATAAATTTAGGCGCGGCGATCACAGCCAAGATCCCAAGCACAATAATCACAACGACAAGTTCAATTAAGGTAAAACCTGCCACATCTTGTTTATTGACTTGGTAATGCATAGCCTAAATCCTATTGCGCTTTAAAACGTCGGGCAAGACCAAGCAGAACGATTAAACCACAGAGTATCAGTAGGGGCATTTGGCCTAATTTTGCAAACCAAGTTTGCCCTGTGACTAATGGAATGGTTGCACTTAGCACACCTATTTCAAACTGTGGCAATGACGCTGTGATATTGCCATGCTCATCGACTATGGCTGTCACGCCATTGTTGGTTGCGCGTAATAGAGGTCGACCCAATTCAACCGCGCGCATTTGAGCGATCTCCATATGCTGTAATGGCCCATTTGAGCTACCAAACCATGCATCGTTAGAGACAGTTAATAGTATATCTGTCCCTTGATTAACGTTGTCGCGCAACTGTTCGGGAAAGGCTATTTCATAACAAATTGCTGGCGCGATTTTATGGCCTAGTGCGCTGAGATTAGGCTGTTGATATTCGCCTCGCGTAAAGGACGACATGGGCAAATTAAAGAAAGGTGCTATCGGGCGCAGCAGCGCTTCAAAGGGGACAAACTCGCCAATTGGCAACAGATGGTGTTTCTTAAATTGATTGCTACCATCGCCCTCATAGTCTGGGCCTGCTTGTTGTTTCTGATTATGATTACCAAGCACAATCAATGAATTATAGAACTCATTGTTTTGATGGCTAATAATGCCTGTGATAATTGAGGTATGGTTTAGATTGGCGACTTTATTGGCGTTATCTAAAAAGTCCTGCACCATAGATTCTGGCGCTGGAATTGCTGCTTCTGGCCAAATAATGATATCGGCATCCAGATGTTCGCGGGATAAATCCATGTATTTTAACAGCGTCGGCCACAGGGCATCGGGTTCCCACTTCATGCTTTGGGGAATATTGCCTTGTACCAGTGCCACTTTAACATTTTCACCCGTAGGATGAATCTCCCAAAGTTTAGGCGCAGCCCAAACGGCCAGGATACTGAGCGGCACTAAAAGCAGTAAACTCTTATAACGCTTAGTAAAACAAAGCGCTAATGCACCAGCGAGCATGGCCAATACAAAACTTATTCCCAGTGTGCCTATGATGCTGGCAAGGGGTTTTAGCGGCCCTTGAGTTTGCGAGTAACCCGCCCATAACCAAGGGAAGCCTGTCATTACCCAGCCACGAGCCCATTCGGTCAAGGTCCATAACGCGGGGAATAGGGCGAGATTACGCCAAAGACCAAATCGATTTTCACCATTATGGCTCAGCGTTTTAGTTAACCAAACCAGCGCTAAACCAGTTAGCGCTGGATACAAGGCTAAATACAAGGCTAACAAGGCCATTAACCCAACGGAGGCAATGAGCGGCATACCACCAAAGGTATCCATGCTCACGTGAACCCAGCTGATCCCTACGGAAAAACAGCCAAATCCAAAGCTTAACCAATAGTAAAAGCTTGCCTTAGCGCTCAGCGTTCGGCTGTGCCAGAGGGCAATAGCCATGGCAAACGGATAGATTATCCAAATGGAATAAGGCGCAAATGAAAGCGCCGTACTGGCGCCAAGGGCAAATGCCAGTACGAGTCTCACAGCACTAGGTTGGGACTGTTGTTGGGCAAAAGCCCGAATTTTTTTTAGCACGAGTGATTATTCTACGTCTTCGCCAGTATTAGGATCGGGGAGTTTAACTCTGAGTTGGATTAAACGCCTAGTGTCAGCATTGATGACTTTAAATTCTATGCCTTCAATGATGATGCTCTCGTTACGTTCTGGCAGATGGCCAAAGGCGTGTGAGACTAAGCCACCGACGGTATCAAACTCTTCATCGCTGAATTCAGTGTTGAATTCTTCGTTGAAATCTTCGATTGGCGTCAAAGCTTTAACCATATAAACCGTGTTACCGACTTTGCGGATCTCGGTTTCTTCAGTGCTATCGTGGTCGAATTCGTCTTCAATCTCGCCGACAATTTCTTCAAGAATATCTTCGATAGTCACAAGACCCGATACGCCGCCGTACTCATCAACCACAATCGCCATATGGTAGCGTTGAGAGCGGAATTCTTTTAGCAGAACATCGACGCGTTTGCTTTCGGGCACAACCACGGCGGGACGGATCACGCGATCCAGTGAGAAGGGCTCATCACTGTTGGAGAAACCGTAAGGGATCAAATCTTTGGCAAGCAATATGCCTTCGATATGGTCTTTATCTTCGTTAACGACGGGGAAGCGCGAGTGACCTGAACCAATCACAGTCGCAAGTAACTCTTCGACCGAGTTGTCTATCTGGAGGGCGACAATTTGAGCTCTTGGGATCATGATATCCCGAACACGCATATCAGAAACGTCTAATACACCTTTTATCATCTCGCGGGTGTCTTGGGTGATCAAATCGCGCTGCTCGGCACCATCAATCACATCAACTAGATCTTCGCGATTTTGAGGTTCGCCCTGAAATAGCTGACTTACTCTATCAAACCAACCTTTCTTGTGGGCGTTCGTACTAGGGGGGATATCGTCACTCATAGTTTTCTCATTAGCTTTTGATAGGGATTATCTTAGCTAATTATTGTTCCTTATATGGGTCAGTAAAACCTAAGCTTTCAATGAGTTGAGTCTCTAATGACTCCATCTCTTCGGCTTCTTCATCGTCGATGTGATCATACCCTAGCAGATGCAAGCAACCATGTACAACCATGTGTGCCCAGTGCGCTTCTAGTGGTTTTTGTTGTTCACGGGCTTCATTTTCAACGACTGCCGCGCAAATGACAAGATCTCCGAGTAAAGGAAGTTCAATTTCTGGTGGTGCTTCAAAGGGAAATGACAGTACATTGGTCGGTTTGTCTTTACCGCGATAGGTATTGTTGAGCATTTGGCTCTCGCGGCTATCGACGATACGTATGGTTAATTCAGCTTCATCCATGCTATTGCCAATTGCGGTAGTGACCCAAAGGGCGAATTGTTCGTCCGTTGGTAGCCACTCACTGGTGCTGGCATGTTGAATATCTAAGGCTAACTCAAGACTCATGTGTTGCGGCTTCCTGCTGTTGCTTTTGGTACTGGCTTTCTTTTTTGGCTTTTAAGGTTTGCTCTTTTAACTCGAAGGCTTCATAGGCTTCAACGATACGGGCAACCACAGGATGGCGCACTACATCTTGGGAGACAAAAAAGTTAAAGCTGATTTCTTCGACTTGGCTTAACACTTCAATCGCGTGACGTAGTCCTGACTTTTGATGTTTAGGTAAGTCGGTTTGAGTGATGTCGCCTGTGATCACCGCACGGGAATTGAAACCGATACGGGTAAGGAACATCTTCATCTGCTCGATTGTGGTGTTTTGGCTTTCATCGAGAATAATAAAGGCATCGTTCAAGGTACGACCGCGCATATAGGCAAGCGGCGCCACTTCAATCACGTTTTTCTCGATTAAGCGTTCCACTTTTTCAAAGCCAAGCATTTCGAATAACGCATCGTAGAGGGGGCGTAGATAGGGGTCGACCTTTTGACTTAAGTCACCGGGTAAGAAACCGAGTTTTTCACCCGCTTCCACTGCAGGGCGAGTCAGCAGAATGCGGCGCACTTCTTGGCGCTCTAACGCATCTACTGCCGCGGCTACGGCAAGGTAGGTTTTGCCCGTTCCTGCTGGACCAATACCGAAGGTAATATCGTGACGCGTAATATTGGCCACATACAAGCTTTGATTCGGATTGCGTGGCTTAATGACACCGCGGCGGGTTTTGATATTAATACCGCTGTCGTCGTTAGCGTCTGCTTGCTCTAGGGCAATGGCCGCTTGAATAGCGATATGGACTTGCTCAGGCTCAAGATCGGGCGTGCTGCCTTTAACCGTTTGGGTCTCGATGTAGAGTTCTTTTAGTAAGTTGTTGGCGCTTAAACAATTGCGTGGCAGTCCGGTGATCTGGAAATGATTGTTCTTACGGACGATTTCAACGCCAACGCGACGTTCTATCTGCTTGATATTGTCATCGAATGGACCGCACAGTGAAGCCAAACGGCGTGTTTCTGCGGGTTCGAGATACAGATTCATGGTAGTTAATTTACTGGACAAATAGCACTCCCAATAGCGAATAAGAAAGCAAGGTACGAGGTTGGTTAACCATCGCAAGATAATTTTAGTTTACGAGCCATAGCCGATAATTGCTAACGGAAAATAACAATTGCCTCGGTAGACTTAAACAAAAGTGGGTGAAAGCAAAAGGGCGACTAAGTCGCCCTTCTTTATATAGGTATTTTTTAAGTTAAGCCGATTTAGCGCTTATGGCTTAAATTGAGTCACACCCAGTTCATCATCTTGCTTGCGCTTGGCCAGAATTTCAGCCGGACGCAGGCTACGACGTAGATCCATTTCATCTTCGCCGCGGATAAAGACACCGCGCAGTGAGTTAGTGTAAACGTCGACAATTTCTACATCCACGAAAGTACCAATGTGTTTTGGTTGACCTTCGAAGTTCACCACTCGGTTGTTCTCAGTACGGCCGCGCAGTTCCATAGGATTTTTCACCGATGGTCCTTCAACCAGAATACGTTGCACTGTGCCCATCATGTGGCGGCTGTAGCGCATGGCTTGCTGGGTGATGCGGTCTTGCAGAATCGCCAGACGTTGTTTTTTCTCTTCCATATCGACGTTATCGGGTAAATCTGCCGCTGGCGTGCCCGGACGTGCGCTATAGATAAAGCTGAAGCTGTGGTCGAAACCTATGTCTTCAATCAACTTCATGGTATCGGCAAAGTCTTCTTTGGTTTCGCCAGGGAAGCCAATGATAAAGTCCGAGCTGATTTGAATCCCTTCACGGGCTTTACGCAGGCGGCGGATGATTGACTTATATTCAATCGCCATATGGCCGCGTTTCATCGCCGTGAGAATACGGTCAGAACCCGATTGCACTGGCAAGTGCAAGAAGCTTACAAGCTCAGGGGTATCTTCGTAAACGTCGATGATATCTTGTGTAAATTCAATCGGATGACTGGTCGTGAAGCGGATGCGGTCAATACCGTCGATGGCTGCCACGAAACGCAGTAATTCCGCAAAGGTACAGATAGCGCCATCGTGAGTTGCGCCGCGATAGGCATTCACGTTTTGGCCGAGCAAGTTTACTTCGCGCACACCTTGCTCCGCCAATTGGGCGATTTCAAGGATTATATCGTCCGATGGACGGCTGACTTCTTCGCCGCGAGTATAAGGTACAACGCAGAACGAGCAGTATTTGCTGCAACCTTCCATGATAGACACAAACGCGGTTGGGCCTTCGGCGCGTGGCTCTGGCAGACGGTCGAATTTTTCGATTTCAGGGAAGCTGATATCGATAACCGCTTTGTCGCCACGGCGCACTTGCTCGATCATCTCGGGCAGACGGTGCAAGGTTTGTGGTCCGAAAATAATGTCGACACATTGGGCTCTGTCTTTAATGGCTTTGCCTTCTTGTGAGGCAACGCAGCCGCCCACGCCAATAATCAAATTAGGATTTTTATCTTTAAGCGTCTTCCAGCGTCCTAGCTGATGGAACACTTTTTCTTGCGCTTTTTCGCGGATAGAACAAGTGTTGAGCAGGAGAATGTCTGCCTCAGACGCTTCTTCAGTCAAGGTATAACCTTGGTATTCGCCTAACAGATCAGCCATCTTGGATGAGTCATACTCATTCATTTGACAGCCCCAAGTCTTGATATGGAGTTTCTTACTCATCAGTTGTGTCGCCCTAAGATGACCAATAAAAATAGCGCGACATTTTACCTGCTGTTACGGCTGCTGACCAGCTTTGTCCACACTTTTAGCTGTTGGCTTTTGCCAAGGGCGATACCCTCACAAATGCTAGGTTTTATTGTTCGGCTGCATTTGGGCAAGATTAATATTGTTAACAGGCTGAGCTTTCGTTATTTCCAGCAAACTATTCGGGCTTGAATGCCTATGTCTTCACGGATTTCGAATCGAAATGCGCTCAACATTTCCGTGGTATCTTGATATAAGGCATAATCAAGCGGGTTTGTGAAAAGTCGCTTAGGCAGAAATACAGAAGGGCTTAAAGGTGCTAACTAAGGTCGTAACTAAGGTGGTAAGTAGGATGAGCCAGATTGAAGAGACACATGCACAGATGATATCCGACACCACAGATTCTAATGTGACTCATTCTGACGTCACTCATGCTGAAGGCACTGAGTTCGATGTCATTCTTGTCGGCGGCGGCATGGTTGGTGCGGCGACGGCAATTGGATTAGCTCAACAGGGTTTGCAAGTGGCGGTGATTGAATCCTTTGCGCCAGAGGCTTATCAAGCCGAACAGCCATTAGATGTGCGAGTCTCGGCCATCAGTGTTGCTTCTGAAACGCTGCTTGAACGTCTTGGCGCCTTGGACTCATTGCTTAAGATGCGTAATGTGCCTTATTTGGGCTTAGAAACTTGGGAGCTCGATGGCTGCATCACCCAATTCCACAGTTCGCAAATTGGTGCCAGCCATTTAGGTCATATAGTCGAAAACCGTTTAATCCAACTTGCCCTGTGGCAACAGATGACACAATTAGCTGGCATCACCTTATATTGTCCCGATAAAGTGGTGGCATTTGCCCGCGATAGCGACAGTGTGAGCGTGCACTTACAGTCAAATAGTAAACTGACCGCTAAGTTGTTGGTTGGCGCCGATGGTGCTCACTCGCAGGTACGTCAATGGGCGGGAATTGGCATTTCGGGTTGGGATTACGCTCAATCGGCCATGTTGATTAATATCAACACCGCACAGGGGCAACAGGATGTGACTTGGCAGCAGTTTACGCCCAAAGGACCGCGTTCATTATTACCTTTACCTGGCAATAACGCTTCGCTGGTGTGGTACGACGATGCCAATCGAATTAAGCAGTTAATGCAGCTTAATAATAAACAGCTTGCAGATCAGATAAGAGTGCATTTCCCAGCGCGTTTGGACGCTGATTTTACCGTTGAGAATAAAGGCAGTTTTGGCCTCACTCGTCGGCATGCCCAGCGCTACTATAGTCAGAACGTGGTGATTTTAGGCGATGCCGCCCACACCATTAATCCCCTCGCTGGCCAAGGGGTGAACCTTGGGTTTAAGGATGTCGAAGCGTTTTTGGCGGTCATCAAGGATGCATTAGCCCAAGATAATATCTGGTGGTCGAATGAGGTGCTTGCCCAATATCAGCGCAAACGTTATCGCGATAATCAATTGATGATGACGGCGATGGATTTGTTTTACGCCGGTTTTAGCAACGATTTTCTGCCGCTAAAGCTGCTGCGTAATGGCGCGTTAAAGTTGGCAAACATCAATTCTCCGCTCAAAAAGACTGTCCTTAAATATGCTATGGGGCTTAATTAACGCTTTGTTGTTCTGTGTTCTGACCTTATGTTCTGCTCCTGTCCGATGACGTGGCATTTGTTGACTTGGGGTTTGAGTGCTAAAATGCCGCGTTTTTAGCTGGTATGGTCAGTTCAGTCGGCGCTTTGCGCGGCTGTCATCGACGAAATAACGATATTGAGTGTCATGAGCGAAATAAAATTAATAGTTGGTCTGGCTAATCCAGGTGCTGAATATGCACACACTCGCCATAATGCGGGGGCTTGGTACGTTCTTGAGTTAGCGAGAATTTGCGGCGTGACTTTAGTGGCCGACAGTAAGTATTTTGGCTTGACTGCCAGAGCCGTATTGCACGGTAAAGATGTCCGCTTATTGATCCCAACGACTTATATGAATTTAAGCGGTAAAGCGGTTGGCGCTTTGGCGAATTTTTTTCGTATCACGCCGGAAGAGATTCTGGTCGCTCACGATGAACTCGATCTGCCGCCCGGTGTGGCTAAGTTTAAGCTCGGTGGCGGTCATGGCGGCCACAATGGTCTGAAAGATATTATTGCTAAACTGGCTAACGATAAAAACTTCTACCGTTTACGCTTAGGTATCGGTCATCCCGGTGATAAAAATCAAGTGAGTGGTTACGTACTGGGAAAAGCACCTGCTAAAGAGCAAGAACTTATCGAGGCGGCGATAGATGAAGCCGTGCGTTCTACCGAAATTTTGTTTAAACAAGACATGGTGAAAGCCATGAACAGATTACACTCCTTTAAAGCGGAGTAGGTTTTGCCTTTGGCGAGACTCAAGTGTTAAGTGATTCAAGTGATTTAATTATTCAGTAATGTGCTGCCATAGGGCAGGACGACTAAACCTCGCTGATGAGTGTGACTTGTCAGCCAATAATTGAGAGAAAGGTAAGCATATGGGTTTTAAATGCGGCATTGTTGGTCTTCCTAACGTAGGTAAATCAACGCTTTTTAATGCGTTAACTAAGGCTGGCATCGAAGCGGCTAACTTCCCGTTTTGTACCATTGAACCTAACACTGGTGTTGTACCTGTGCCGGATCCACGTCTGGATGCGTTAGCTGCGATTGTGAATCCACAACGTGTGTTACCTACTACCATGGAATTCGTGGATATCGCAGGTCTCGTAGCCGGCGCATCTAAAGGCGAAGGCTTAGGTAACAAGTTCTTAGCTAACATCCGTGAAACCGATGCCATTGGTCACGTAGTACGTTGTTTTGATGATGACAACATTGTTCACGTTGCTAACAAGGTTGACCCTGCTGGCGATATCGAAGTCATCAACACTGAATTAGCGTTAGCTGACTTAGACAGTTTAGAGCGTGCGGTTCAGCGTCAGCAGAAACGTGCTAAAGGTGGCGATAAAGACGCTAAGTTTGAAGTGGAAGTATTAGAAAAAATGCGCCCCATTTTAGACGAAGCTAAAATGTTGCGTTCTATGGATTTATCGAAAGAAGAGCTGGAAGCGGTGGCTTACCTGAACTTCTTAACCTTAAAGCCGACCATGTATATTGCTAACGTTGCGGAAGATGGTTTTGAAAATAACCCGCACTTAGATGCCGTTCGCACCATTGCTGCCACTGAAAACGCTATCGTTGTTGCCGTATGTGCGGCGATTGAATCTGAACTGGCCGAGATGGAAATCGAGGAGCGCGATGAGTTTATGGCGGATCTGGGTATCGAAGAACCAGGTTTAGATCGTGTGATCCGCGCAGGTTATGAATTACTGAATCTGCAAACCTATTTCACCGCAGGCGTGAAAGAAGTGCGTGCTTGGACTGTGCCAGTGGGGGCGAGTGCTCCGCAAGCGGCAGGCGTTATCCATACCGATTTTGAACGCGGTTTTATCCGTGCCCAAGTGATGGCATTTGACGACTTTATTGCCCACAAAGGTGAAGCTGGCGCGAAAGAAGCCGGTAAGTTACGCGTGGAAGGTAAAACCTATATTGTTAAAGATGGCGATGTGATGCATTTCCTGTTTAACGTATAACAAAGCTTATTCACGCTGTAAGTCTCGATAAATTAAGCTAAGTATGAGCAACAAGGTGTTATTTAGCACATCTGTTGCTCAGTTTGGTGAAGTAATAGCCGAACAGCTTAACCTAAGGGAAATAGCGAAAAAAAGCTGTTGACCTAGATACCTCGAATAAGCATAATACGCCCCGTTCCTCGCTGAGAGGGGCGCGTAATATCGATGTGGCAATGTAGCTCAGCTGGTTAGAGCACAGCACTCATAATGCTGGGGTCGCAGGTTCAAGTCCCGCCATTGCTACCATTTTATTTAAGATAAATTTCTTATATAAAATGAATCACGATTTTACTCTAGCATTGATTGCTAGCATCTCTTCACGATGTAAACATGAAACTGTGCGGGAATGGTGAAATTGGTAGACACGCCAGATTTAGGTTCTGGTGCCGCAAGGTGTGAGAGTTCAAGTCTCTCTTCCCGTACCATTTTTAGATATATGAATTTAGAAACATCGGCGATAGCGGATGTTTGAAACAGAGTTAGTTGGGGTATCGCCAAGTGGTAAGGCACCGGGTTTTGATCTCGGCATTCCAAGGTTCGAATCCTTGTACCCCAGCCATTTTTTCTCAGTTTCCAAGTTGATTGGGGTATCGCCAAGTGGTAAGGCACCGGGTTTTGATCTCGGCATTCCAAGGTTCGAATCCTTGTACCCCAGCCATTGGCAATGTAGCTCAGCTGGTTAGAGCACAGCACTCATAATGCTGGGGTCGCAGGTTCAAGTCCCGCCATTGCTACCATATTTAACTCTGTTAAAGTGATTTTTCAGAGAAAAATCCAAAACTGTTGAATAGACAATTTTGGTACATTTTGATGCGGGAATGGTGAAATTGGTAGACACGCCAGATTTAGGTTCTGGTGCCGCGAGGTGTGAGAGTTCAAGTCTCTCTTCCCGTACCATCAAAATGCAATCTTCTATAGAAGATTAAACAAGTTTATTGGGGTATCGCCAAGTGGTAAGGCACCGGGTTTTGATCTCGGCATCCCAAGGTTCGAATCCTTGTACCCCAGCCAAAAAGTTAAAAAGCCTGTCTTCGGACAGGCTTTTTGCTTTCTGACTTTTAACTATTTTCAGCTTAGCGTTATTTTGCTTTCAGTTTCCCTTCAATTAGCCCGTCCAGCCTTTCCCTTGTCTCTATAATTCCCGTTGGTTGTGGCAATTCAGCTATTTTCAAAGTTAATCCACAGTGCCATTTGAGCTGACACTGTGGTGATCCGTTTTATTGCTTTTTGATTTCAGGAGCAACGGGTGGCGATTTTATTTCTGCTGGAGCTGCTGGAGCTGCTGGAGCTGCTGGAGCTGCTGGAACCACTGGAACGGCGACTTTTGCAGCTGCTTCAGTGATATTGATTGGCATTGCAGCATTCTTAATGACGGCATTCTCTGTGACCGCACTATCAATAACGGCACCTTGAGCCGCTTTAACATCACCTGTTGCAACGGCTTTGACTGCATCAGGTATTGCTAACTGTTGCTGTACTTGATTTGCCCCCGCTTCTAAGGCTTTTTGTTGTAACTTCTGTGGATCGGTATAGTCGGCTAATTCCTTCGGCCAACTTGGGACCCGTTTTTCTGCCTGATTACTGAATTGTTCAGAAATCACTAAGGGTGCACCGCCTTTCATCAGCATGACTGCCATTTGGTTGGTGTCTGAGTTCCAAACAAGACCCGCTTTTTCGGCCATTTCGGGGACCGGGGTGTAAGTTGACACTAAGTAGATGAGTGGACCTTCCTGTTGGATCTTGTCGGCCGTTTTGAGCAGGGACAGGGTCGTATCGTAATTTTTACCCAGCAATTCCTGCATACGGTTTTTGATGAGCGGTTGTTCAAATAATCCGACATCGTTCGGATCTAAACCGACAAGGGGTTTAAGCAGGGCCCACATGAGCTGGCCTTGAGGTGACATTAATAATAGTGGTGCAACACAGGCGTTGAGCATTAATGCGAGCCACACAATATGCAGGCAGCGCATTTTTTTGAGCAGAGATGTACTCAAGATGATATTTCCTTGGAAGTACCAGCAAGTCGCCGGCGGCGGATTGTAGCTGATTGGCGTAAGGTAAACGAGAGGGTGGTAAAGTAAATTTTAAGCAAAAAAATTAGCCCACATGTTGGATTTTATCCTTCTGAATTTTAAAGGTATTTACAGGTGATACAATAAATTATTTGCTGCTAATTTAATCGAAGGTAATGGTTTTTGAGTGCTAAAAACAGATTTACCCCTAAGTGCTTTATTTTTAGCACTTATTTTTCTTCTTACTTTTTAACTTCTTTTTCAGTATTGAATATGTAAAGTTTGTAAACTTTGTTCTGTTTGATAATCGATCTCATTTAATCTCGGCGCATTAAATTAGTTTAATGCAGCTCATTTCTATCTTTAGCTGCATAGGGAAAGCAGACTCTGGAGGTATTTCTCTTCGGTTTGTTTTTGAGAGTGCATCATTGAAATTAAGAGTCAGTAAGTCGTCTTTGTCCTTTGCCCGCATTATTCATGTTTATGTGTCTATGGCTTTATTGTTGCTGATGCTGTTTTTTGCGGTGACAGGTATAACGTTAAATCATCCTAATTGGTTTTCTCAAACTGATCAGGAACCTAAGCGGGAACAAGTGCCAATCCCTGCCTATTTGTTACCCGTTAATGCCCAAGACTCACAATGGCGTCTGGCTGCGGGTCATTGGTTGAAAAGTGAATGGGCTATGGATATGGCGAGTGCCGATATCGATGAAGATGAAATTAGTTTAGTCAGCAAAGGACCTGGTACTTATCGGAGTCTGACATTGGACTTACTCGACGGCCAAGCCTATGTCGAAACCTTAGATTACGGTGTCGTTGCCGTAGTGAATGATTTACATAAGGGCCGTAACACAGGCACAGCTTGGGCTTGGATACTCGATCTCAGCGCTGTGCTTATCATTTTATTTTCGCTCACTGGGGCTTATTTGTTGCTGCCTCAAACCAAGCGCCTCAAAAAGTCATTGTTATACATGGTACTCGTCAGCAGCAGTTGCGGGCTTGTGTATGTTTATTTTGTTCCATAAGGAGTGTAGGCCGAGTATGCGTCATCTTATTCGCACCATTGCGGTGAGTGCTTTGTTTGTCAGTTCTGTGGCGTTTGCGACGCCTAAAATGACAGTCGATTTAACCTTGCCTGAAATTACCGAAGGGCAATATCACAGACCTTATGTGGCCGTATGGGTTGAGGATGCCAAGGGGCAAACGGTTAAAACCTTAAGCCTTTGGGTATGGGATGAAGGCCATAAATGGTTGAAAGATATCCGTCGTTGGTGGCGTAAAGCCGGACGCGAAGATATGAGCTTTGTTGACGGTATTGCATCTGCGACACGTCCCGCGGGTCATTACAAAATCGATTGGGATTTAAAAGATGAGGCGGGAAAAGTGCTTGAACCTGCCACTTACACTGTATTTATTGAAGTGGTGCGTGAACACGGTGGTCGCGATCTTGTACGACAAAATATCGATTTAGCTGCAGGAGATTTCTCTGTGCAGTTGCCCGCCACGACAGAAACTGGCGTTATCGACATACGCTTAAGCGGCATGGCTCGTTGAGTCAATCCATTAAATATTTAGCCCGTATATTAATCGTTAAACTTAAGGAAAAGGCATGAAATTACGTCTTATTACATTACTTGGCACACTTTGTATTAGCCCATTGGCAAGTAGCCACGACAGATGGATTTTACCTAGCCACTTCAACGTTTCGGCTGAAAGTGAAGAAATTGTGTGGATTACTTCAGATGTGTCTGCCAGCAATCAAGTGTTTATGATGGATAAACCTTTTAGTGCCAGTGATGTGCGTGTGTTACAGCCAAATGGAAAACCAACGTCTCCAAGCTCAAGTTACACGGGCGGACGTAAGTCGGTGTTTGATGTGCAACTGATGCAAGATGGCACTTATAAGTTTGAAAAAGAAGTTTCACCTCGTTATTTTTCTC
Organism: Shewanella sp. S23-S33; assembly: GCF_043359565.1. Taxonomy (NCBI): domain Bacteria; kingdom Pseudomonadati; phylum Pseudomonadota; class Gammaproteobacteria; order Alteromonadales; family Shewanellaceae; genus Shewanella; species Shewanella sp. S23-S33. Next base: position 115,795 of record NZ_JBHFFD010000052.1, on the reverse strand, counting down.
AGTATAAAGTTAAAGGAAAAGAAGGGGTTGTACGCAGCCGTATGGATAAAAAAGCCACAACTGCTGCTATGCCAAAGGGAGCCTATGAACTTGAAAGTTCTTTAAATGTGTCGCGGGTTGAAACCTATGTCACACGTAATAAGCCAACTGAGGAAGTGTTAAAGCCTAAGGGGGAATATTTAGAACTAGTGCCTGTGACTCATCCTGCAGATATTGTTGAGAACGAAGCTGCTACCCTGCAATTTGTTTTCGATGGTAAGCCCGTTGAAGGCGTTAAAGTCGCCATTATGAAAGACGGTAGCTTATATCGTAACAAACCAGAGGAAATCGAATTTACCTCAGATAAAGACGGTAAAGTTTCAATGATCTTACCTTCAGCAGGACGTTATCTCTTACATGCGGCAATTGAGCGCCCTAATGCAGATAAATCCCTTGCTGATAAAACGGTTAGTGAAATCTTTTTGACCTTTGAGGCTGGGCTTGAATAAATGAGTTAACCTTTATTTGAGGTTTTTGCTTTGAGTCTTAATGCCCACGGTCTAAATGGCGAGTGGGCATTTTTGTATTCATTTCGTACTAAAACGTGTGCGAAATTTCCTTAGGTATACAGATTTGAATTTGATTACTGGTAACTCTGCTTAAGGTTGGGTAAGCTGCGTCAATGTATTGTTCTTGGTGCATCAAAAGCGCATAACGATTAGAATAGCGCAATTCCACCCTCATTTGACTGTGTTGACCTTAGCGTTGGCACGGGTTGCTTTTGTTTTAAAGGAGACGAAAGAAGTTATGACTAAGGTTCCTATGACAGTTGTCGGTGCAGAGCAGCTGCGTAAAGAGTTAGATATTCTCAAGTTTGACCGTCGCCCTAAAATCACTGAAGCAATTGCTTCAGCGAGAGAGTTAGGCGACTTGAAAGAAAACGCGGAATACCATGCGGCTCGTGAGGAACAAGGTATTTGTGAAGCACGTATCCGTGATATTGAGGGTAAGTTATCTAACGCGCAAATTATCGACGTCACTAAGATGGTGAATAACGGTCGTATCATTTTTGGCGCCACTGTGACTATTTTAAATCTCGATACCGATGTTGAAGTGACTTATCGCATAGTCGGCGATGACGAAGCGAATATTAAAGAAAACCTGATTTCAGTGAATTCACCAATAGCCCGCGGTTTAGTCGGCAAAAATGAAGGTGATGAAGTGTCTATTACTACGCCAGGTGGTATGACAGATTACGAAATCATCTCAGTACAGTATTTATAATCTGCTTATAATACTTTGCTTGTAGTGTTGTGAGCGTGACTCATGCGATATCGCTAAAACCGTCCTAGGGCGGTTTTTTGTTATCTGCGAATTAAGTTTGTTTACGGCTTGAGTTTAGGGCTCGAATTTAGGGCTTTAGCCAAGGATATCGATCGCGCTTCAGCGTTGAATTCGGGTTAAGATGGACAAAGTTTAATTTGTCTCTTTGTAGGTTTTTACCTAAGCTGCCATCCTAGCAAAATCAACATTGGCGAAATGTGTATGTTGTTTTTTTGCGCGAGTTTCACTTTATGGACCCACAGTTAAGCATCAAAAGCGAACAGTGAATAGGTTCATCTTTAGTTTGATAACGTTCTATAAGAGGGCACGCTTTGGTCAAACATTGGCGTACAGGATTGATGTTAGTTTGCGTGGCGATCATGTTGATTGCGCACTCGGCTAGCTATGCGCCAAAACCCTCAGTACAGCGCAGTGATGCAACTCGCCATTATGCTCAGATGCATACTGTGAGTCTTGATAGCTCTACCCCCCATGCAAAGCTAAGCGCTGAGTCTCAAAGTTTGCCCGATGCCGATGTTATCGCCCAAGACAATGCACAGCTCAATGCCCAATTTAATGCACAGTCTGATGCGCAAACCGTTGAGAGCTGCGGCTCACCGAATAGTCATGATACCGATCTAGTCAGTGCAGACTCAGAATCACAGCCAGCACCTTGTCCGAGTTCTGGCTATGTGAGTCATTCAGATGACTTAGATTTTGCCCCGATAAATTCGCCGCGTTTTATCAGTCTTGCCCAGCACGATGTGCGTGAGGTCAAGCCAGTATATGTACTCGCTGTAGACTTTACTGCCGAACCGACATCCAATGTCGTTGAACCCACCGATCTTGATATCACATCAGATTGGACGCTTTCTGCTGTTTCTTCCCCCGCCCGAATTTCGGGTTGGAAAGTCTCAAATCTTCAATATCGATTTAGCCAACAAGCCGCTTAGCTCGCCTATTTAGGCATGACGTTGATAGGAGCCTACTCTTATCGATTTTTCATGCTGTTGCCTTTTTGTACTCACCGAAACTTTTTATAGCTGCTTAAGTAAGCAGTGATGATTTGAGCCTTACGAGCTTAGCCGCTGGTACTCAATCATGTGTTTCGGACTGATATCAATATGTTCGCTTAGCGATTTGATTCAAATGCTGAGCGTTAAATAGCGAGTTAATCCCATGGAAAGAAAACCCAATCAACGGCTGCTAAATCACTATTCAGCTTGGAAATACTTAGTGCTTATCGTCACTATTATCGTGATGCTATTCAGTGCCTTGCCGACATTTTACGGTGAGGATGCGGCGGTGCAGGTGGGCGCGAAGGCGGGTTTAACGCTCACACCTATTGCCCTTCGAGATAAGCTGCAAGCTGAAGGCGTGACGGTCAAACGTATCGACCAAAAAAATGGTGAAACCTTAATTGTCCTCGATGCGGATAACCAACAAACCTTAGTCAAAACTTTAGTCTCTTCTATGGTTGCAGAGCCAAAAGAATTGACTTTATCCCTTGCCAGTGCGGCGCCAAGTTGGTTACAAAACTTAGGCTTTCAGCCGATTAAACTCGGGCTCGATTTGCGCGGTGGCGTACAGTTCTTACTCGATGTTGATATTGATCCTGTTTATCAAACTCAGGCCGAGACGCTTGTTGATTCGCTACGTCAATTCATCCGTGAACAGAAAATTCGTGGTGCTAGCGTGCATTTGGACCAAAGTCATCAGTTAAACATGACGTTGCCCGATAATGACGCCCGTGCTGCCGTGCGTCAAATGATGAAAGAGTCCTATCCTAATTGGCAGCTATCCAATGCTGATGGCGCGGGTTTACTGATTAAGTTGAGCCAAGAAGAGCAAACGAAACTGCGTAATTTGACAGTGCAGCAAAACTTACAAGTGATGCGCAGCCGTATTGAAGAGCTCGGTATCACTGAAGCTTTAGTTCAGCGTCAAGGGGAGCATCGAATTCGGATTGAATTGCCTGGAGTACAAGATCCTGCCGCCGCCAAAAACGTTATCGGTGCTACGGCGAGTCTGGCTTTCTTCGAGGTTAAAGAGTCTGGCTCCGTTAATGCTATGGTACTCAATGATAAGTCTGGTAAGCCTATTTATGTGAGCCGCACACCAGTGCTGGGTGGCGATCATATTGTCGATGCGAGGGCGAGTTTAGGCGAGATGGGCATGGCGGAGGTGAACATTAACCTTGACCGTGTGGGCGGGCAGAAAATGTCTGAGTTTTCCCGTACCAATATCGGCAAACCTATGGCGACGTCTTACAGCGAATACAGCCGTGATGAGCAAGGTAAGGCAAAGCAAACACAAGAGATTATCAGTGTCGCGACGATTCAATCCCAACTTGGAGATCGTTTTCGCATTACGGGTGCAGGCTCCTATCAAGAAGCACAACAATTAGCTCTGTTACTGCGAGCGGGCTCTATGACGGCGCCAGTGACTATTGTTGAAGAGCGCACTATTGGCCCGACGCTGGGTGCTGAAAACATTGAAAACGGTTTTGCGGCCCTTGGTTTAGGGATGGGGATTACCTTGCTGTTTATGGCGCTTTGGTATCGCCGTCTCGGCTGGGTGGCGAATATAGCGCTGATCTCCAATATGGTGATCCTGTTTGGTTTACTGGCGCTTATCCCTGGCGCTGTGTTGACCTTACCTGGTATTGCGGGTTTGGTGTTAACAGTCGGTATGGCTGTCGATACCAACGTGCTGATTTTCGAGCGAATAAAAGATAAGTTAAAGGAAGGTCGCAGTTTTGCGCTGGCAATTGATACGGGGTTTGATAGCGCGTTTTCTACCATTTTCGACGCCAACTTCACCACTATGATTACTGCTGTGGTGCTTTACTCCATAGGTAATGGTCCAATCCAAGGTTTTGCCTTGACCTTAGGTCTAGGTCTATTGACCAGCATGTTTACCGGTATCTTTGCTTCAAGGGCCTTGATCAACTTAGTTTATGGACGTGATGCTAGCCGTCATGTGAAGGTATAATCATGAAAAATATTAATCTAACTAAATGGCGTTATGTTTCGAGTGCTATCTCTATTTTGTTGATGCTAGTGTCATTAACCATCATCGGCGTGAAAGGTTTTAACTGGGGCTTAGATTTTACTGGCGGTGTCGTCACCGAAGTGCAGATCGATAGAAAAATTACCAGCAGTGAATTGCAACCTTTACTCAATGCCGCTTATCAGCAAGAAGTGAGTGTAGTCTCCGCCAGTGAGCCGGGACGTTGGGTGTTGCGCTATTCCGATATAAAGAGTGCCGATACAGAGCAAGGTAATATCGATATTCAGCAGGTATTAGCGCCGCTTAACTCTGAAGTGCAAGTGCTTAACAGCAGTGTTGTCGGGCCGCAGATTGGTCAAGAATTGGCAGAGCAGGGCGGTTTGGCACTGTTAGTCGCTATGCTGGCGATATTAGGTTATTTAAGTTACCGCTTCGAATGGCGACTCGCATCGGGTGCCCTATTCGCCTTAGTGCATGACGTAGTGTTCGTGCTGGCATTTTTCGCCTTGACTCAGATGGAGTTTAATTTAACGATACTTGCGGCTGTACTGGCGATTTTAGGTTATTCCTTAAATGATTCGATCATTATCGCTGACCGCATTCGTGAATTATTGATTGCTAAGCCAAAGCTTGCGATTCAAGACATTAACAACCAAGCAATTGTGGCGACGTTTTCTCGTACTATGGTGACATCAGGGACAACCTTAATGACGGTCGGTGCGCTGTGGATCATGGGCGGTGGGCCGCTGGAAGGATTTTCGATTGCAATGTTTATCGGTATATTAACCGGCACATTCTCTTCGATTTCGGTTGGTACCTCATTGCCTGAGTTATTAGGCTTAACGCCTGAGCATTATAAGGAACAAGTGATTTCTGAAACACCTTAGGGCTATGCTAATCGCTTAAATTAACAGCGAAAACAAAAAGGCCACTCGATTGAATGGCCTTTTTGTTAACACGATAAAATCAAGAAAAATTACTTTGCCTTTGGCAAAGCAATTTTCATTTCTGGTGATTGACGATAAATCACCAGAATATGACCAATAAGTTGCACTTTTGCGGATTGAGTTTCACGTACTATGGCATCAACGATGGCATTTTTTAGCTCTCTGTCGGCAGAGGCTACTTTCACTTTAATCAGTTCATGATAAGCGAGTGCGCTTTCAATTTCAGCGAGTACACCTTCAGTCAATCCATTGGCACCAAGCAGCACCACTGGCTTTAGCGGATGCGCTAGACCTTTTAAATGCTGTTTTTGTTTGGTTGTTAAGTTCATTTCTACCAACTTTTGCTGAGTTACTGTTGAAAAACGGCTATTCTACCCTTATATAGCCTTTGTGTAACTCTCAATTGTTGCGGATTTTAAATGTCAGGTATAAAACGTACGGCCAGTTCTAATCGCTGGATGCTAGAACACTTTGATGATCACTATGTCAAACTCGCCCAAAAAATGGGCTTGCGATCTCGCGCTGCGTTTAAGCTTGAGGAGATCCAGCAAAAGGATCAACTGATTCGCCCAGGCATGACTGTAGTTGATCTCGGTGCTGCTCCGGGAGGTTGGTCTCAAGTGGCAGTTAAATTAGCGGGAGATAGAGGTAAAGTCATCGCCTGTGACATTTTGCCTATGGATCCCATCGTCGGCGTCGATTTTTTGCAAGGGGATTTTCGTGAAGATAAAGTCCTTCAAGCATTACTTACTCGCGTCGGTGATGCTAAAGTTGACGTTGTGTTGTCTGATATGGCACCCAACATGAGTGGTTCAGATAGTGTTGATCAACCCCGTGCCATGTATTTAGTGGAATTGGCGTTAGATATGTGCCATCAAGTATTGGCTCCTAATGGCTGTTTTGCGGTAAAAGTCTTTCAGGGGGAGGGCTTTGACGAATACATGAAAGCGGTAAAAGCAGTGTTTAAAGTCGTTAAAACACGTAAACCAGACTCTTCACGGGCTCGTTCCCGCGAAGTCTATCTTGTGGCGACTGGGTACAAGTTGTAGTAACCTAGCGTTAATAATCGCAAGACTTAATGAGGTCTAGTAATTTGAGTGACATGGCAAAAAATCTAATACTCTGGGTTGTCATCGCCGTTGTGCTGATGTCAGTGTTTCAGGGTTACTCCCCCTCTTCTTCGTCATCGCAGAAGATGGATTATTCTACCTTCTTAGATAATGTCCGTGATGGACAGGTCGCAACTGTTGAAGTTAAGAGCGACCAACGTACTATTGAAGGTGCTAAACGAACTGGTGAAAAATTCACTACTATCATGCCGTTATATGACCAAGATTTAATTAATGATCTTGATCGTAAAGGCATCACTATGAAGGGCCAAGAAGCCGAAGAGTCAGGGTTCCTTACCCAAATCTTCATCTCTTGGTTCCCAATGTTATTGCTTATCGGGGTATGGATTTTCTTCATGCGCCAGATGCAAGGCGGCGGTGGCAAAGGCGCTATGTCCTTTGGTAAGAGCAAAGCCAAGCTGATGAGCGAAGATCAGATTAAAACTACTTTTGCCGATGTTGCTGGTTGTGACGAAGCAAAAGAAGAAGTGAAAGAGCTGGTTGATTACCTGCGTGACCCAACTAAATTCCAAAAATTGGGCGGCCGAATTCCAACGGGCGTGCTTATGGTGGGTCCTCCAGGTACAGGTAAAACCTTGCTGGCGAAAGCCATTGCGGGTGAATCTAAAGTCCCTTTCTTCACTATTTCAGGTTCTGATTTCGTGGAAATGTTTGTTGGTGTCGGTGCATCCCGTGTGCGTGACATGTTTGAACAAGCGAAAAAGTCGGCACCTTGTATTATCTTCATCGATGAAATCGATGCTGTCGGTCGTCAACGTGGCGCGGGTTTAGGTGGTGGTCATGATGAACGTGAGCAAACACTGAACCAAATGCTGGTTGAGATGGATGGCTTCGAAGGTAATGAAGGCGTTATTGTTATCGCGGCAACTAACCGTCCAGACGTACTCGATTCTGCGTTATTACGTCCGGGTCGTTTTGACCGTCAAGTGGTCGTTGGTTTACCAGACGTTCGTGGTCGTGAGCAGATTTTGAAAGTGCATATGCGTAAAGTGCCGCTTTCTGAAGATGTGAAGGCGAGTGTGATTGCTCGTGGTACGCCAGGTTTCTCGGGTGCTGATTTAGCTAACTTAGTGAACGAAGCTGCCTTGTTTGCGGCTCGCGGAAATCGCCGAGTTGTAGGCATGGAAGAATTTGAGCGTGCAAAAGATAAAATCATGATGGGTGCTGAGCGCCGCTCTATGGTGATGTCTGAAGCTGAAAAAGAAATGACTGCTTACCATGAAGCGGGCCATGCGATTGTGGGTTGTTTAGTGCCAGAGCACGATCCTGTGCATAAGGTGACTATCATTCCTCGCGGCCGTGCGCTGGGTGTTACTTTCTTCTTACCTGAAGCTGACTCAGTGAGCCAGAGCCGTCGTAAGTTAGAAAGCCAAATTTCGGTCGCCTACGGTGGTCGTTTAGCAGAAGAGCTTATCTACGGTACTGAGAAAGTGTCGACTGGCGCATCACAGGACATCAAATACGCGACATCTATTGCACGTAACATGGTGACTCAGTGGGGCTTCTCGGACAAGTTAGGTCCATTGCTGTATGCAGAAGAAGATGGTGAAGTCTTCTTAGGTCGCAGCATGGGTAAAGCTAAAGCCATGTCCGATGAAACTGCAACTATTATCGATGCTGAAGTAAAAGTCTTTATCGACAAAAACTACGCTAGAGCGAGACAGATATTGACGGATAACCTCGATATTCTGCACTCAATGAAAGAAGCTTTAATGAAGTATGAAACCATTGATTCACTTCAAATTGACGATTTAATGAAACGTCGTGAAGTGCGTCAGCCTGCTGATTGGCAAGTGGATGACAGTGGTTCTAACGATAAAGGCAATGGTCATGGTGAACCAGCAGCGAAAGCTGAAGACAGTGTGACTGCACCTGCTGAGCCAGAACTGAAAGATCCTGATGAATCTCCAGCTAAGTAATGTGTTGTGAAACCAAAGAAAACCCCGTAAAGGGGTTTTCTTGTTTTACCTTGTTAGCAATTTGACTGCGCTGTCATTAATACTCTCTGCCACCATTGATATTTATCTTCTGACATTGGTCTTTTCGGATAGAAAATGAAGGCTTGAAATTAATGACGCAAGTTATGCCAGTGAGTAAAATCGTAAGTGTTCGTATTACAGGAGTAAATGCGTGTTTGAACTGATAGCTGGCACTAAACGCCTCGCGTTATCTTCGCCCATTGTGATGGGTATTCTTAATGTCACTCCCGATTCTTTTTCCGACGGTGGTCAATATTCTTCCTATGAGCTTGCCTGTCAGCATGTCGATGACATGGTGGCTCAAGGCGCGGGAATGATAGACATTGGCGGTGAGTCGACAAGACCCGGCGCCGCCGAGGTGAGCTTAGCCGATGAACTTGCTCGGGTGATCCCGTTAGTGAAATATGTTGCGGCGCACCATGATGTGTGGATTTCGGTCGATACCAGTAAACCTGAAGTCATGCGTCAAGCTGTTGCTGCGGGCGCGCATTTGATTAACGATGTGCGCGCCCTGAAGGAGCCTGGTGCGCTTGAAGCTGCTGCAGAGTTGCAAGTCCCCATATGCTTAATGCATATGCAAGGTGAACCCAAAAGCATGCAATTTGCACCGACTTACCATAATGTTATTGAAGAAGTTTCTGTCTTTTTAACTGAGCGGATTGAAGCTTGCTTGCGAGCAGGAATCCCCCGTGAATTATTAATACTCGATCCGGGATTTGGTTTTGGTAAAAGCTTAGAACATAACTATGAATTACTGGCGAAGCTCGACTGTTTTGCCCAGTTTGATTTACCGATATTGATAGGATTGTCTCGTAAGAGCATGATAGGAAACCTCTTAGCAAAACCGACCTCAGAACGTCTTGCTGGGAGCCTTGCTGGCGCTATGATAGCGGCCCAAAAGGGCGCTCATATCATTCGTGTGCATGATGTTACTGAAACTGTGGATATGCTCAAGGTGTTACAAGCGACACAAGCGTATTTTTAAGCATCGTTATGCTCTCGTTAAGCATTTAATTAATATTATGATCCCAAATCATTGGGACACATTTGAGTTTGTGGAGCGATATGAAAGAACGTAAATTTTTTGGAACTGACGGTATTCGGGGAAAAGTCGGTTCAGGTCAAATGACGCCTGAGCTCGCGCTTAAGTTAGGTTGGGCGGCGGGGCGCGTGTTATCCCGCAGTGGTACCAAAAAGGTGATTATAGGTAAAGATACCCGTATTTCGGGCTATATGTTTGAGTCAGCATTAGAAGCTGGCCTTTCTGCTGCAGGCCTTAATGTGATGTTAATGGGACCTATGCCAACGCCAGCTGTAGCCTATTTGACGCGCACGTTTCGCGCCGAAGCTGGGGTGGTGATCAGCGCGTCACACAATCCGTATTACGATAACGGTATTAAGTTTTTCTCCACCGACGGCAGTAAGTTAGACGATAACCTAGAGCTAGAAATTGAAGCCGAGCTTGAAAAGCCCCTCGTTTGTGTTGAGTCGCATCTATTGGGGAAGGTATCGCGTATTGAAGATGCCCGTGGCCGTTATATTGAGTATTGCAAAGGTAATTTTCCTGCAGAACACACGTTAACTGGGCTAAAAATTGTGGTTGATTGTGCCCATGGCGCAACTTATCACATAGCGCCAGCTGTGTTTCGTGAGTTAGGCGCCGAGGTGATTGCCATTGGTGATAAACCCAACGGGATGAACATCAATGATAAAGTGGGCGCGACGTCCATGGGCAAAATTTGTGAAACCGTTCTAGCCGAAAGTGCCGATTTAGGTATTGCACTCGACGGTGACGGTGACCGTATTATGATGGTCAACAGCAAAGGCGAAGTGATCGACGGCGATCAAATTTTATATATTCTGGCCTGTGATGCGAAATCCCGTGGCGTATTACGCGGTGGTGTAGTTGGTACGTTAATGTCAAACCTTGGGCTTGATCTCGCCTTGCAAGCATTAGACATCCCCTTTGCGCGTTCGAAAGTGGGCGACCGTTATGTGATGGAACTACTTAAAGAACTCGATTGGCGCATCGGCGGTGAAAACTCAGGGCATATCCTCAATCTTGATCACGGCACAACAGGTGATGGCATAGTTGCGGGGATTTTAGTGTTAGCGGCTATGCGTCGTCAGAATGCCACGCTAGAAGAACTGACTTCTGCGATGGAAATGTTGCCGCAGGTGTTAGTCAATGTGCGCTTTGAAGGCGAGCACGACCCTCTTAAGTCAGATAAAGTTAAAGCGGTGCAGGCACAGGTTGAATCTCAACTGGGCGTGCGTGGCCGAGTATTATTACGTAAGTCAGGTACTGAACCTTTGATCCGTGTCATGGTTGAAGGTGACGATCATAGTGCAGTATTGGCGCACGCAAATTTGATTGCGGATGCGGTAAAATCGGCAAGCTAATATTTGCTAATTTTGTAATGAGTGCGGCTGATACCAATTTAAAATTAAGGTGTTAGCTGCACAAATGAACAGAAAACAGCTTTGGCGTGTAAAAAATAAGCATTCCAACCTGATATCTGAAAAAATTCGAATTTAGCTATTGTAACTTAATAAGTGGTTCGCTATTATTCACGCCGCTTTCAGAGGAGACAGTGATGGCACTCAGACGTCCTATGGTAGCTGGCAATTGGAAGATGAACGGCAGTGCGGCATTAGCACAAGAGTTGTTCAAAAAATTTGCCTCTAAGCTCCAAAATGATTCAGCTGAAGTGGTTTTATGCCCGCCTTCTATCTATCTAGAGAGCGTTAGGCAACTGCTAGAAGCAAACAAGGAAGCGTTAGACGGTTCACTTGTTAGGATGGGCGCACAAAACCTAAGTCAACATGACTTTGGCGCTTATACCGGAGAAGTTTCAGGTCAGATGCTCAAAGATTCAGGATGTCGATATGTAATTATCGGGCATTCAGAACGTCGCCGTATGTACGGAGAGACGAGTAATATCGCAGCGGAGAAATTCGCCGCTGCACAAAAGCATGGCTTAACTCCAATTTTATGTGTGGGTGAGTCAGGTCCAGCACGTGAAGCAAGACGCACCTTTGAGGTGATTGCTGAAGAATTGGATATAGTGATCCAGAAAAATGGCACTATGGCTTTTGATAACGCTATTATCGCCTACGAGCCGCTTTGGGCTGTAGGAACAGGTAAAAGTGCTACACCAGAGCAGGCACAAGAAGTTCATGCGTTTATTCGCAAACGCCTCTCTGAAGTGTCTCCGTTTATCGGAGAAAATATCAGGATTCTCTACGGTGGTAGTGTGACACCGAGTAATGCTGCAGATTTATTTGCCCAACCTGATGTTGATGGTGGACTGATTGGCGGTGCTAGCTTAAACTCTAGCGAGTTTTTAAGTCTGTGTACCATAGCGATGAGCGCATAATATGTATGAAGTTCTAGTAGTTATTTACTTGTTGGTTGCATTAGGTCTAATAGGCTTAGTATTAATTCAGCAAGGTAAGGGAGCTGACATGGGGGCCTCTTTTGGCGCCGGTGCATCAGGTACTCTTTTTGGTTCAAGCGGTTCAGGTAATTTCCTGACACGCAGTACGGCAATTCTTGCCATTGCGTTTTTCACTTTAAGTCTACTTATTGGTAACTTAAGTGCAAACCACGCAAAAAATGAAGATTCATGGAAAGATTTAGGTTCAGACACTGAACAGGTTACCCAACCTGTTGAGCAAGGAACCCAAAAGTCAGAAACGAAAATTCCTGACTAGTAAAAGGTGTCGCCGAGGTGGCGAAATTGGTAGACGCGCAGCCTTGAGGTGGCTGTGACCTAACGGTCGTGCGGGTTCAAGTCCCGCTCTCGGCACCAAATATAACTAAGATAGACGAGATAAGTTCTCTCTTAGTTATTGCAAGAAATGACGATAGTCAATATACTTGCACACAGTTGACGCGGGGTGGAGCAGCATGGTAGCTCGTCGGGCTCATAACCCGAAGGTCGTCGGTTCAAATCCGGCCCCCGCAACCAGCTCCTAGTAACGAATAGTGTTTGAATTCGTTATGGTTTACAGGTTCTTGAAATTAATGACCTCGTGATTACGGGGTTTTTTGTTATCTGGGACTTTTAAATTTGTCGCATGCTTCGTATGTGGCGTTGTACTAGGGCTATTAAGCCCTTTTTTGTTTTTTCGGGGGTCAATCTTGGCAACGTTAGAATTCAGACTGGCAGAAATGCTCAAAGTACCTGTGGAAGCATTAGGCTTTCAGCTGTGGGGCATTGAATATGTTCAAGCGGGTAAGCATTCCACACTGCGAGTGTTCATTGATGGTGAGAATGGTATCAATATTGAAGATTGTGCCAATGCAAGTCGCCAAGTCAGTGCTGTACTCGATGTTGAAGATCCTATTTCTACAGAATATACCCTAGAGGTTTCTTCGCCAGGCGTAGATAGACCCTTATTTACTGCTGAGCAGTACGCGGGCTATGTAGGCGAGGATGTAAAGCTTCAATTGACTATGCCGGTTGACGGCAGTCGTAATTTAAAAGGCGCCATCACTGCGGTCGACGGGCAAATGCTCTCGCTGAAAGTGAATGGTAAAGAGTTAGTTGTCGCATTGGATAATATCCGCAAAGGCAACTTAATCGCTAAGTTTTGATGGTTTCAAGGTGAACGAGGCAAGACGAGATGAATAAAGAGATTCTGCTAGTCGCTGAGGCGGTTTCAAATGAAAAGGCCGTTCCACGCGAGAAAATTTTTGAAGCGCTAGAGATTGCTCTGGCCACAGCAACCAAGAAAAAGTACGAAGGTGATATTGACGTTCGTGTTGCTATCGACCGTAAAACCGGTGGTTATGATACTTTCCGTCGTTGGATGGTAGTTGATGATCACGGTGAAGCGTTAGAAAACCCTTATCGTGAAATCACGTTAGAAGCGGCACGTTACGAAAATCCGGACATCCAGCCTGGCGAGTTTATCGAAGACGATATCGAGTCAGTGGTGTTTGACCGTATTACCACTCAAACCGCTAAGCAAGTGATCGTACAGAAAGTACGTGAAGCTGAACGTGCGCAAGTGGTTGAGCAGTTCCAAGATCAAGAAGGTGAGTTAATCACTGGTGTGGTCAAAAAAGCGACTCGCGAGAGCGTAGTGGTTGACTTAGGTAATAACGCTGACGGCGTATTGTTCCGTGAAGACTTAATTTCACGCGAATCTTTCCGCCCTGGTGACCGTGTGCGTGCATTATTGTACTCAGTACGTCCAGAAGCTCGTGGTGCACAGTTATTCTTAAGCCGTACTAAGCCTGAAATGCTGATCGAGCTTTTCCGTGTTGAAGTGCCTGAAATCGCTGACGAACTGATTGAAATCATGGGCGCTGCTCGTGATCCAGGCGCTCGCGCTAAGATCGCCGTTAAGTCGAATGATCGCCGTATCGATCCTATCGGTGCGTGTGTGGGTATGCGTGGTGCGCGTGTACAAGCCGTTTCGAATGAACTGGGTGGCGAGCGTGTTGATATCGTGTTGTGGGATGATAATCCAGCACAATACGTGATCAATGCCATGGCGCCAGCCGATGTTGCCTCTATCATAGTCGACGAAGATAACCATTCTATGGATATCGCTGTTGAAGCCGATAGTTTGGCACAAGCCATTGGACGTAATGGCCAGAACGTACGTTTAGCAACACAACTGACTGGTTGGGTTCTGAACGTTATGACAGTGGAAGATATGAATAAGAAACATCAGGCAGAAAGTGCCAAGGTGGTTGATTTATTTGTTAACTCACTGGATGTCGATGAAGATTTTGCACAAGTACTGGCAGATGAGGGCTTTACGTCGCTCGAAGAAGTTGCCTATGTGCCTGTGTCTGAACTATTGGCGATTGACGGTTTTGACGAAGATCTCGTCGAAGCTTTACGTGAACGTGCAAAAGCGGCGATCTCAACTCGAGCTCTCGCTACTGAAGAAGCACTGGATGGTGTGGAGCCAAGTGAAGAGTTGCTAGCACTTGAAGGTGTTGAAAGACACTTAGCCTATGTTTTCGCTAGCAAAGGTATTGTGACTCTAGAAGACTTGGCTGAACAAGGCATTGATGATTTGATCGAAATTGAAGAATTGACAGAAGAAAAAGCAGGTGAGCTCATCATGGCAGCCCGCAATATCTGTTGGTTTGGCGAAGAAGCATAAGTCGATCAACAGGGGGATTTAACTGATGGCAGATACTACCGTAGAGAAATTGGCCACGGAAGTGGGTAAAAGTGTTGAACGTCTGATTGAGCAATTCTCTCAGGCTGGAATTAAGAAAGGCCAAGCTGATAAAGTGACTGAAGCTGAAAAGCAGCAGTTACTGGATTATCTGAAAAAGCAGCACGGTGGCGAAAATGCGCCAACGAAAATGACGCTGCAGCGTAAAACCGTATCGACCCTAAGTGTGGCCGGTAATGGTGGTCAATCTAAAGATGTTAAAGTTGAAGTTCGTAAAACACGAACTTTCGTTAAGCGTGATGCTAATGAGGCTACTCTGAAGGCTGAAGAAGAAGCGAAAGCCGAAGCAGAAGCTTTGGCAAAAGCAAAGGCCGAAGCAGAAGCTGCTGCGGCAGCAAAAGTGAAAGCTGAAGCAGATGCTAAGGCAAAAGTGGAAGCAGAAGCTAAGGCGAAAGCTAAAGCAGCAGCCGAAGTGAAAGTGGTTAAAGATATGTCACCAGAAGCAGAAGCGGCTCGTCTAGAAGCTGAACGTTTGAAAGCGGCGCAAGAAGCGGCAACCAAACGTAAGCAAGACGAAGAAGCGGCTAAAGCGGCAGAAACTGCTCGCTTACTCGCTGAAGAACATTCTAAGCGCTGGGCCGAAGAAGAGCGCCAACGTTTAGAAGCCGAGAAAAACGGTGATCATCACATCACGACATCTAAAGTAGCTCGTGCTGCTGAAGATACTTCTGATCTGGATGAAGAAAAACGCGGACGTCGTGCTCGTAACAAGAGCAACGCGAAAAAACGTGGCGGCAAAGATGCCCGTGACGGCCGTGAAAAGCACATGCGTAACCGCAGTACTGCACCTGAGTCTATGGCGCATGGCTTCAATAAGCCAGTGGCAGCAGTGAGCCGTGATGTGCGTATCGGTGAAACTGTTACTGTTTCTGAACTTGCGCATTTAATGGCAGTGAAAGCGACTGAAATCATCAAACAGATGATGAAAATGGGTTCTATGGTCACGATCAACCAAGTGTTAGATCAAGAGACTGCCCAGCTAGTTGCTGAAGAAATGGGTCACAAAGTTGTGCTTATCCGTGAAAACGAACTTGAGCACCAAGTGCTACAAGACCGTGATGATGAAGATGGCATCAAGCTAGAATCTCGTGCACCAGTTGTGACTATCATGGGTCACGTTGACCACGGTAAGACTTCGTTACTCGACTACATTCGCCGCGCTAAAGTGGCTGCTGGCGAAGCCGGTGGTATTACTCAGCATATCGGTGCATACCATGTTGAAACTGAAAATGGCATGATCACTTTCCTTGATACTCCTGGTCACGCCGCGTTTACCGCAATGCGTGCCCGTGGTGCCAAGGCAACGGATATTGTTGTGCTAGTTGTTGCTGCCGATGACGGTGTAATGCCGCAAACAATCGAAGCTATTCAACATGCTAAAGCTGGTAACGTGCCATTAATCGTGGCTGTGAACAAGATGGATAAACCGGAAGCGGATATCGATCGCGTTAAGAGCGAATTGTCACAACACGGTGTTATGTCTGAAGATTGGGGTGGAGACAACATGTTTGCCTTCGTTTCAGCTAAGACAGGTGAAGGTGTTGACGAACTGTTAGAAGGTATCTTACTGCAAGCTGAAGTTCTCGAACTGAAAGCGGTACGTGATGGTATGGCTGCCGGTGTGGTCATTGAATCACAATTGGACAAAGGTCGCGGCCCTGTGGCTACGATTCTGGTTCAAGAAGGTACGCTGCGCCAAGGTGATATCGTTCTGTGTGGTCTTGAGTACGGTAAAATTCGTGCAATGAAAGACGAAAACGGTCGTTCAATCACTGAAGCGGGTCCATCTATTCCTGTTGAAATTCTAGGTCTGTCAGGCGTTCCGTCTGCAGGTGATGAAGCAACAGTCGTTCGTGACGAACGTAAAGCTCGCGAAGTTGCCCTGTATCGTCAAGGTAAGTTCCGTGATGTGAAACTGGCACGTCAGCAAAAATCTAAGCTAGAAAACATGTTTGCGAACATGACAGACGGCGAAGTGAAAGAACTGAACATCGTTCTTAAAGCAGACGTACAAGGTTCACTCGAAGCGATTACTGATTCGTTAACAGGTTTGTCTACCGACGAAGTGAAAGTGAACATCATCGCTCGCGGTGTGGGTGCACTGACTGAAACGGATGCAACCTTAGCGGCAGCCTCTAACGCTATCATGGTTGGCTTTAACGTACGTGCCGATGCACAAGCCCGTAAGACTATCGAAAGTGAAAGTGTTGATTTACGTTACTACAGCGTTATCTATAATTTGATTGATGAAGTGCGTGCAGCGATGACAGGTATGCTGTCTCCTGTGTTCAAACAACAAATTATCGGTCTGGCTGAAGTTCGTGATGTGTTCAAGTCACCTAAGCTGGGTGCAATTGCTGGCTGTATGGTGACCGAAGGTACCATCAAGCGTAGCGCGCCAATTCGCGTACTACGTGATAACGTTGTTATCTACGAAGGTGAACTCGAATCGCTACGTCGCTTTAAAGACGACGTTGCTGAAGTTCGCAATGGTATGGAATGTGGTATTGGCGTTAAGAACTACAACGATGTTCGCGTAGGCGACCAAATCGAAGTATTCGAAACCGTCGAGATTGCTCGTACTCTGTAACGATATTAAGGGCGGCTTTAGCCGCCCTTATCAATTTAAGCTATGGTAAGAAATATTATGGCAAAAGAATTCAGTCGTACTCGTCGAATCGCTCAGCAGCTTCAGCAAGAACTTGCTCAAGTGCTACAGCGCGACATGAAAGATCCTCGTATTGGCTTTGTGACTGTGAATGACGTCGACGTCTCTCGCGATCTCAGCTATGCCAAAGTGTTTGTGACTTTTTTCGAAGAAGACAAAGCTGTCGTTCAAGAAAAGCTAAACGCTTTGATCAGCGCAGCTCCTTATATCCGCACTTTAGTGGCGGGTCGTATGAAGCTGCGTGTCATGCCTGAACTGCGTTTTATCTACGATAGCTCGCTAGTTGAAGGTATGCGCATGTCTAACTTAGTTAGCCAAGTGATCAACCAAGACAAAGCGAAGCAACAGCAATTTGGCAGCGAAGACGCATCGGTTGAAGATGAAGTCTTAGGTGATGATATTGCTGATGACGCAGATGAAACGGAAGGTAAAGATTAATGGCTCGTCGTCCAAAAGGTCGTTTTATCGATGGGATAGTGCTGCTGGATAAATCCACTGGCATGAGTTCTAACTTTGCATTGCAAAGGGTAAAGCGCTTTTTTAATGCGAATAAAGCTGGGCATACGGGCGCACTCGATCCGTTAGCGACAGGTATGTTACCTGTATGCTTAGGCGAAGGGACTAAGTTTTCTCAGCATCTATTGGATGCCGATAAACGCTATTTAGTCACTGCAAAGCTTGGCGAACGGACAGATACCAGTGATTCCGATGGTGAAGTGGTGCAAACCCGCGCCATTGATTTTACCGAGGCGCAGTTATTAACCGCGCTTGATTTCTTCCGTGGTGAAACTCAGCAAGTGCCTTCTATGTATTCCGCGCTGAAATATCAGGGTCAGCCCCTGTATAAATATGCCCGTGAAGGCATAGAAGTGCCGCGTGAATCTCGCCCTATTACGGTATTTGAGCTAAATTTCATCGGTCTTGAAGGCGATGAGCTGACCTTAGACATTCATTGTTCTAAGGGCACTTATATTCGCACTATCATAGACGATCTCGGTGAGATGCTCGGTTGTGGCGCCCATGTGATTATGCTGCGCCGCACCCAAGTTGCGCAGTATCCCTATGCCAGAATGGTCACTTTAGAACAACTTGAAGCGCTAGTTGCTCAAGCACATGAACAACAGATAGATCCGAGCGTATTACTCGACCCTCTGTTATTGCCTATGGACACGGCCGTGGCCGATTTCCCAGAGGTGAATGTGCCGGATGCGATAGCTCCTTACTTAATGCAAGGTCAAGTGGTTCGGGTACCGGTTAATGCAGAATTGAAAACCGATGAGTTGGTACGTATCACTTTAGGTGACATTCGCCGATTTGTGGGGATTGGCACAATGAACGAAGATGGCTTATTAGCGCCGAAACGACTCATTGTTATCCATGACGAACCTGCAGAAACGCATTAGCCCGCTATCCATCGACAAATGATTAAATTAGTTGATGCATTAGTCCCTGCCTTTTATTGCGCTAGGGTGGGTTTATGGGTAAAATAGCGCGCCCTCTGGCTGAGTTAGTGATCGGCTAGAGATTCATATTATTTATTTGGAGATATACATGTCACTAAGTCCTGAAGCAAAAGCAAAAATTTTGGCTGATTTTGGCCGTTGTGAAAACGACACTGGTTCAACTGAAGTTCAAGTTGCTTTGTTAACTGCGCAAATCAACCATTTGCAAGATCACTTCAAAGAGCACATTCATGATCACCACTCACGTCGTGGTCTGTTACGTATGGTTAGCTCACGTCGTAAGTTAACTGCTTACCTGAAACGTACTGATTTAGCACGTTACACTGCTCTGATCCAAAAGTTAGGTCTACGTCGTTAATTTCGCGTCGACTAACGTGAAAAAGGAGGCTTAGCCTCCTTTTTTATTGTCTAAAATTCAACAGAATATTTATTGTGTAAACGAGAGATATAAAGAATTTACAGTCAAAATCAGTCTAATGTTTAGGTCCGTTATGCTTAGCTTGATGTGATTAAGCATCGAATCGAAACTTAAGTGCCAATGTAAATATCCTAAGCCCCACGTAAACCATCAAGACTGCTTATTGTTGCTGTTTGTGTTGCTATATACAGCGCTTCAAATTCTGCTTGGGGTAGAGGCTGACTAAAATAGAAACCTTGGCCGACTTGGCACTGATTTTCTTTCAACCAATCCAATTGCTGCTCATTTTCAATGCCTTCGGCCACAATGGTCAAATTAAGCTGCTTTCCCAACATTAAAATGGTCGATGCAATTGCGCTATCCCCTGGTAGATCGGAAACGAAACAACGATCGATTTTCATGGTAGTGATAGGCAAATGGCGCAGGTAAGAGAGTGAAGAATACCCTGTGCCAAAGTCATCGACTGCAATACCAAATCCGGCTGATTTCAATTGTTCAAGCTTAGCGATAGCGAGTTCAATGTCGTTCATCAACGAGGTTTCAGTGATTTCAATTTCCAGTAATTCGGGTTGGATTTGATAGCGTAATGCCATCTGTTTGATATCGGGAACTAAACTAGCATCGGCAAATTGCTGTGAGGCAACATTAATTGCAATTGGGATGGCATAGTTATATTTTTTCTGCCATTCCCTAAGTACTTTACAGCTTTGCTCTATCACCCAACGACCTATAGGAATGATGATACCTGTCTCTTCCGCCACGGGAATAAAGGAAATGGGGCTGATGAGTCGTCCGTCTTTTTGCCAACGGATCAAGGCTTCACAGGCGATGACTTTGCCTGTTTGCAGATCAAGTTTCGGTTGGAAATACAGTAAAAATTCATTGTTTTTTAATGCATCATGTAAAGATGCTTCAGTGCGTAAACGAACTGCTGCTCGCTCAGTCATCTGTTGTTTGAAGAAGGCCCATTGATTCGAGCCTGCAGCTTTCGCGCTGTACATGGCAATGTCAGCGTGACGGATCAAATCTTCAGCGCTGTTACCGTCTTCGGGATAAATAGAAATCCCAATCGATGCCGCAGGATGAATTGCATGTTCATTTAATTGAATCGGGACATTGAGCTGGAGCAGTAGCTTATCTACAAAATCTGCTGCTTGGTCTGGGGTGTGAACTGTATCGGCCAGAATAACAAATTCATCGCCACCTAAGCGGGAAACTGTGCCTTTATCACCAACGAAGCGTTCGAGAATGCGGGCGATACGAGCGAGGAATTGATCGCCTAATGCGTGGCCAAGGGAATCGTTGATATTCTTAAAACGGTCTAAGTCGATAAACATCAATGCAAAGCTGCGTTTGTGTACTCGCGAGCGTTGGATAGTGACTGCAATGGTTTCAAGCAATAGTGTGCGGTTCGGTAAGCCAGTTAGCGGATCTCGGGTCGCCATTTTGCGCAGTTTGGATTGCGTTTGGCTAAATTGGATAAGAATTTGGTTGAATTTCGAGGTCACTAGGCCGAGTTCATCATCCTTATGCGCGTTGGACATAGGTAAGAGATTTTCGTCCGGTGAGTCGGGTTCGATCTTATCGATGGCCTCACTGATGCGTGCGATAGGCTGAGTCAGGAAGCGATGGAATACCACGGACAGCACTAAGGTGAGTAAGAGTGCACGAGCGAGAGTAGCAAAAAAACTAAATCTTAACTGCGAGAAGAGGGTGTTTGTTAGTTCTTGGGTATCGTAGAAAACTGTTAATGTACCAATGAGTTGCTGTTGTTGGGTACCTTCAAAATAAAAAGGCCTATACAAAGGGCGAGAAATTTCTTTGAGATCATCAAATAATTTATTACTTAAACTGATAAAAGTCTGTGAGTTATTCTGCTTATTATTACTGACAGAAACAAACATTGAGCCATCGTCCAGCTCAATCACCGCCGAGCCAACATGTTCGACTTTGATGGCACCCTCTAAAGTTTGACGGGCTAAATTATCATCTAATGCCCATACGGCATTTGCTGCAGGTTGTTCAACTGAATCAAGGAGTTCTTGCTGAGTGGTCGTGAGTTGTTGTTTGGTTGATACGACGACTAAAGCGATTTCAACAATAAAAATGGCAATGGCAAAAAATAGGGCAGTAAATACGACTAGGTTAGTTTGTTTCCACGTCAGTGACTTAAAACGGCCTGTCATCGGGCGCATCCTTCATGATAATTATTCACCATCGGCGAGATTTTCCGTATCAATATAAACCGCAACTCTTTGTTGATTTAACCACTTTAGTGAAAAGTTACGTATTTGTCATCATTATCTGCTCTTTATCTATTGATCCGAATTGCAGTATACTTACGCGCGTAATTCAAGGTCATTAATTAAGGAATGGGTCACGTGAATCCTATTGTAAAGAGTTTTGAGTATGGTCAACATACAGTCACCCTGGAAACAGGTGTTATAGCGCGTCAAGCTGATGCAGCCGTTTTAGCGAGTATGGGTGACACGACAGTGTTAGTCACTGTTGTCGGTAAAAAAGATGCAGATGCAGGCCGTGACTTTTTCCCTCTGACTGTTAACTATCAAGAAAAAACCTACGCAGCGGGTAAAATTCCTGGTGGTTTCTTTAAGCGTGAAGGCCGTCCTTCAGAAGATGAGACATTAATCGCTCGTCTGATCGACCGTCCAATTCGCCCTCTTTTCCCTAATGGTTTCAAAAACGAAGTTCAAGTTATCATTACCGTAGTATCTGTCGATCCACAAATCGAGCCAGATATCATCTCCATGATCGGTACTTCTGCGGCACTGGCTATTTCTGGTATTCCATTCAGCGGTCCTTTAGGTGCTGCACGTGTGGGTTACATTGATGGCGAATACGTGTTGAACCCAAGTGTTGCACAACTTGCAACCAGTCAACTGAACTTAGTGGTTGCTGGTACTGCTGGTGCAGTATTAATGGTGGAATCAGAAGCCCAAGCATTACCAGAAGAAGTGATGTTAGGTTCTGTAGTTTACGGTCACGATCAACAACAAGTGGTTATCAAGGCGATTGCTGAATTTAAAGCAGAAGCCGGTAAACCAACTTGGGATTGGACTGCACCAACGCAAGATGCCGATTTAGTTGCCCAAATCAAAGAGCTTGCTGAAGCTGGTTTAGGTGATGCGTATAAAATCCAAGTTAAACAAGATCGTTATGCTCAAGTTTCTGTTGTTAAAGCAGCAGCAAAAGAAGCCTTGTTAGCGAGCAATCCAAGCGTTGATTTACGTGAAGTTGACAACTTACTGGGTAGCTTAGAGAAGAAAGTGGTTCGTGGTCGCATCATCCGTGGCGAGCCACGTATTGATGGTCGTGAACCAGACATGATCCGTGCCTTAAGTGTGTTAGCGGGCGTATTGCCACGTACTCACGGTAGCGCATTGTTCACTCGTGGCGAAACTCAAGCGTTGGTAACTTGTACTTTAGGTACTGAACGTGATGCACAGAAGATCGACAGCATCATGGGCGAGCGCACTAACCGTTTCATGCTGCACTATAACTTCCCTCCATACTCTGTTGGTGAAACAGGCATGGTGGGATCACCTAAGCGCCGCGAAATCGGTCATGGTAAGTTAGCTTGGCGCGGTATTAACGCTGTTATGCCTTCAGCGGCTGAATTCCCATACAGCGTACGCGTTGTATCTGAAATCACTGAATCTAACGGTTCAAGCTCTATGGCGTCAGTATGTGGTACTTCTCTCGCGCTGATGGATGCCGGTGTACCTATCAAGACTTCTGTAGCGGGTATCGCTATGGGTCTAGTGAAAGAAGGCGATGATTTCGTTGTTCTTTCTGACATCTTAGGTGATGAAGATCATTTAGGTGACATGGACTTTAAAGTTGCGGGTACGCGTGATGGTATTACTGCACTGCAGATGGATATCAAGATCGAAGGTATCACTAAAGAAATCATGGATATCGCACTGCAACAAGCCTATGGTGCACGTGTACATATTCTAAACGTGATGGATCAAGCGATTGGTTCACACCGTGATGATATTTCTGATCACGCTCCACGTATCACTGTTATCAAGATCAACCCAGAAAAAATCCGTGACGTTATCGGTAAAGGTGGCGCAGTTATCCGTGCTCTGACCGAAGAAACGGGCACTACGATTGAACTGGAAGATGATGGTACTGTGAAAATCGCTTCTTCAAACGGCGAAGCAACTAAAGAAGCTATCCGTCGTATCGAAGAAATCACATCAGAAGTTGAAGTGGGTCGTATCTACAATGGTAAGGTTATCCGTATCGTTGATTTCGGCGCGTTCGTGAACATTCTGCCGGGCAAAGACGGTTTAGTACACATTTCACAAATCAGTGATGAACGTGTTGCTAACGTGTCTGATCACCTTGAGCTGAACCAAGAAGTTGCCGTTAAGGTGATGGAAGTGGATCGTCAAGGCCGCGTACGTCTGTCAATTAAAGAAGCACAAACGAAAGAAGCTGCTGCTGAATAATGAGTCTTTGACTTATTTATAGGCACACACTTTTTAAGTGATTGCATCAAAAGGAGATCAAATGATCTCCTTTTTTGTTTTAGCATTAAGAAAGTCAGTATTAATCTTAATTCCCTAATAGCGGTCCTGTGGTGGGATTGCTATCATGAAGATTCTTCTGCGTATGTTGGGAATCTAAAAAGGTAGAAATGGATGAGTCTTAAAATTAGAACCGCTGTCGTTGCTGTGCTGGCGAGTGCCAGTCTGTTGTTAGCCGGATGCGCAACCACCCAGTCTCCTTTAGATAACCATAATGATGTTGAAGGTAAATTGGTTGTCGCGCCAGTTATGCCTGATTATAAAGTCGAAGTGACACTGGCAAAACTCAACGAGATTTTGGCTACGGTCGAACTGACGAATGAACAGAGAGCCAGATTTCATTACGATCGTGGTGTGATTTACGACAGTGTGGGCTTAAGACTGCTCGCACGGATTGATTTTATGCAAGCGTTAAAACTTCAGCCTGATCTTGCTGATGCCTATAATTTCCTTGGAATTTATTACACCCAAGAAGGTGAATACGACAGCGCCTATGAAGCCTTCGATGGCGTATTAGAGTTAGCACCTAATTATGATTATGCCTATTTGAATCGCGGTATTGCTTTGTACTATGGCGACCGTATTGATTTAGCGACTAAAGATATGCAGGCGTTTTATGCAGGCGATAATAAAGACGGTTATCGGGCATTATGGCTGTATTTGATTGATTTGAAAGCTGACTCTGTTGAAGCTAAAAAACAGTTAGCGCAGCATCGTCAGAATTTAGAAAATGATGCTTGGGCGACCGTTATCGTCGATTATTATTTAGGTAAAAAAAGCCGTGATGAGGTGTTTTCTGCCGCTAAAGTAGGCTTAACATATCCGAAAGAATATGCTGAACGTTTATGTGAAGCTTATTTTTACCTTGCAAAAATGGCGATAGAAACTAAGCAATATCAAGATGCTGCAAACTATTTTCGCTTAGCATTGGCAACCAATATCTATGATTTTGTCGAACATAGATATGCGCGTATTGAACTCGCCAAAGTCAAAGGTTTGCTCGAAGCCACAAAATAACCTCTCTCAGCCCGAGTTCATCTCGGGCTTTGCCTAGCCAAGCTCGAACTGAGGCGCTATAATTTGCGCCTTTTTAGCGATACAAGTGCATAGGTTAACATGTCAGGCAATAAAGTAGAGGTCGATAAACGTCGCACCTTCGCGATCATATCGCACCCCGACGCGGGTAAAACAACCATTACCGAAAAAGTGCTGTTATTCGGAAACGCTTTGCAAAAAGCGGGAACGGTTAAAGGCAAAAAATCGGGTCAGCATGCTAAGTCTGACTGGATGGAAATGGAAAAAGACCGTGGTATTTCTATTACTACGTCTGTGATGCAATTCCCCTATGGTGGCGCCCTTGTTAACCTACTAGATACGCCTGGTCACGAAGACTTCTCTGAAGATACTTATCGTACTCTGACGGCCGTTGATTCCTGTTTGATGGTGATCGACTCTGCTAAGGGTGTTGAAGACCGTACGATCAAGTTGATGGAAGTGACACGTCTGCGTGATACGCCGATTGTGACCTTTATGAACAAACTCGACCGCGATATCCGTGATCCTATTGATCTGATGGATGAAGTCGAAAGCGTGCTGAATATTGCCTGTGCACCTATTACTTGGCCTATTGGCAGCGGTAAAGAGTTCAAAGGTATTTACCACATACTACGTGATGAAGTGGTCTTGTATCAAGGCGGTATGGGACACACGATCCAAGAGCGTCGTGTAATTAAAGGCATTAATAATCCTGATCTTGAGAAAGCGATTGGCAGTTATGCCGCTGATTTGCGTGATGAGATGGAATTAGTACGTGGCGCGTCGCATGAATTTGACCATGCAGCTTTCTTGAAAGGCGAGTTGACGCCAGTGTTCTTCGGTACTGCGCTAGGTAACTTTGGTGTGGACCATATTCTTGACGGCATCGTCGAGTGGGCACCTAAGCCATTACCGCGCGAAAGCGATACACGCGTTATCATGCCTGATGAAGAAAAATTCACCGGTTTCGTGTTCAAGATCCAAGCAAACATGGATCCTAAACACCGTGACCGTGTCGCCTTTATGCGTGTTTGTTCAGGCCGTTACGAGCAAGGCATGAAAATGCACCATGTGCGTATTGGTAAAGATGTTAACGTTAGCGATGCATTGACCTTTATGGCGGGCGATCGTGAGCGTGCTGAAGAAGCTTACCCTGGCGATATCATCGGTTTACATAACCATGGCACTATCCGTATTGGCGATACTTTTACCCAAGGTGAAAAATTCCGTTTTACTGGCGTACCTAACTTCGCCCCTGAAATGTTCCGCCGTATTCGT
Source organism: Shewanella sp. S23-S33 (assembly GCF_043359565.1). NCBI lineage: Bacteria > Pseudomonadati > Pseudomonadota > Gammaproteobacteria > Alteromonadales > Shewanellaceae > Shewanella > Shewanella sp. S23-S33. Next base: position 89,794 of record NZ_JBHFFD010000052.1, on the reverse strand, counting down.
TTGCGCGATCCGCTTAAACAGAAGCAACTCTTAAAAGGTTTAGTACAGTTGTCTGAAGAAGGCGCTGTGCAGGTATTCCGCCCAATTGATACTAACGATTTGATTGTTGGCGCTGTGGGTGTACTGCAGTTTGAAGTAGTTGTTGGTCGTCTGAAGAGTGAATATAACGTCGAAGCTATTTACGAAGGTATTAGTGTGTCGACAGCTCGCTGGGTTTATTGTAAGGATGAGCGTAAGCTTGAAGAGTTCCGCCGTAAGTGTAGCCAAAACTTGGCTCTCGATGGTGGCGATAACTTAACCTATATTGCGCCAACTATGGTTAACCTTAATCTTTCGATGGAAAGATATCCTGATATTGAGTTTGCGAAAACCCGCGAACATTAATAGGGTTCGGTCTAGAATAGTGGTTGAAATGGCGGTGAATTCACCGCCATTTTTGTATCTAATGAAAATTAAAAATCGGTTCTGGATGTGAATGATGGCGAATTGGATCACAAAAACATGGCAGGCTTATATTCATTGGTGTGACCGAATGGGGCTGACACCTGAAAATCGTCGCTGTTGCATGCCACGCCTTGAAGATCCTCCATTAGCGGTAAAATGCGCCAAAGCTTTGGTGGTTGACGAAACCGTATCACCACCTGAACCTCATTCAATTGGTAAATCGACCGCAGAGTGAGGCATTTACTGTGATAGATACCCACGCCCATTTGGATTTTGCCGAGTTTGATGTTGACCGCGACGATGTGGTGTTGCGAATGCACAGTGTTGGCGTAGATAATCTGATTATTCCCGGTGTGTCACCGCAGCACTGGCACAAACAGCTCGCCGTTGCCGAACAATACCAAACTTATTTTGCCCTTGGTATTCATCCTTGGTTTTGTCCAGAGGATGTTGATGCTGGGATCTTAGCATTAACATCTCAAGTTTCGGCGTTACTAGAATGTCCTCGCTTTGTTGCTATTGGTGAATGTGGCTTAGATAAGCTCTATTCCTCAACGTGGCCTCAGCAGCTCGCATTTTTTGAGGCACAATTAGCTTTAGCTAAGTCTGTTAATCTGCCAGTTATTATTCATAGCGTAAAAGCACATTTAGAGGTTTTAGGGTGTTTGAAAAAGTATCAATTGCCTAGAGGCGGTGTGATACATGCTTTTTCTGGCAGTACTGAAATTGCACTGGAATATATCAAATTAGGTTTTAAGCTGGGAATTGGTGGTTTGATTATGAACCCTAATGCCAAAAAATTGCTCAAAACTGTCAGCGAATTACCACTTCAGCACTTCATACTTGAGACTGACTCTCCTGCAATGACACCGATAAATGTTACTGAAAAACGTAACCAGCCTGCTAACCTTGTTCTTTTTATAGACAAAATTGCCAATTTGCAAAAAAAATCAAGTGTTCTAATATCAGAACACTTGGTGTCGAATGCAATGCAACTGTTTGACCTTTAGCTATTTTTAAATAAACAGGTGTAGGTCGCACTAGCATTCTGCACTAAGCGATTGAAATTAAACTCCAAAAATATGATCAAAACGACGATTTTCGACTTTGCCTCGGGTATAATCTGACTCGGAAATAGGTTGATTAACAACATAATTAAAAAGTGTTAACAATAGGGTGATGGTTAATGGATATATTAATGAGTTTAGTAGGGGTGGTCACCCTACTTGCGATAGGTTTCCTCCTATCGAATAACAAAAAAGCAATTAATTTACGTACAGTGGGTGGCGCGTTAGCTATCCAAGCTGCCTTCGGTGGTTTTGTACTGTATGTTCCAGTTGGTAAAGACATTCTGAAAGGGATGTCTGATGCGGTTTCTAGCGTTATTGGTTACGCACAAAACGGTATCGGTTTCCTGTTTGGTGATTTAGCTAACTTCAAACTTGGCTTTATCTTCGCAGTTAACGTGTTACCCGTTATTGTGTTCTTCTCTTCTCTGATTGCGGTTCTATATTACTTAGGCGTTATGCAGTGGATCATCCGTATCATCGGTGGTGGTTTACAAAAAGCATTGGGCACAAGCCGTACTGAATCTATGTCAGCAACAGCTAACATCTTCGTTGGTCAGACTGAAGCCCCATTAGTGGTTCGTCCATTCATTCCAACTATGACGCAGTCTGAACTGTTTGCGATCATGGTGGGTGGTTTGGCATCAATCGCGGGTTCAGTATTGGCTGGTTACGCGCAGATGGGTGTACCTATCGAATACTTAGTTGCCGCTTCATTTATGGCAGCACCAGGTGGTCTATTAATGGCTAAACTGATGCACCCTGAAACTGAAGCTGCTAAAAATGACATGAGCGATTTACCAGAAGATCCTGACAAACCAGCTAACGTATTAGACGCCGCTGCTGCAGGTGCTTCATCAGGTATGCATTTAGCCTTAAACGTAGGCGCTATGTTGTTAGCCTTCGTTGGTTTGATCGCTATGGTCAACGGCATTATTGGTGGTGTGGGCGGTTGGTTTGGCGTTGAAGGTTTAACACTTGAACTGATCCTTGGCTATGTGTTTATGCCTTTAGCATTCCTTATCGGTGTGCCTTGGAATGAAGCATTAGTAGCAGGTTCTTTCATCGGTCAAAAGATCATTGTTAACGAATTCGTTGCTTACTTAAACTTTGCTCCATATATCTCTGATGCTGCCACGGCTTGTACAGCAGTAGCTGCTGAAGTTGTTAAAGGTCTGCCGTTATGTGTTGCTGAAACTCAAGCTGTGATGACTCATAGAACACAAGCGATTATTTCGTTTGCTCTGTGTGGTTTCGCTAACTTGTCTTCAATCGCGATTCTGCTTGGTGGCTTAGGTGCTATGGCTCCTAACCGTCGTCATGATTTAGCTACAATGGGTATTCGTGCGGTTATCGCCGGCTCTTTAGCTAACTTAATGAGCGCAACACTTGCTGGTTTGTTCTTAGCTATCTAAGTAGCAACAGTAGGGGGAAACCCCACTAACTGGGTCCTGACCATGCAGGGCAGGGCCTAAGTTAATTCAACCATTTTCCAGTAGTGATTCCTGTAGTGAATAGTTTCTCCAATTGAAAAACACAGAATGCAACTGAAGTGTAGCTGTTATTCTGTCTTAAATGTCGTGAGTCTACGGTTACGTTAATTAATCGTAATGCAGAAGTCGCGACTTTGTTCACAATTAAGAATTTTGTGTTTGTGATTTTACGCTAGATTATTGAGATTTTTTTTAATCTAGGTAGAATGCGAACGCCACAAAAAGAACGCTACCCTCGATGGTAGCAAACAAGATAAATGGGGTTGATGATGAAAAACGTTAAAACTTTAGCTTTAGCCGCTACTGCAGTAGCAGCAATCTCTGGCAACGCATTTGCCGCTGACCGTTCTGATATCTACGCAACAGATTACAAATGGATGCAGTTCAACGCTATGTATGCAATTGATGAACACCCAATTGCTCCAGGTGCCGATGCAGAACATAACTACCTTGAAATGGAGTTTGGTGGCCGTAAAGGTGTTGTTGACCTATATGGTTATGTTGATGTATTCAACTTAGCAAACAGCGGTTCTGGCGACAAAGTTGCTGGTGCAAGCAAAATGTTCATGAAATTTGCTCCACGTTTTTCACTGGATGCAATCACAGGATTAGATCTTTCAGTGGGTCCAATTCAAGAAGTGTACTTCTCTACTCTATTTAACTGGGGTGGTGGTGCAATTAAAGGTCAAAGCATTTCTTTTGATGTCGAGGATCATCCTGGCCCACAAAAAATCAATAACGCAGGCGATGTAAACATGTCGTTCTGGGGTATTGGTGCTGACGTTATGGTGCCTTGGTTAGGTAAAACTGGCATGAACTTATATGCTACTTACGATATCAATGCTAAGGATTGGAATGGTTACCAGTTTTCTGCTAACTGGTTCAAACCTTTCTACTTCTTTGATAACAAGAGCTTCCTGTCATTCCAAGGCTATGTTGATTATCAATTTGGCGCTGATGAAGTAAATGCCTATGACACAAATGGTGTTTATCAGAATACGACTTTTACCTCTAACGGTGGTAACGTGTTCTTTGGCCTATATTGGCATTCAGATAACTACGCTCTGGGTTATGGTCTGAAAGGCTTTAAAGATGTCTACCTGCTTAAAGACGGTGGCACTTTTGGTCTAGATACGACTGGTTGGGCACATTACTTCACAGCTACTTACAAGTTCTAATTTCTTGTAATACTAGTTGCTTGTTGGAGCCGCATTATGCGGCTCCATCTTTAGTTTTACCATGAGTCTTTATCTAAGCCTATTAGGCTAACAAGTGGGTTTATATAAAGGTTTGTGTTTTTCTCGCGCTAAAATGGATTTTTCGCGGAAAAGTAGGAGCAAGATTTTATTCGTATCCTCTCTTCCGGTCTTCAAGGATTCAAGTCGTGGTCACTTATAAGTTATTTTAAGTGTCAGGATGCCTATTGTTCTTTATGACTTAGGCAAGATTGAATACCTACAACAAGGTAGTTTGTACAAGCAAATTACTCGGCACCGCCTGAAGGCCCGGCCATATAAAAATAATCAAAATAATGCCACCTCTCAAGCGTTGCTTTTATGCGACTGATTTCTATTCATTTAATTTTTATTTTGGAGAGCTATTATGACTGATTTAAAAAAAGCAGCACAACGCGCCATTGAGTTAATGGACTTAACGACTTTGAATGATGACGACACAGATCAAAAAGTGATCGACCTGTGCCACAAAGCGAAAACGGCTGCGGGCAATACTGCCGCTATCTGCATTTATCCACGTTTCATCCCGATTGCACGCAAGACGTTAGATGAGATCGGTGCTGAAGATATCCAAATTGCCACTGTGACTAACTTCCCCCATGGCAATGATGACATTGCCATTGCTGTGCTAGAAACTCGCGCCGCTGTTGCTTATGGTGCCGACGAAGTTGACGTGGTATTCCCATACCGCGCACTGATGGAAGGCAATGAAACAATTGGTTTTGAATTAGTTAAAGCCTGTAAAGAAGCCTGTGGTGAAGTCTTGTTAAAAGTCATCATCGAATCTGGCGTGTTAGCTGATCCTGCACTTATCCGCCGTGCATCAGAGCTTTCAATCGATGCAGGTGCTGACTTTATTAAAACCTCTACTGGTAAAGTGCCTGTAAACGCCACACTTGAAGCCGCTGAAATCATGTTAACTGTGATTAGCGAGAAGAATACACAAGTAGGCTTCAAGCCTGCCGGTGGTGTGCGTGATGCTGCACAAGCGGCTGAATTCCTTGGTGTTGCTGAGCGTATTTTAGGTGCTGAGTGGGTTTCACCACGTACCTTTAGATTTGGTGCTTCAAGTTTACTAAACAGCTTGCTGCACACACTAGAACTGGCTGATGCGCCTAAGCCAACTCAAGGCTATTAATTGCAAACTATCGCTGATTAATACTATCAGCGTATAGCGAGCCTAATTAAGTGTGACCTAAATCTATTTGGCAAACTCAAAACTTCGATAGTATGAACTTGTAATATTGCTACAGTTTTGATGTTTCATTGCAAAGATAAGCACTAGCGACAGAGTTGTTAGTGTCTATCTTGGAGGCAGTATCATGTTTCTAGCTCAAGAGATTATTCGTAAAAAACGTAATGGTTTAGCGCTAAGTTCCGCAGAAATACAGTTTTTTGTTCAAGGTATCACTACTAACGCAGTCTCAGAAGGTCAGATTGCCGCATTAGGCATGGCTGTGTACTTTAATGACATGAATATGGATGAAAGAATCGCTTTAACGACAGCGATGCGTGATTCTGGCACTGTACTTAATTGGCAATCATTGGGACTCAATGGCCCTGTTATCGACAAACACAGCACTGGCGGTGTGGGCGATGTGATTAGCCTTATGCTTGGCCCTATGGCTGCGGCTTGTGGTGGTTATGTACCTATGATTTCTGGGCGTGGCCTAGGTCATACGGGCGGCACGCTCGATAAGTTTGATGCCATTCCGGGTTATCAAACTGAGCCATCAAGTGAATTATTCCGCAAAGTGGTTAAAGAAGCCGGTGTGGCGATTATTGGTCAAACAGGTGATCTCGTTCCTGCCGACAAACGTTTCTATTCTATCCGCGATAATACCGCCACCGTTGAATCTATTTCCCTCATCACAGCGTCGATTCTGTCTAAGAAATTAGCCTGTAATTTAGATGCGCTAGCGATGGATGTGAAAGTCGGTAGTGGTGCTTTCATGCCAACCTATGAAGCATCGGAAGAATTAGCTCGCAGTATTGCAGCTGTTGCTAATGGCGCGGGCACTAAAACGACAGCTTTGCTTACCGATATGAATCAAGTGCTTGCATCTTGTGCCGGTAACGCGGTTGAAGTGAAAGAAGCCATCGACTTTTTAACGGGTGCTTACCGTAACCCGCGTTTATATGAAGTCACTATGGGTCTTTGCGCTGAGATGTTGCTTCTGGGCGGTCTTGCAAGCAATGAAGCCGACGCTCGCGCTAAACTGAATCGTGTGCTCGATAATGGTCGCGCTGCAGAACTCTTTGGCAAGATGGTGTCGGGTCTTGGTGGTCCAGTCGATTTTGTTGAAAACTACAATAAATACCTACCGCAATCACAAATTATTCGCCCAGTTTTTGCCGATATGCAAGGTTATGCCTATAGCATGGATACCCGTGAATTAGGTTTAGCGGTTGTGACCTTAGGTGGCGGCCGCCGTAAGCCCGGTGATGCACTAGACTATAGTGTTGGCTTAACTCAAGTGTGTGCTTTAGGCGATAAAGTAGATTCATCGACTCCGATTGCCGTTATCCATGCACAGTCTGAAGCCGCCTTCGCGGAAGCTGAACTTGCGGTGAAAAAAGCGATTCACATTGGTGAAACCGCTCCAGAAAAAACACCTGAGATCTATGCCTATATTCGTGCATCGGATCTTTAAGGAAGAATTATGAAACGTACCATTATTATGATGTTGGACTCCTTTGGAGTCGGTGCTTCTGCTGATGCAGCAAGCTTTGGTGATGTCGGTTCCGATACCTTTGGTCATATTGCTAAAGCATGCGCCGAAGGCAAAGCCGATATTGGCCGTGAAGGCCCGCTGAAATTACCTAACTTAGCGCGCTTAGGTTTAGGCCATGCAGCGATGGAAAGTACTGGCGCCTTTGCACCCGGTTTTGGCGATAATGTTGAGCTGATTGGTGCTTATGGTCATGCACAAGAGTTAAGTTCGGGTAAAGATACGCCGAGCGGTCACTGGGAGATGGCGGGCGTGCCCGTACTATTCGAGTGGGGTTATTTTAGCGAGCATCAAAATTCTTTCCCTAAAGAACTGACGGATAAGATCTTAGCCCGTGCAGGTCTGGATGGATTCTTAGGTAATTGCCATGCCTCAGGTACAACCATTTTAGAAGAGTTAGGCGAAGAGCACATGCGCTCTGGCAAGCCTATTTTCTACACCTCTGCTGATTCAGTATTCCAAATCGCTTGTCATGAAGAAACCTTCGGTTTAGACAATCTCTATCGTCTTTGCGAAATAACCCGTGAAGAGTTAGAGCCTTACAACATAGGTCGCGTCATTGCCCGTCCATTTGATGGTACTGGTCCAAGTGATTTTGCCCGTACCGGCAATCGTAAGGATTATTCGCTCGCGCCACCTGCAAAAACTGTACTCGATAAGCTGAAAGAGGCTGGCGGTGAAGTGGTGAGTGTAGGCAAGATTGCCGACATTTATGCTTACTGTGGTATCACTAAAAAAGTGAAGGCGAACGGCTTAGAAGCACTTTTCGATGCGACTTTAGCCGAAGTGAAATCTGCGGGTGATAACACTATAGTGTTTACTAACTTCGTTGATTTCGACTCTCACTACGGTCATCGCCGTGATGTTGCTGGCTACGCCAAAGGGCTGGAATATTTTGATGCCCGTTTGCCTGAAATGCTCGCATTATTAGGTGAAGACGATCTGCTGATTTTAACGGCGGATCACGGTTGCGATCCAACATGGCAAGGCACGGATCATACCCGTGAATATGTGCCAGTATTAGCCTTTGGCGCTGGATTGAAAGCGGGATCGCTGGGTCGTCGTAATAGCTTTGCCGATATCGGCCAATCTATTGCGAGCCACTTTAAGCTTGAACCTATGGCCTATGGCGAATCGTTCCTTTAGGCAAATTAGCATTTATTTCGATTTGGCGGCTGACATTTGCCGCCAGTAAACAAAGACTTAAGTCTTAATAAAATAAACAGGGGTTATTTCGATGGCAACACCACACATTAATGCTGTAGAGGGCGCATTCGCTGAGACAATGCTGTTTCCAGGCGATCCATTACGTGCAAAATATATTGCTGAAACATTCTTAGAAAATGTTGAGCAAGTGACTGATGTTCGAAACATGCTAGGTTTTACTGGTACTTACAAAGGTAAGCGTATTTCAGTAATGGGTTCTGGCATGGGTATTCCTTCATGCTCTATCTATGCAACTGAATTAATTCGTGATTACGGCGTTAAGAACCTGATCCGTGTGGGTACTTGTGGTGCGATCAGCACTGACGTTAAAGTACGTGACGTGATCATCGGTATGGGTGCATGTACTGACTCAGCGGTTAACCGTTTACGTTTTAAAGGCCAAGATTTTGCCGCTATCGCTAACTATGAGCTGATGAATGCGGTTATCGAATCTGCGAAAGTTCGTGGCACTAAAGTTCGCGTAGGTAACATTTTCTCTGCGGACCTGTTCTACACTCCTGATCCACAAATGTTTGACGTGATGGAGAAGATGGGCGTATTAGGCGTAGAAATGGAAGCGGCTGGTTTGTACGGCGTTGCCCATGAGTTTGGTGCGCGTGCCCTGTGCGTTGTGACTGTATCTGATCATATCCGCACCGGTGAAAAGACTTCTGCAGAAGAACGTCAAACCACATTCAATGACATGATCATCATGACATTAGAAGCGGCGATTACACTGTAACTGTTACGCTGTAAGAGTGTGCTACTGAAAAAGGGTTCGCAATGCGAACCCTTTTTTATGCCAATTTTTAGCGGCTGTTCTATTCGACTTTGTTATTAATGGTTTGGTTATTAGAAATTGCTTGTTTATGGCTTATCTAGAGCTTAGCTATCAATAGATTAGTGATTTACCTTATCTATCGAAATAGATATTAACCTGTTGAATCTGTGTCGAGATCACTTGGTTCACTGGGTGTTTTTGGCGTCGAGGTTTCGGCCGCAGCGGCTGTTGCTTTAGTCGCGTGTTTTACCCGACGGACACTTTTTACTTTAGGTTTAACCTTAACAGGTACCGCTTGTTCCGCATCGTTTGCCGCGTTTTCAACTGCTGTATTATCCTGTAATTCCAATGATTTTTCTGACGTTTTTTCGGCCTTAGTTTGCACACTGGTCTGAGTGAGCTTATCGGTATTTGCCTCTGTCACTGCTTTTTGCGCCTTAGTGGGTTTAGCCACTTTTTCTTGTGGATTATCAGTGGTCGACACTGTTTGATCTTCGGTTAGCACTTGCGCCAAACCATCATTAACACTTTCTGATGGCTCTTCAGCTATGGATCGTTTCTTAGGTTTTTTCGGCGCTTGACGCAACTTAACCCGAAAGCGACGGCGGTCGAAGTCGGCACGTTTGAAAGACAAAGAGCGTGAAAGCAACATACCAATCAAGCCTGCAACCAGCAGCATGATTTGTTGTTGCTCCATGTTTAAATTATGGGCTTCTTTGATTTCGTTGAAAAATAACTTGGTATCAAGTCTGACTTCGACATAACCTAGATTTTTCCCTTCTTGGATCACGGGCTCTACATAGGGAGGATATTTGCTTAGCAGCAAATTCATTTCTTCCGAGTCAGGATCAACTACATCCTTAGTGATGCTTTGAGCGAAGGATAGCCGCATGCCTTGGTCACTGAAGATGGCGGCGGACATCACCTTAGGATCTTCCACTAAAGCGCTGGCGAGCCATTGCAACTGCTCATCATTTTGCAGTTGTAGCGCGGGTGCGGCACCATAAGCGGTTTGCTGTACCAGTAATCTGGCCATCTTTTGAGTTTGGGACTTTAGAAGCAGCTGACCTTGTAGTAGGCTTGTTTGCCACAATTGCACTAAGCCGAATATTAAGGCGAATGCGGCGGCAATTTGGATCAGTCTACTGATTTTATGGCTTTTCTTTAGCCCTTTAAGATATAACACTTTGACCCTTAAAATGTAGAGCGCTTGCCTAATCATAATTGATTCTGAGTGAGCCCGATAGTTGGAGAATTTAAGTCCGATGGAAAGCTTGAACCAAGATGCGCTTTTTTTGTGGTTAGTCTCTGACCATTCCCCAAGGTTTGAACGCCAAGGGCAAGTGTTTGAACGTTATCAAGAGTCAGCAAACCCCGCTGGTGTTTCACGTGTGCGAATTATTTATCAAGATGCCGTGGTAGAGGCGACAATATCGGCATGGATAGCGCAATTACCTCAGTCTAACGTTATCGGTATCGCCCATATCGAACGACAAGTTGGTTTACATTGTATCGAGTTGGCACTGGTAAATTTGCCTTCTCAGGCGCAGTTAGCGGCATTCCCGCAGTCTTTAGCTGAACTGCATGTCATTCATGCTGATTTGCCTTGCTTGAATCATCCCGGCTTATTAGTGATGGATATGGATTCCACAGCGATTCAGATTGAATGTATTGATGAATTAGCGGTCATGGCAGGCGTGGGTGAGCGCGTGGCGGCGATTACTGAACGTGCTATGCAAGGTGAGCTAGATTTTGAGCAGAGTTTGCGTCAGCGCGTTGCACAGCTTAAGGGCGCCGATGCCAGTATTATCACGACCTTGTGCGACAACTTGCCTTTGATGCCAGGGCTTGAGCCCATGCTTTTAGAACTTAAATCCCATGGCTGGCGTTTAGTGGTTGCATCTGGCGGCTTTACGCCTTTTGTTGGCCATTTAAGGCAGCTTCTAAACTTAGATGCGGCCTTTGCTAATGAGTTAGTGATCACTGACGGTAAACTTGCGGGGGAAGTAACAGGTAAAGTTGTGGATGCGCAGTTTAAAGCAGATGTGGTTGAGCGTTGTAGTGAGCAGTGGCAAATTCCAAAAGGCCAAAGAGTCGCGATCGGCGATGGCGCGAATGATATTCCTATGGTGATGGCAGCGGATTTTGGTATCGCTTTCCATGCCAAACCTAAGCTGGCAGCGGCGGCGGATGCCAATATTCGCCATCTCGACCTGCGGGTTCTACCTTATCTGCTACAAATCTAGGTTATTCATTTATTTAAATATAAGTCTGGATAGAGACTGAGTTAGAGCAATGACTCTTGTCTTTTATTGATGAGCTGGTAGTTTAGGGATATTGATAAACTACCAGTGACTTATTTTGACTCAGCTCGCCCAAGGCTCAATTTCGACCATTTCACAGTCTTCAATCTACCTGCCGTACCGCGATGGTCAACTGCATCTACGCCAGTTATTACCGGCTGCGCCTGATTTTTCTAAAACGCCTATCCTCATGCTCCATGGCGCTATGTCTAACGGTCGGGTGTTTTATAGCCTGAGTGGCCGTGGTCTTGGTTGTTATTTAGTGAAGGCGGGATTTGTGGTGTATGTGCTGGATACTGCAGGAAGAGGGCTCAGCTTGCCTAAAATCGATCGTGATTTTACCTTAGGGCAGGGGGAAGTGATCCGCGAGCAGTTACCTTTAGTGCAGCAGGCGATTCTCGATTTACATCAAAAAGTCTGCCAAGAGCAGACGACTCGTAAAGCCGTGGCGCCTTCGCAGGTGCATTGGTGTGCCCATTCATGGGGCGGCGTGTTGATGGCGAGTAGTTTGGCCCGATATCCTGATTTGCAGCAAAGCGTTCGTTCACTGCTTACTTTCGGTAGCAAACGGACAATTCGGGTTAAGTCCTTCAAAAAGTGGTTAATGGTTGATGTTTTTTGGAATCGTTTAGCGCCAGGTTTAGCGATGGGCCAAGGTTACCTCGCCGCCGATAAGCTGCGCATTGGTATGGACAATGAGAGCCGTGCCTCATTAGTTCAAAGTATCGATTGGGTGCGGGGCGATTGGATCGATCACGATGATGGGTTTGATTATGCGAAAGCGGCAAAGCGCGCTCATTGGCCACCGGCTTGGTTTATCTCAGGGCAAAACGATACTGTGTTGGGGCATCCAGAAGATGTGGCGGATATGGTCGTAGAGTGTGGCTTTAAACGGGTTAAATCGACGCTTCTCGCTAAGGAGAATGGCTTTAAGCATGACTATGGCCATGCAGATATGCTGACGCATTTAGATGCCACCAGTGATCATTTTCCTAAGATAAGGGATTGGTATTTAAGTTTTGATCTGGCGGTATTGAACAATTAAGACTGCTTTTTATGAAGTACTGGGTATCTTAATTCGACTTCTTGGGTAATATCTAACAGTTCGCCGACACCAATCACACGCCATAACTGTTCTTCTAACTGTTTAGCTTTATGGTTTGCATGAATATTAATGTATTCCAATTCACGGCGTAGGTAGTTCATGTCAGGCTTCTCTGTCGCGCCGCGATAAATCCGTAGGGCGAGGAATCTGCCTAATGCTTTGCTCTGATTGATAAAGGTTATCTGTGCTTCGACACCACCGATTTCAGTTGCAAGAGTGCACTTTAAAAAGATTTTTCCGCGAGATTGACGAATTAACTGAATAAACACTTCAATAAAATCCATGTCCTGTTGAGGTTTCATTTGACGGATAGGTTCGAGAATATCTCGCTTAAAAAAACCGTCTTTTAGCAGCGGCGCTAAATTATATTGCAGAGTATCTGAGGTGCCCGCGGCAAAAATATCGCTGATCTCATCCTGTTGTGTACCAACGCCTAAACAAGCGACTTGGGCAGATTTTGTCGTTTTTTCAACAAAATAGGGCACAGAATGTAAATCATGCATCAAAATATTTTTTAAACCATCTGCAAGTTCTTTGATTTCACTATTGTTTTCGGTGAGTTGCTCTAATTTTTCTTTGTTATGGGCGATAAGTTTATTTAAAAATTCGACCCCAACATGGGGCGTATGACCCATAACGGCGGTTAAATGTAGGGTTACACCATTCTTGCGGGTACGCACTAAGCGGTAGGGGAGGTTATCTAGCTGTGTTTTGCCTGCAATGGTTTGGAGCTTTGGGAAGCTTAACAGTAGTGGTTTATTTGATGAAAAATCTGCAGGATTATCCAAGGTTAATTGCATGCCTCGGCTAGAAATATCTAAAGTAATGCCCGTGGCTTTGTGCTTGTCTTGAGTCACATTGACTAAGGTTTTAAAGGCGAAACGCGCTTCTTGGCGTCGCTCGCTAAACTGCATGGAAACTAACTTAATTTGATTGGTGGTCAGTCTTTGTTGACCAAAGGTTTTTAGGGCGTTGGCATTGCTATCGTCTTGCCAAGCTTTGTAATGGCCTCTGGTATCTTCGTTGCTGATTTCGATGAGCTGAAGCAAATGACTAAATTGTGATAATTGTTGTTCGACCAATGGGCTAAATTTTGCTTCATCTCCTGGGAGGGTCGCACGTCGATAACCCTTATCATGATAAATTTTATCTTGGGTGACTTTGAAGATCCGCCAGCTGGGCTTGGTCGATGCAAAGCCTAAAAATAAAGGCATCATGCCCTTAGCTTTAAGCTCTGCTAAGGTGGCAGAGTAAAAATATAAGCAACCTTGGGCATTATAGGTAAAGCTAAAAAATAGCCCATGGTCGGGATTTTCAGGGTGATTAAGTAGCTCAGATAAACGGCTTGGTGTCAGCATAGCTGGTAACTGGCTCACATCATTTTCATCTTGAAAATAATGTACTATCTGCTGGTTGTCTCGGCTGAGTAGCATGTGGCTCAAACCTTGCGTTTGAGTATTGAAATATAAAGGTAAGTGCGGTAAGTGGGGTAAATAATGACGCTCAAATCCAAGCCCTGTTGCTGTGACTATCACATCATTCACATCTACTTTGTAACGCAGTTTGTAGCCGCGGATTAAATTGCCAAGCATTTCACTTAAGGCTTCGCTGCCCCCAATACGCTTGAGTCTTAACCAAATATATTCGCCATTGGTTTGGCTATCGACAACCTCATAGTCAACACCGAGCTGGAGATCGGGATAGTAAAATTCCTCACTGAGTTCCAGTAACTTTATTTTTAGGGGATGGTCGAGATCGAAGGGATGGTTGGCTGCAAGACGAATACGGGCACCACCTACGGATAAATCTGCAGTTATTCCTTGTACTTCACCACGACCGGTTTGCGATGCTGCGATGCGAATACTGTAATTCATCCGCTCTTCTGTGCGGTTGAAATAACTGCCTAATACCACGCCGGGCACCATAAAAGGCTCTGATTCTGCGGCCTCTACCTGCGTGACACTTTGGCGCAACTTTAACCGACGTTGTTGGTGAGCATTGAGCACATACTCGTATACTCCCAAGGTATATTGGTTGCGAAACAGTGACATGGCCTCATGCATACTGTTTTTGGCGGGTTCATCTAAAAAATGTCGCTGTTGACCTAACATCACTTCAACACAAGGAAGCTCAGATTTATCCCTGAGATCGATAATTCGCGTGCATGGTGAAGCCAAACGACTGAGTTCCATTTTCACTAGAAAACGGGTCGAATTGGTTTCATCTATCGTCAGCTGCTGGAAAATCTCATGGAAGTTAGGTTCCATGAGCAATGGCTTGAGCTGTTCGATGAGTGCACTATGGTTATCTAGACTCATGTAGGGTTCTTTTTAATGCTTATTTTGTATTGGGCTGTTAGTCTTATGTCGGCAGTATTCGCAGTTACTTAAATTGATTTTATACAGATTTTAATGAGTTATGGCAAAGAATAAAACGGCGTACGTATGTAATGAGTGTGGACAAGACTTTCCCCGTTGGCAAGGGCAGTGTAGCGCTTGTCAGGAATGGAATACGATCACTGAGGTGAGGCTCGGTGCAGCGTCGCCTGGGCGCAGCACTAAGTTTGTCGGTTATGCCGGAGCAAGCAGCAATGAAGTGAAGACATTAGATCAAATCGATCTTAATGCCTTACCGCGGATCTTGAGTCATTTTGGCGAATTAGATCGAGTGCTCGGTGGTGGGATTGTACCTGGTTCTGCCATTTTGATTGGCGGACATCCAGGCGCAGGTAAGAGTACGCTTTTATTGCAAACTCTGTGTCATTTGGCCGAGCAAATGCCTGCACTGTATGTCACGGGTGAAGAATCGTTGCAGCAGGTAGCGATGCGCGCCCATCGCCTTGGTTTACCAACCAATAAATTGCGGATGTTGTCTGAAACCAGCGTCGAGCAAATTTGCGAAGTTGCCCTTAAAGAATTGCCTAAAGTCATCGTTGTTGACTCGATTCAAGTGATGCATATGAGTGATGTGGCATCGAGCCCTGGCAGTGTGTCGCAGGTGCGTGAATCCGCTTCTTACTTAACCCGTTTTGCGAAAGAAAATGGCATTGCCGTGATTATGGTCGGCCATGTAACCAAAGATGGCAGTTTGGCTGGGCCCAAGGTATTGGAACATTGTATCGACTGCTCTGTGATGTTCGAAGGGGATAGCGATAGTCGTTACCGCACCTTGCGCTCCCATAAAAATCGTTTTGGCGCGATCAATGAATTAGGTGTATTTGCCATGACCGAGCGCGGCTTAAAGGAAGTCGCCAATCCTTCGGCAATCTTCCTCTCTCGTGGTGAAGAAGAATCATCTGGCTCGCTTGTCATGGTGGTTTGGGAAGGCACCCGGCCCTTGTTGGTGGAGCTGCAAGTGCTGGTGGATAACTCAGCTATGTCTAACCCGCGCCGCGTGGCTGTGGGTATGGATGCAAACCGTTTGGCCATGTTGCTTGCCGTAATGCACCGCCATGGTGGTTTGCAGATGTCGGATCAGGATGTGTTTGTTAACGTGGTGGGCGGCGTGAAAGTAACGGAAACCAGTGCCGACTTAACCTTGCTGCTTGCAATGGTATCGAGTTTTCGCGGTGATATTTTGCCTAGCGATTTAGTTGCCTTTGGTGAGGTCGGGCTGTCCGGCGAAATTCGTCCTGTGCCCAATGGGCAAGAGCGATTAATCGAAGCCGCTAAGCATGGTTTTAAGCGAGCAATCGTGCCCAAGGCCAATGTGCCGAAAAAGCCTCCAGCTGGGATGGAAGTGGTGGGTGTTTCTAAGTTATCCGAAGCGCTAGAAGCGATTTAGCATCAAATGCTCGCGAATGAGATTAACACCAGCAAGCAAAACAGCGCCATTAGGCGCTGTTTGTGTTTGTGAGCGAGTGTCTTAATCTGTGATATTGTGTTTTTCGATAAACAACATGAGTTCACGATTTAGCAAAGAAGCATCACCTAGGTTCAGTTCCACCATACGTTTTAGGTGGCTGATACTATCAACATCGATAAAGTTACACTTCAAACCTAATTGGGCATTTTTTTGATGGACCAACTCAGTTTCCATACGGATCTCAATGTCAGATTCTGGTAAGGCAAAACTGAGGGTAATAGCATCACCCGAATTAATAAAATTTTGCGGTTCTTCAACCAAGGCGCCATTTAGACTCAAATCGAGAATGGTCGTCTCCCACTGTGCACCACCTTGCTGTAGATGTGCGCTCGTGGCAAATAGAATCCGCGAAAACTTACGCCTTTCGTCCATACCCAATCCTTTTTCTTTCATAGTCAGCTAAGTGTAGTCCCATCAGTGCCTCTAAGCATAAGTCATATTGATGTGGCTGTAAAAGCAGAGTAATTTTTTGTTCAATAAAGCTACCAAGATCGCATATTCACGCAGGCGGTGTGAATGACGAGGTGTTCGTTACATAAAGCGTAAGTGTGGCTCCTTGTACTACAACCCCTGTAACATTAATACACTAAGTATCAAGGTTTGGTTGACTTGCCATATTCTAATATTGGGAGATGAAGGAGGGGGTGAAGTTAGCGTACGTTTACGCGGCACTGGCAGACTCTTATCGTGATTAATGTGATATTAAGTAGCAGTTATTACATAGGTTTAGGCGTTTTTTTAAACAACAGATTTCAGTTTTTGCCGCTAATTTTTTATCGAAGTGTAGGCGATGTCTTAGCTATCTTTGGGAGATTCCAGTATCATCCGCGGCCAACAACGGCTGCGTCTACATGGTTAATGGCTTTTTAATCATCGCGAGGCATCACTGCTTGCAGATCATGGATTTTTCCCACAGTAGGAAAATGATGTGGATCTCTCACCCAAGTCTGATGGATTTGGGGCTCTAATCTGCCGCAGCCAGCGTCGCCAATTGCGTTTTAGGGTAATTGGTACCGACCCCATTTTAAGAGATCACAAGGTATAACAATATTATGTCTGAGCAATTGAGTTCAACAGCCGTATCCTCTGGTTCGTTTCTAGACCGTTATTTTTCTATTCAACAACGTGGTAGCACAGTTCGCCAAGAAGTGATTGCGGGATTCACAACCTTCCTCGCTATGGTCTACTCAGTGATTGTGGTGCCAAACATGTTAGGCCAAGCGGGGTTTGATCCCGGCGCCGTGTTTATCGCCACCTGTTTAATTGCTTCATTTGGTTCTTTGCTCATGGGTTTATGGGCTAACTTACCTATGGCGATTGGCTGCGCGATTTCGCTTACTGCCTTTACTGCGTTCAGCTTAGTCCTAGGTCAGGGAATGTCGATTCCAGTCACTTTAGGCGCTATTTTCCTAATGGGTGTGACCTTCACGCTTGTGAGTGTGACAGGTATTCGCCAGTGGGTGCTGGCGAATTTACCAAAGGGCATAGCCCACGGTACAGGCATAGGTATCGGCTTGTTTTTACTTTTGATTGCGACTAACAGTGTGCAGTTGATTGTGGCAAATAGCGCAGGCTTACCTGTGAAGTTAGGCGACATTAACAGTTTACCTGTTATCGCTACCGTTATAGGTTTAGCGGCGACAATTGGTTTAGAGCGCCGCGGTGTACCAGGCGGTATTTTGTTGGTGATTATCGCGCTATCGGTATTTGGTTTAGTGTTCGATCCGAGCGTTAAATACCAAGGTTTGTTCGCCTTGCCTGATTTTACCTCAGAGCATTCACTGATTGGTCAGCTCGATATTATGGGTGCCTTTAATCCTGTGGTCTTGCCTATCGTATTAGCGTTAGTGATGACGGCGATTTTCGATGCGACCGGCACTATTCGTGCTGTGGCTGGCCAAGCTAATTTACTCGATAAAGACGACAATATTGTCGGCGGCGGTAAAGCCTTAACTTCAGACTCAGTCAGCAGTATGGTGGCAGGTTTAGTCGGCGGTGCACCAGCGGCTGTGTATATCGAGTCGGCGGCGGGGACTGCAGCGGGCGGTAAGACAGGTTTAACCGCGACTATCGTTGGCGTACTGTTTTTATTGATGATGTTTTTAGCGCCATTAAGCTACTTAGTGCCTGCCTATGCGACAGCGCCTGCTTTGATGTATGTGGGTTTGTTGATGCTGAGTAATGTGGCGAAACTCGATTTTGACGATAAAGTTGATGCCATGTCGGGCTTAACCTGCGCTGTGTTTATCATCTTAAGCTGTAATATCGTTACCGGTATTATGCTGGGTTTTGTGACACTGGTGGTAGGCCGTATTTGCAGTGGCGAATGGCGCAAACTGAAGTTAGGCGTGCTTGCCATCACCTTAGGTTTAGTGGTGTTTTATATGGGTGGCTGGGCGATTTAAGTTAGGCAAACTGAGTGATTTGAACTGAGTTATTGAGAACAGAAGCGAGTGCAGTCTTAGGATTAGCACTCGCTTTGATTTTGTGCTCTGTACTCACAATAGGTACGTAATAAGTCTTTCCAAGTAACAATCCCAACCAATTTACCGTCCTCTAACACGGGTAAGCAGCCTATATTGTTATCTAATAACATGCGGGTGGCCGTGTCTAAATTGATGTGAGGTGCGACGGTAACCGGATTACGCGTCATCACTTGATGGACACGTTTTTGTAGGGTTTCTAAGTCTCTTGCGGTTTCCGCGCTACTGCCCAAGTTCGGGCTAATCGCGCGCAATAGATCCCGCTCCGATAACACGCCTTCAAGTTGATACTCATCGACGACCAACAAGTGATGAAAGCTCGCTTGGTCGAAGATTTCCTTCGCCACAGTTAATCGATCGTCCATTTCAACCGTGACGACTCGGGTACTCATAATATCGGCGATAATGATCGGCATGATGATCCCCTGTTAAGCTTGCGCATCCTAGGATGCGCTCTGTTAATGCGCTGCATTACAGTTACTTATAACAGAGTGGTGCAAGTTTAGCCAACACCCATTACAAAGTTTTAACTCAAAGATCTTGGACCTCTGGCTCATCATCCGCTGTGATTGGCATCCGCTCCGATTCGGGCAAGTGTGCGCCTATGTAGCGTTGATACTTTTTGCCTTTCAGTTTGTGGGTGTCCACCAGCACTAAGCCATCGATACAATCGCCAAAGTCGGCGTCGATACCAAAGGCGAGAAACTTAACCCCATCGGCTTTACACAGTTCACCATATTGTTTGTAGAGCGTAGGTACGGCCGCCCCCATACTCGCGAGCACTTGTTTGAGTTGCTTAAAGTTACTCTGATAATCCTCGGAGAAATACAAGTCATCTAACTTAGCTTTTTGGGATTTAGATAAGCCAAAGGGCGACATGGAAACTGCCATCTGCTGTGCAGGTGCAAATTCCCGCGCATAGAAGTGCACTAGCATTTCCCTAGCACTTCCAGGCAGTTGATTGCTGATGGACACAGGGCCAAATAGATAACGATATTCAGGATGCTTGGCGAGATAAGCCCCAATGCCAAACCACAGATAGTCTAAACTGCGTTTACCCCAATATTTAGGCTGCACAAAGCTGCGACCGAGTTCTAACCCTTGCTTCACAAAGGGCATAAAGCTGTCGGCGTATTGGAATAGGGATTGGCTGTAGAGTGCGTTGTCGCCATATTTTGCTAAGACTTGCTCACCACTGGCAAAACGATAGGCGCCGATAATTTCAAACTGCTCTTTATCCCACAACACTAAGTGTTGGTAATAGGAATCGTATTTATCGATATCGCGGCGCTTGCCCGAACCTTCGCCTACGGCGCGAAAGGCGATTTCCCTCAGGCGGCCAATTTCCCGCATGATGGGATTACTGTCGTGGTGTTGGTAGAGATAAATCAACTTGTTATCTTGCGTTTCCCCTAGAAGTTCACATTGTTGCAGTGCCGTTTGCAGTTCACGGCGCGATTCGGGGTGGGCGATAGCGCTCTGGGTGATAAACAGTGGATCTTTATCTTTGCCAATACGATACAAGTGATTTTTAAGCAGTTTTATCTTTGTCTTGAGTGGAAAGTCCATTGAGCGTACGGCTTCATTGGGAATGAGCTCGCCAATGCGGATCGGCATATTACGTTTAGCCTGCTTGAACATTTCCTTCACTAGCAGCAGTGTCGCAAGTGGCTTGTAAATCATAGATGCGCCGTAGAAAGTGGCAGAGTTTTTGGCATCTAAAAATATTGGCAGTAGGGGCGCATTGCAGGAAATCGCCATCTTTAAAAAGCCTGAGTGCCATTGGGTATCACGCACGCCGTTAGGGCGCAGACGCGAGACTTCGCCCGACGGAAAAATCAGCACTGCGCCTTCATTACGCAGATGCTGGTGGATTTTTTCTAAATGCTGTTTCGGTGTGCCGCCGGTCATATTGCGCACTGGCAGTAGGATTGAGTGCAGCGGTTCCAGCGCCATCAAGAGTTCATTCGCGACGACTTTAATATCAGGGCGAACTTCACTGATGAGTTTGATGAGCGCTAATGCATCGAGTGAACCTATAGGATGGTTCGCGAATATGACCACTCGGCCTTCACAGGGAATATTTTCTATTTCGTTGGCAGGCACGGTAAAACTAAAGTCAAAACTCGCCAGCATTTGTTCGACAAAGTCTACGCCCTGTAAATAGGTATATTGATTGGCGATATCGTTGCACTGTTTTTCATTGAGCAGGTAACGCAGCATGGCCTTGGCAGGTTTAGCGAGCCAAGGTTTGTCATTGATCGCTGGTAGATTTTGTTCAACCACATTATCAACGGTAAAAATCATGTTATTCGCCTTAAACGGCACAGTATGCTTGTTATGGCTAAGGTTGCTGTTTAGCGTTTTTTCATTGTATTCCATAGCGTTATGTAATTGATTCATAGTGTTAGGCAACATCCCTTGGGCGAGTTTCGCCGGTATTTATGTTTGGCATTTGCTGCGCTGCCGTTTTTTGTTGCTTGTCTTTGTGCATCTCAGGCGGCTGTTGTACCAGCGCTATACTGTTGAGAATATCGAGCTTGAGCGTTTGCTCGTTCCAGCGGCAAAGTTGTAATTCGCCGCTTAAGGTTTCTGTGATTAAACTGCAGTTTTCGACCCAGTCACCGTCGTTGGCGTAGATGATCTGCCTCTTTTCTGGGGGACTGAGTGGTGAGTAATATTGGGCGGCTCTGGGGTGAGTCGAGAGTTCGGGCTGATGGATATGACCGCAGATCACACCGTCAACATCAAAGTGCTGGGCATAGTTGAGTACCGCTTGACGGTAATGTCCAATAGCGGCTTGAGCCTTGCCCACTTTGGACTTGATATAACTTGCCAGTGACCAATAGGGGTAACCTAAGCGTTCCCGCAAGCTATGGAGATTGCGATTGAGGAACAACAATAGGTCATATAAATGGTCGCCCAATATGGCGTAGAAACGGCCGACACACACATCGGCATCAAACTGATCCCCGTGGAGCATCAAGAGTTTATGGCCGCCAATTCCGTGGTGAATATGTTGGCGGGCAATTTTAATATTCCACAGGCTTAGCTCGGCGTAGGGTTTAATCAGTTCGTCGTGGTTGCCCGGCAGATAAATCACTTGGGTGCCGTTTTGTGCCAGTTCAATGAATTTTTGCAGCACCTTATTGTGGCTATCTGGCCAGTGCAGCTTACGTTTCAACGCCCATAAATCGACTATGTCACCGACCAGATACAAGTGCTGACAACGCACGGTTTCAAGCAAGCTGAGCAGGTAGTCAGCCTTGCAATCCTTACAGCCTAAATGGATATCTGACAACCAGAGGGCGTTAACTGTGATGCTTGCTGTATGGGTTGAAGTTAATGCGGATGGGGTAATAGCGGCACAATTGGATTGATTTGAGGATGTTGGTGCTAATGTTGGCGTTGAGCGATTAAAGGTGGGAGGGGAAAGGCTGGGGTCATTTATCTCTTCCCGCGTAGACCTCTCAAGTTTCCTGAAATTAAATCCTGTCATCTCGTATTCACCCCATTAGGCTGTTAACGAATATGAGCTTAGTGGGGGGCTTTGACCGAATGATGAAGTTTAGATGACATGCAGATGACAAAAGGTGGATTAGCCTGGACTGAACCTGCAAGATTCACATCAGGATGCAATTAGATCCGATAGGTTGGTTTAACTTACTTCTGCCCCAAAGCAAGATAACTTTGTTGTCAGTTTGCAGCATGAATTGTCATTGTTTCCCCTGTGACTCGCCGCCCTTGCATTTAACAAGAAGCGTCCCTGAGGGCTCGACGACGGCATCCATGCCGCCAACGGTCACAGTTGCAACAATGCCAATCTTAATTAACACTTCTGCTGTTCGTTTAGCTAAAAAGCTATTGCCCCAAAGCTGGCTAGCATTCATTTAGTGAATTGAAAACTGACGAATGAGTTGCCCTACAAAATCTTATCTATTTAGATAATTTTTGGCCCTACCGTAAAGCGACTAACAATGTATGGGTATACAGTCGTATTTAAATTTAGATGCTTTTGAGTGTTTTTACACTCATTAGTTTGTGCGCTTATCCAGCCTAAAACTAACAAAACCCTTTAAAATCATTTGCATATACTTTTACAAAATTAGTTAATAGGTTTGGAAAACGCGCATGCGCGTTTTTCCAGATGGTGTATTGGATGAAAGGCTGATAAATTCTCTTTAATACATATAGTTAACTGTGCGCGTTTTTACTGGTCTAATGAGGTAAACGCGCATGCGCACTAATAAAATGTTAGAGTTTATGAAGAAGTTACTGCTGTCACTTTTACTTTTATCCAATTTAGCATGGTCCTCTACACCAATGAAAACAGATACATACGGAAATCCGATCCTTGATCAGTACAGCGAAGAGGGATTTGTTGACTGCGTTCTAAGAATTGTTGAACGGTCAGAGAGCGCCAATAGCTTCAGGCTCCGGTTACGGGCAACATATTCTGGTGAAGTCGTTGGTATGGATGTTGAAGTTGTCAAAAACATCCAGAGCGGATTTGATTCAGAAATGAAACTCAAGAAAGAAAATGTCTATCGACAAGGCGTGGTATTCATCCGAACTGGACCAGAAAGCGACAGATTGATCAATGCTCTTGCCAAGCTATATGGCGAGAAAGATACAAAGCGTCAAATGAGGCTTGAGGAGATTTTCACTGCAATAGCGCTGCATCAAGGACCGCTTGAAATGGAGCAAGAGCCAGTCAAGATTAAGATTTTTGGTCGCGATGGCGAACCCTTTGATGAACATGCTTATTACGAGTCGTTCTTCAATCTTGATTTGAAAGAGGGCTTCGTGTTTTGGAATGAGAAGGATCCTGAATACCGAAAGCCCCTCATTCGAGGGCTTGCTCAATGAACTCTAACAAGGCGCGCCACTTTGCGGCCTGCGGCCTGCGGCCGCAGCGACGCTCACCAAGGTTCGCACGCGTGCGCTTATAGTTAACTGAAATGAGGGACAAAGTTTGAATTGGCTAAGGAATTTCTTTCAAAAAAGCAAGCAAGCTTCATTAATAGAAGTAAAGTTGTTGGATAAGAACGAGCATCGAGCTCTACCTGAAATTCCTGATTGGCTTGTAGCTGACTGCAAGAATACACAGCGGATTCTTGACTCGCATGAAGGTAGTCCGTTTGAAAAGCTGAAGCATGTATACGAGTTTTTAAACAAATTCAGTCTATTCGCAAAATCATTCAGTGTTTGTAGCAATCATTGTAGCGCGTGCTGCAAAAACGATGTTCAAATTACCACTTTGGAAGCCAAATATATAGAAAAAGTATCTGGGAAAAAGGCTAAAAACGTAAGGCTTCCTAGCACTAGCCATAATAGTGACTGTCCTTTCTTAAAGGACAATTCATGTTCAATTTACCAAGCTAGGCCATTTAACTGTCGCACTCTTCATACTTTAGATGACCCAAAATACTGTAGCACCCATGAACAACATCAGCTTTACGGTTTGCAAGGCGGAAAAGGTATACCAATAGTATTCCAGTTTAGGAGGTATACGGAAAGACTTAATGAAAATAGGCCTGTTGCTGATATTCGAGACTTTTTCAGTTAACAAACCATTGCAACGAACTCGGAAAAAGCTCCTCGCCGTTAAATAGGGGCGTTACTTATAGAAATTTTAATTCGAAACTCACTAATTCGAGCTAAAAGTCTAACTTAGAAATGTCCAAAAGTATGTTGCGTATGTCTTGTAAATCTACAGATTACGCGAATGCTCGAAAGGTGCGCCATGGTGATTAGCGAGACGACCGTCCGCCCCATGGACGGGGCGGTCGAGCATCCAGGGACGGACTGGCTGCGAGTCGACGAGCGAATGCCATGGTAAGCCTGTACGAGTGGATATTCGTAAACGCTAAACTTCTAACAACTGAAATTACTGATCCCAAACACTACTTTCCAACGCATTTCTGTCCCAAAGTGAGTTGTGTGGTGTCGAGTGGAGATTGTACGATTAAGTCACGCGATATAATCAAAACAGCCAGTTCGTGTATGAGTTAGTGCAAAAAGGGGAGTCAGTTAATCTGACTCCCCTTTTTTAGAACGCTTGTTGGACTTACATTAAAATCTACGTTAGGCCCAAACTAGCGTAATGTTAGAACAATAAATGCGCTACACCTGCGATAACAGGCAGTGTCACTAAGGTGCGTAGAATAAACACCACGAAAAGCTCAACGAAGTTGACGGGAATTTTACTGCCGATAAGCAGTGCACCGACTTCACTCATATAGATCAACTGAGTCACAGATAAGGCTGCAATTACAAAGCGGGTCATATCTGATTCAATTGAGCTGGCAAGGATTGACGGAATAAACATATCCGCAAAACCGACCACGATTGTTTTAGAGGCTTCAGTGGCTTCTGGAATATGCAGTAATTCGAGTAATGGAATAAACGGCATCCCCAGATAGTTAAAGATGGGCGTGTGCTCGGCAATAATCAGTGCCAGCGTACCAATGGCCATTACCACAGGGATAATACCAAACACCATATCGACAACGTTTTTAATACCTTCATTTAAGACCGCTTTTATGCCACCAGCACTGGCGGCTTTTTCTAAGGCTTTATCAAAGCCCCAAGATAAGGCGCCATGTCCTGCTGGGATCAGCTCATCATCTGGCATGCGTGGTGTGTCATCTATGTAGTTGTCTTTCTTCCACGATAATGGTGGCAATTTAGGCACAATCACAGCGGCGGCAAAACCGGCGAGACACACAGTCAAATAGAAGGGCACAAACATATGCTCTAACTTAACTTGTGAGATCACCACTAAGCTGAAGGTAATAGATACCGCCGAGAAGGTTGTACCAATAACTGCGGCTTCTCTCTGGGTATAAAAACGGGCTTCGTATTGTTTGCTGGTCAGCAAAATGCCGACACTGCCATCACCTAACCATGAGGCCATACAATCGATAGCACTACGACCCGGTAGATTGAACACGGGACGCATGACTTTCGTTAAGAGTGTGCCAAAGAGCTCGAGTAGGCCGAAGTTCAGCAGCAGCGGCAGTAACATACCTGCAAAGATAAATACCGAGAACAACACAGGTAATAAGTCGTTTAAGACTAATGCGCCAGTGCTCGAGGAGTTGATGATCTCTGGACCTAAACCTAAGTAAGTCAGTACGATAAACACTGCACCTAAGATCCGAGTCGTCAACCACATAGGGCTGACATTCAATAAACCATTAAGGAAGTGATTTTGCGTAACGAATGTGGGCTTAAACACTTTTGACAGCAAAGAGGCCAGCGCCGTAGTCACAACAATAATAGTCACTATGAGGGTTAGCACACCGCTCAATGCGCCTTGCAGTGCTTTAGATATGATAGCGATAGGAATTGTGATCGCATCGTTGTAGCTGATAGGGGTCATAAATAACAACAGACCAATCAGCGAAGGGACGATAAAGGTGAGTATCGTCTTAATGTTTCGGTTTTTATTTTCAGTAGCCAATATTGTACACCTTAAAGTACGAGTCGTACATGGTAAATTTGAATAAATAGCCGCACGTAACAAGCTGTCGACGCTAATTAAGGTGCATTTAAATTCAACTCAAAAACGAGAATGGGGAAGATTACTCGCTTAGCTTCTCTATGTAAAACGATTCGCTAGTTAGTTTGATATAAGCAGCAAAACAGCATAGTTATTTTACTTCAGTTGTCGATAAATTAAGAGTGGCTATATTGGCTTATATTACTGTAAAAGCATTATTAAACATAGTTTTACCATCACTTACCTTAGGTGGGTTAACGACTGGTTAATTACTTGTTTACTGATGTGTGTGAAACTATCTAGATGTTATTTCTGCACAAAAAAACATCAGTAACTTTAGCGCTACCGCCATGTTGGCTGGTTTTCTGTTCGATTTGAAAGTGCAATAGAGATAACTCTGGCTATATAGCATTGGCGAGAACCTGTTGTGCATATCGCGGTAATGTTAAGGAGCCTTGGGCACTAGGACACATTTTTATGCGATAAGCCTTTAAATCGACTTATCTCTAAAAGTGACCTTCTCCATTATCTTGATGCTTTTGTGATTGACTAAAAAGTCGCAAATAACGATGAAAGTAAAAATATTATTCATAAAGCGGATACCCGCCGCTTTAAATCTTCTCATTTCCATGTAAGTTAGTATTACTCCCATCCAGCTCTAGTATTCATGATCGCAAAAGTACAGAAGGTTACGATTAAAGGCGGCTCAACACTGGCCATTAAGTTTGGTTTTTTGGGGATCTTTGGGCTTTTAATTGGCATTGTTATTACTGTTTTGGGGTTCGATGATTCTGAATTCCATCGCTTCAATTTTTTGAATCACACCCTAAGTGAATTAGGGACTTATGGTCATTCGTCTTTCGCTGTCATTCTTAACGGTGGGTTGTTTTTTGGCAGTTTAAGCCTCGTTTTCTATTGTTTGTCTTCTTTGCAGCAGGTGACTTCTTGCTGGGGATACCCTTTCTTTATCAGTTTGGCTCTCACTTTTCTGGCTTTAGCGAGCGTGGGATTATTTCCGGTGAACGTGTATCACTTGCATGTTCTTGGGCTGAAATGGTTTTTCTATCTGGGGAGTTTGAGTGCGATCTTCTACTTAGCCTTGGTCTGTTTCGGCAAGTCTAACTTTGGCCGTTGGACTGGGTTGTTGGCGTTAATAGTCTTATGTAGCATGTTGACGTTTCTGTATGCACCACAGCTCAATTTAGGTTTGACCGAAGGCGATAGACCGTTTTATCAGGAGATGGTATTGCAACTGCCGCGTCCTACTTTGTGGTGGCCAGCCCTACTAGAATGGATTGGACTGGGAAGTTTATTGTGTTGGACAAGTGTGCTGCTTTTTAGCCAGTTAAGCTTCAGCCAAGATCCCAAAATCATTGGCTGAGTTATCTTTAAATTTAGGCTTATCTTCAGCTTTAGGCTATGGATTCACATGCACAGCAAGGCCCGCTTCACCAAACCAATAACCGTTGCACTGGGTTATATCAAGGTTGCTATTCATTGAGAAATCCTGAGTATTTTTAGTCGCTTGAATCGTATCAACCAAAGCATTGGCTTTAGTGATGCAGTCAAGACTACTGGGTGATACTCGAAACACATCGACCCCCATTTGTGTCATTGCCGCTATTTCACTGCGTAAATCTAAACAGCTAGCGGATTGGGTTTGAATTCCATTGAGCCTGAGTAAAGGTTGCTGCTCTTGGGTTTGCGCGAGTAGTCCTTTACTGTATTCACGGCATACCGTTTCGCAATGATCTTTCGTGAGCTGTTTGTGTCTAGCGGTAAAGCAGCGCGCTGAATGGGCGAGTGGTAAATAGCCGTGGCCGAGCACTTCCACCTCAAATGATGGCTGCTCTTGAATCACTTGTTGTAACCAAGCCTTAGATAGCTCCACTGGCATCACAAATCTTTGCATTCCAAACCGCTGCAAGATGTCTAAACTAGCACGATTGTAGTTATTGATACTCGCGCCGCAGACAAAGGGTAACTTACGCTCTTTAGCAAGATACACTGCCGCCATATCGTTTGCTTCGACGATAAATTCACCGTTATCGACCTGGCGTTTGAGCTCAGTATATTCAGATGGCGCTTCGATTAAGGCCAGCGTTGAAAGCACGACTTCTTTACCCGCCTGCTTGAGCATTTGCGCCAGCTCTAGATAATCGCCCCACTTGAGTTCGCGTCTGCGGCTACAAACCGCCTCACCTAAATACACTAAGGGAATTTGACTGGCGGCGACTTGCTGGTAAAAGTCAGCGACTTGCTGTTTCTGCCAGCAATACAACAGTGGTCCTAGGGAAATCTTCATAAGGTGTCCTTTGTCAATCTTGCTCTCTATTTACCTTTTATTGCCAATCGCGCTCGTAGGCGCCAAGCGTAGTGATCTGACCCTCGGATACTTTCGCTAGGGCTTGTTCCCAATGGGGTTTATTTTGGCTTTGTGAGTACAGCGCTGGATTATTTAGATAGGTGTCTATGGCTTGACGCCATACTCGAGTGACTTGTTCAACATAGGCGGGGCTGCGTTGACGTCCTTCGATTTTCAGCGACACTATGCCCGCCTTGGCTAGCTCAGGAAGTAAGCTTAAGGTATTCAAACTGGTTGGTGATTCGAGTAAATATTGCGGCGAATCTTGATCTGCTGTGATGTAACGGCCTTTGCATACCACGGGATAACCCATTTGTTCGTCGAGGGCCGATTTATCAATTAACACATCGTTGAGCCGGGTTAATCTGTTCTGTCCTTCTTCTTGCCAGCGTACGTGTTTTGCTGGTGAACAAGATCCACCTGTGTTGGGCGATTGGCCCGTTACATAGGATGACAGCTGGCAACGCCCTTCGGCCATAATGCACAGACTACCAAAGGCGAATACTTCCAAATCCACTGGGCTGACTTTAGCAAGATCCCGTACTTGTTTCATGGATAACACCCGTGGCAATACTACTCGGGTGATATTAAAGGCTTCCTTATAAAAGCTCAGCGCCCCCAGATTGGTTGCACTGGCCTGCACCGATAAATGCAGTGGCAGGTTTGGATAGTGCCTATGGGCATAATCGAGTAAAGAAAGATCGGCGACAATTAATGCATCCATACCCAGTTTTGCCGCTAAATCGATAGCCTGATACCAACGATGCTCTTCACCGGGCTTTGGAAAAGTATTTAAGGTCAAAAAGATTTTTTTGCCGTGCTTTTGCGTCAGCTCAGTGGCTTCATGCAATTTTGCGGGGGTGAAGTTTAATCCTGCAAACGAGCGCGCGTTGGTGTCGTCTTTTAACCCTAGATACACAGCGTCGGCTCCGGCATGTAATGCCGACTTTAGCGAGGCCAGATTTCCTGCTGGACACAACAGCTCCATAGTGATGCTCCCGATAAAATGATAGCCGCTGAGTGTAGGTAAGATTGAATGGCGATGAATTGATTTAAAACAGGTTTAAGATCATAAAATCCCGATAAACTGGGATATATCATGTTTTATTCTTGTAGGGTTCCCGCTATGTCCGCTGTTTTTTTCGCAAAATTTGCTCAGCAACTTTTAGAGTTCACCCCAAAAGCCATCGGCTTTCCCCTTGCTAAGATGCCGTTTAGCCTCAAAGCAAAAGCCATCAGCCAATTGCTTGAACTCTTACTTGCCGAGCAAGCTGCTGACGATGAGCTTGGATTTTTGATGGATAAATGGGTCGCGATTCGAGTGGAAGATATAAACTTAGCCTTCGAAGTCAGTTTTAATGGCAAGTGGCAAGTCAGAGAGCTCACCGATGCGCAGGTGACCTTCAGTGCCAACTCTGCTGAGCTAGTGTTAGTGGCGGCGGCGAAGGAAGATCCCGACACGCTATTCTTCCAGCGTAAGCTGAGTATTCAAGGTGATACTGAATTAGGACTCGAAGTGAAAAACCTGCTGCTAAGTATCGAATTTGCCAGTATGCCAGCCCCAATTCGTCTTAGTGTTGAAAAGCTTGCCGCTGTGATTGAGCGTCTGCAAATTGAAGCGAAACCGACAATTATTCTCGCCAAATCCCCAAACTTTTAACGTTATTTAGTGAGACTACACACTGCTAATTCCTTAAAGAAGCCCGCTAAGTTGTTATCTTAGTGGGCTTATTTTTATTTAAACTTTATTGTATGGTTTGGTCAATGAGTTAGTAGCTTGCACTCAGTTGTAGTCCCGAGTAGCTCGAATAAGCGCGTAACATCACATGGTAAGTTCCCGCTTGAGTCACGGTAATCGAACAGCTTTCATTGTTCCCATTTTTATAGGGACGGCAATCATAGCTGGTGATCGTTGGGGTAGTGCCTGCTTTAACATACAGGTCTACATCTCCAGTTCCGCCACTGGTGGCAATGTTGAGTTGGCTATTGGCAGGAACCACTATCTTATACAGTTTCTCTGTTGCCGTTGCCCCGCTTAAATTCGTGACAGGTACGCCATTGGTTAAGCAGTTTGCATCGGTGCAGCTTCCGCCGCCATTCAGGTTATAGCTGGCTGTCAGTTGGGCATTGGCGTAATTATTATAGCCTTGCACCATTACATACCACCGACCTGCCGTAGGTGTGGTGAAGTTACAGCTCTCGTTGTTGCCATTTTGATAGGGGCGGCATTGGTAGCTTGTTGTCGTCGGTTTTTGCCCTTGGCTGACATAAATATCCGCATCACCAGAACCACCCGCTAGATTGATCCCTAAACTTGCCGCATTGACTGGGACATCGATGTAGTAATACGTCGCAGAACCTGTGGCACCACTGATTGCGACACCCACATTATTTTGCAGCGGTGTTTCATCGACGGGGCAATTATTGCCACAGCCACCATCATCGCCTGCGAGTGAAAAGAGTAATTTATTGGGTGAACCTGTTTTCGCGTCTGTAACTTTATTTGACGTGGCGCGCGTCGTGAGTAAGTTTGTCACCTGTGCGGGAGAGAGATTTGGATTTTCATCTAAGTATAATGCGGCAACGCCTGCCACATGTGGGGCAGCCATTGAGGTACCACTTATGGTATTAGTCGCTGAATTCGAGTTATACCAAGCGGACGTAATGCTCGAACCAGGCGCATAGATATCAAGGCAAGTCCCGAAGTTAGAAAAACTCGAGCGGGAATCGTTACTGGTGGTTGAACCAACCGTGATGGCATTTACCGCCCGTGCGGGTGAGTAGTTACAAGCGCTGCTGTTGTCGTTACCCGCCGCCACTACGAAAGTGACCCCTGCGGCAACTGCGGCATTGACTGCATCATCAGTTGCTTGGGAGGCTCCTCCTCCTAAACTCATGTTTGCGACGGCGGGGCCGGAAGCATTGTTTTTCACCCAGTTTATCCCTGCAATCACGCCAGAGTTACTACCTGAACCTGAACAGTTGAGTACTCTGACTCCCACAAGATTGACATTTTTAGCCACACCGTAGGTAGCGCCACCAACAGTTCCTGCCACATGGGTACCATGGCCGTTACAGTCAGTCGCATCGTAATCATTATCCACAAAATCATAGCCACTGCTGGCGCGACCACCAAACTCATTGTGAGTATTAAGCACGCCAGTATCGATCACAAAGGCGGTTACACCAGAGCCGTCGAAATCCGTGTGATAGTTACTATCCAATGGCAAGTTTCGTTGATCGATTCTGTCTATGCCCCAAGTCGGACTCGGTTGATTGGCATTGGCTTCAACCATAGGCGTTACTGACATGATTTGATCTTGTTCTATGTATTTCACATTTGGATCTTTACGCAGTGCTTTAATCTGTTGGGCGCTGGCCTTGATGAGTACACCATTGAGCACATTGCCAAAGTTTTTCATCACAGTGACATCATATTGGTTGACTAAACTCTCGGCTTGTTTCGTCGCGAATTCAGCTATGGTGTTGTTATTACTTAGATTAAGAACGCTTGGGGTATTGAATACAACAATGTAAGTATCTTTGATGGCTTTAGATTGTGGGACACTTACCATACTCGCTTGGTATTCATTAGCGTTAACAGGGAAGTAAGCAAGTCCAGTTGCGACCGCGACTGCAATTAAATGTTTCTTATGCATGTTGAACTCCATTTTCTTTTTATGTCTCCACGGACTTCGAGACATAATTCAATGTAGAAGGTATTTTCAACCTGCCCAGTTCGATGCTTAAGGTATATCTAATTTACAAGGTTAAAATGTAACACTTGATTTACAATTTGACCGCAAGTGACTTTTTACTTAGCTAAAGAGTGAGGTGTACAAATAAGCGTCAAAATAATAACTATTAGTCTATTAAAACAACCTAGTCTATAAAAGTGGTGATTTATCAAGCGACATTTTGTCCGAATCACAAACTGTGAAGCAGCGATAAATTCCGTCTGCTACTTTTTTGACATTCACCGCTGAAAAGAAGTCAGTCTAAAGTAGTGTTTTGACTAATACTGAAATAAAGGCTTGGATTTAAGCGATTTAAAGGCTTTCCATACCGTTAAATGCATCTTTATTGTGATTTTTTATGCGGATTGTTTTGCGCAGGTTATGGCAGGTATTAGAGCAGATTTGACCGAGAGGCATTATAGCCACTCGGTCAGGTGACGTGATTAAGCTTTTTGCGTTAACACGGCAAATTTCACTAACAATTCGTCGTTAGATTCGACACGGTTTGGATCTGGGTCGATGCAATCAATGGGGCAGACAGACACGCAAGTCGGTTTGTCGTAGTGACCCACACATTCGGTGCAACGGTCTGGATCGATTTCATAGATCTCTTCGCCCATAGTGATGGCCTGATTAGGACATTCAGGTTCACACATGTCGCAATTGATGCAGCTATCGTCGATCAGTAGTGCCATGATCTTAACCTAGTTCATGTGGGTTGCGAGTATCCTGACCTTGGGGCAAGTTACGCAGCAAAATACCGTGGCTCAAATCGACTTCTTTCGGCACGGGCAGATATACAGTGTGCCCCGAACCTAAACCGGCTTCAACCGCTTCAGCTTTGCGATTTTCGAGTTGTTCAATCGTCAAACTGATATTGCCTTGCGGCGTCATCAGTTCAACACTGTCGCCAACGGAGAACTTGTTTTTTACTTCAATTTCGGCCAATCCTGCAAGATTACGTTTGCCCGTCAGTTCACCTACAAATTGTTGGGTGTCACTAACTGAGTAGCCATAGTCATAATTTTGATATTCATCATGCACATGGCGACGTAAAAAGCCTTCGGTATAACCACGGTGGGCTAGGCCTTCTAATTGATTCATTAGACTGCGGTCGAAATCTTTACCCGATGAAGCATCTTCAATCGCGCGGCGATACAGTTGTGCGGTACGGGCAACGTAATAGAAGGACTTAGTGCGGCCTTCAATTTTGAGCGAGTCTATGCCCATTTTAGTCAGGCGCTCAACATGCTGAATGGCCCGTAAGTCTTTAGAGTTCATGATATAAGTGCCGTGCTCATCTTCGAAGGCGGGCATGTATTCGCCGGGGCGATTGGCTTCCTGTAGTAGGTAAATTTGATCTGTGGGGGCGCCTGCGCCTAAGGTCGTTGGCGTTTCAATTTGCACCGCATTTGGCATGGCAATGATGTCACCGCTGTCATTTTGCTGCGCTTCGTGTACATCGTATTTCCAGCGACAAGCATTAGTGCAGGTGCCTTGGTTAGGATCGCGTTTGTTGATATAACCCGAGAGTAAACAACGGCCTGAATACGCCATACACAGGGCGCCATGCACAAACACTTCAAGCTCAATATCGGGGCAGCGCTGACGAATTTCTTCGATTTCATCTAAAGACAATTCGCGTGACAGGATCACGCGTTTGATGCCTTGGGTTTGCCAAAACTTTACCGAGGCCCAGTTGATGGCATTCGCTTGCACGGATAAATGCACCACTTGATCAGGAAACGCTTCACGCACCATCATGATTAAACCTGGATCGGACATGATCAGTGCGTCAGGTTTCATCGCCACTACGGGTTCCATGTCCTTGATATAGGTTTTTAGCTTAGCATTGTGGGGCGCGATATTGCTCACCACATACAGCTTTTTACCGAGTGCATGGGCTTCTTCAATCCCAGTAGCAAGGTTTTCCATTTTAAAGTCATTGTTACGTACCCTTAGACTATATCTTGGCTGACCGGCATACACTGCATCTGCGCCATAGGCAAAGGCGTAGCGCATGTTCTTTAAGGTTCCAGCTGGAGACAGCAGCTCAGGTTTAAACATAATCACTCTCAAATGGGTTAATAAATGACGCGGTGCGCGGGGGCGGCATTTTACACAATGAAAGTAGGGGTATGCAAATTGCCTTAGTTAACTTTAGCAGTACTTCACATTTTACGAATATAGTGAGTTTGGCTTAGATCAACTGGAGCGGAATATTTCAACTTGAGTGATGATTGAGGTCGATGATCCAGACAGATAAGTAAGGCAAAATTGATAACGCAATCATACAAATTATTAACGTCTGCAGTTTTTTCTACGCATCTAATGACAGCCAACTGATATACTCCAACAATCCAATGTTGATGTTTACAGATTGATGGGAGTTAAGATGTCTACCGAACATCTACTGTTAGTCAGTTTATTAAAAAAACTAAAAGACGATGCCTTAGTACTACCGACCTTGCCTGAAGTGGCGATGCGGGTGCAAGAAGTGGTTGGACGCTCCGATGCGAGCCTTAAACAAGTGGCAGAAGTGATCGGCCAAGATGCAGCGATTTCTGCGCGTATTATTAAGGTCGCCAACAGCGCGCTATATAGCCGAGGCGTCCCCGCTGAAAGCATTAATAGTGCGGTTTCTCGTATTGGTTTAATCCAGATTAAAAGCATCGCCACTTCGGTGGCGATGGAGCAATTGTTCATTTCCACCAATGAAATGGTGTGGGAAGTCATGGACGAAGTGTGGCGTACCTCAATCGATGTAACCGCTGCGTCTTGTGCCATGCTGCAGATGTACAATAAGCGCCATTCAACCAGTCGGTTAAATTTTGATACCTTAACCTTAGCTGGACTCGTGCATAACATTGGCGCCTTACCTGTATTAACAGAAGCGGAGGCGCATCCCCATTTATTCACTAGCATTGATCAATTACGCGCGCTCGTACGTAAAATGCAAGGGCCTTTGGGTCGTGCTGTTTTGAAAAGTTGGGATTTCTCTACCGAAGTGATGGAAGTGGTTGAGCGTTGGGCTGATTTACCTTATCTACCCGATCATGTCACCTATCTCGACTTTATTCGTGCAGCGGCCTTTTATACCGGTGAATTGCGAGCGGGCACTGAACTAGAGCAACGTCTCGGTGTATTTGTCGCCCGTGGATTACCTGTGACGACCGATGATTTAGCCAGTGATGAGTTTATGGAAAAATTCCATTCAATTAGAGAAAGTTACCAATAATCGTTAGGCCTAAATGGAATTCAAATGGCGCTGATATCTTTTATCGTGTCATTTGAGAATAAGCTTACGTGGTATGGCAGAGGCCAAGGTATGTTCGTAATCGGGTTAGTTGTCGCTTCTCTCGCTTTATTGATATTTTCATTGTATATCCTGCAGTCAAAGTACAGATCTTTACGGTCGCAGCAAAAATTCTTAGCACAGCTTTGTACCCAGCTAGAGCTGCAAAAGGTTGAACGCCAAGCTTTAGACATTGGCATCGTCCCCCAAGCGTTTGTTCCTCTCTACCATACTTTAAATGAATTATTAAAGGCGTTACCGGCAAGTGTGGGTAAGGATAAGCTAACAGGACTTGTTAATCGTGTCGGCTTGAAACGTACTCTTACCGGCATGATGCCGCTGACTCAAGGGACATTAGTGCTAATTGATATTTATCGATTTCGTTATGTGAATGATCTCTTTGGTTTTGTGTTTGGCGATATCCTGCTGAAGCAATTTGCCGAACGCCTAAACAGCTTAAGTTTATCCCCGAGATTAATCGCACGGCTCAATGGTGATGAATTTTGTTTGTATTACGAGCAAGCGTTGACTGAGGAGCAATTAGTCCACTTAAGAGGGCGGTTGCAAGTGCCTTTTAGCATTAAGAACACACCCGTCAGCGTTAAGCTTCAAATCGGTTGTCTGCATTTACAAGAACACCACGCCGACACGAGTCAGATGCTACGTCGAGTCGATTTGGCGCTGAAGAAAGCCCGCCATTCTCGTAGCGCGATTGCTTACTATGCCCAAAATGATGATATTCGTCAGTTAAGGGAACTGAAAATTATCGATAGTTTGCCTAAAGGTTTGCAACGTAATCAAGTATATATGGTGTATCAAGCTAAACAGGATATTACTACGGGTCGATGTTTTCAGGTTGAAGCCTTGATGCGTTGGGAGCATGACGAACTCGGGATTATTTCTCCGGGAGAATTTATTCCCTTAGCTGAATATGCTGGCATGATTGATTTAGTCAGCCAATGGGCACTCGATCAGGTTTTAGCACAGCAGGCAAAATGGCGCGCGGCGGGGATACAATTGTGTGTTGCAGTTAACCTGTCGACACGGGACCTTGACAGTGAAACCTTACCCCAAGAAATTGCTGCAAGATTAGCCTATTACCAGCTCCCACCCGAATCTTTGATGATCGAAATTACTGAAAGCACTTTAATGGCGGATTTAACTAAGGCGGTTGAGACGTTAGGAAAGATACGTGCCTTAGGGGTTAGACTTGCAATTGATGATTTTGGTACGGGTCATTCTTCCTTAGCTTATTTAAAGCATTTACCCGTTAATGAAGTCAAAATTGATAAAGCCTTTTTAAAGGATCTGGAGCAGGATAAACCATCGGAATACATCCTCGAAGCCAGTATTAATATTGCCAAAAAACTCGGTTATGAGGTAACTGTTGAAGGAATTGAAACGCTTGAGATTAGAGATAGGTTAGTGGCTATGGGGGTTGATACTATACAAGGTATGTATTACGCGAAGCCCATGAGTGCCGCCGAACTCGAAATGAACTGGGCCCAACTACATAATACAATCTAAACCTTGTGCTCATTAAAGTAAGCGCTCGTTAAATGAAATGCTCGTTAAATCAAATTCTCGTCAAATCAAGAGTATTAAGGCTTGCAACCGAGCCTTAATACTGTCCAGTTATCGCTATTTGAGTTGTACTTCTTTGAGTGATTTTTGTTGCCCTTGCTTATGTCGAAATAAGCTCAGGAAATCGCGCGCGTACTTGTATGTAAGAGTATTAGCTTTGTTCGCTTGATGTGAAACCAAGACTTAATATGGCGATTAACTCTGCCGGCATAGGCGCTAATTGACGGGCTTGATTCATACACACCATTTCAATGGTTGCAGTGACAGCAGGCTTTTTGCCCTGCGGGCGCCAAATCTCCTGCTGCCACACAGTGCGATACTTGCTCTCAAAGTAAAATTTAGTCCGTACATCGATAATATCGGCAAATTCCACCCCCTCATGACATAGCATATCGCTACGATACACAGCAAAACCCAGTTGGTTTTGTTGCCATAATGCACTTAAACGCTCAGCACCAATCACATGCTCACGGGCTCGCTCGAAGTATTTCAAAAAGTTGGGGTGATACACCACGCCAGAAAAATCAGTATCTTCATAGTAGATTTGCACTGGGAAAGAAAAGGTCGGGCTAAATTGCGGCATGGGCTACGGCTATGCTAGATAGTTTTATTGCGCGCTAGTTTAGCGGCTTATCTCTTAAAACAAAACCTCTAATGCGGAGAGGCAAAAGCGCTGTTAAGGGAAATGTGCA
Source organism: Shewanella sp. S23-S33 (assembly GCF_043359565.1). Classification (NCBI taxonomy): domain Bacteria; kingdom Pseudomonadati; phylum Pseudomonadota; class Gammaproteobacteria; order Alteromonadales; family Shewanellaceae; genus Shewanella; species Shewanella sp. S23-S33. Next base: position 51,901 of record NZ_JBHFFD010000052.1, on the reverse strand, counting down.
GACTACTTTAGGTCGGCAACGGCGATGCTTAATCTGGACATGATTGACAATGTGACGACTGAAATCGTCATTAGATTCAATTATGTGAAGTTTTTCTGCTTATAGATAAAATGCTTGTTACCAAAAAAATATCACGCTAATCAGGCAGTAAAATCACACTATCGTGCCTAATTCATTAATCCCTTCCTATACTGATAACTGCAATCCCTTTCTTACGTTGATTTGCTAGGCTGAGAGCTTTATATGAGCGAAATTAAAAAATCAGAAATATTGACAGAGAGTGGCACAAATGAACTCGAAATTATTGAGTTTCATCTACATAAGACACTTCCCAATGGTGGCCATAAAGTGTGCCATTACGGTATTAATGTCGCCAAAGTGAGAGAAGTCATTAGGGTGCCAGAAACGTCAGATTATCCCAATGCCCAGCGGCACATGGTTGGGGTGTTCTCGCTGCGAGAAAAGTTGATCCCTTTGGTCGATCTTGCTGGTTGGCTCGGAATATCGACACCAGAGGATTTAACCCACAAAGTGGTCATAGTGACTGATTTTAATAAGATGATTAATGGGTTTTTAATCGATAGTGTTCGTAGCATTCATAGAGTGTCTTGGGAGCAAGTTGAATCGCCGAGTCAATTTTTAGAAGCGGGTGAAAATGATTGTGTCGTTGCCGTAGTGCGCCGTGATGGCATGCTCATTATGATATTGGATTTTGAGAAGATTATTGCCGATATCAATCCTGAACTGAGTATGGATAAGTACGATGTCACGCTCGATAGAAGTGTACTGATCAATGATAAAATGCTGGCGAAACGTGAAGCGAAAACGATTTTAATTGTCGATGATTCCGCTTTTATTCGTAAGATGATCGAAAATACCCTTCGCAGCGCAGGTTACAACATTATAACAGCCAAAGATGGTGGTGATGCCCTTGAAATGCTGATGGAATTTGAGAATCTTGCTGACCAAGATAATGCTTCTATTTCTGATTTTGTCAGCGCCATTATTACGGATGTTGAGATGCCTCGCATGGATGGCATGCATTTGGTGAAACGCTTAAGAGAATCCAAGGCGTATCGACAAATGCCAATTGTGATGTTTTCCTCTTTAATGAGTGAAGATAACCGCACAAAGGCGATGGCATTAGGTGCTAACGATACCATTACTAAACCAGAAATTGGTCGTATGGTCGGTATGATAGATAAATACGTATTCGAAGAGTAATGCTATTTCACTTAGCGGCGATATTTGAATATGGGGTATTCGAGTCATTGCTATCAACGTCTTGAGTGATTCTTCAATGACAAACCATATCAAAGTAAAAAGCCATATTCACCGAGGCGAATATGGCTTTTTTGTAGGGTAAACGTTGTTTACTAGCGAATGATCATTTGATCGCGCTCTGGTCCAACAGAAACCATGCTAACGCGTACACCCATTAGGGCTTCAATACGTTCAACATATTGTTGTGCGGCGACAGGCAGGCTTTCGAAGGTGCGACAACCAGTAATATCTTCGCTCCAGCTTGGCATTTGCTCATACACTGGGCTTAACGCAGCAGTTTGTGGCCAAATTGGGTTCTCAGTGTGTTCACCAGCATAGGCAACACAGATTTTCAGATCTTTCATGCCAGAAAGACAATCAATCTTAGTCAGGGCAATTTCGGTTGCTGCTTGTAGCTCAACACCATTACGGGTGGCAACAGCGTCGAAGTAACCCATGTCACGTGGACGGCCTGTCGTTGCACCAAACTCGTTGGCATTTTCGCGGAAGGCGTCTTGCTCTTCCATTGCGGTCACTAACGTACCTGTGCCGACTGATGAGCTAAAGGCTTTCGCGACAGCAATTACGCGCTCTGGACGCAGAGCTGGTAAACCGCTGCCGATACCCGCGTAAGCCGCAGTCACGTTTGAAGATGTGGTATAAGGATATTCGCCGTAGACTAAGTCGCGGCCAGCACCTAATTGCGCTTCAAACAGTAAGCTCGCATCTTGTTTTTGTAATGCTTTTAATGGCTCTGTCACGTTACAAATAAACGGACGCCAAGGTGCCGTCACTTCTAATAACCATGCGGTCATTTCGGCGGCGGTTTGATTAAAATCGCAACTTGGATAAAGTGCTTTTAACTGTGGCAATTTCCAGTCGAGCATAAATTGAATACGCTCTTGCAGCACTTCAGGTTGGTTTAACCAGCCGACTAAAATGCCTTTTTTCATCACGCGATCGCCATAGGCTGGTGCAATCCCTTGACGGGTTGAACCATAGGCGAGGTCGCCAAGACGTTGTTCTTCTAAGGTATCTTCTAATGCATGTAGAGGTAAGCACAAGGTAGCACGGTCAGAAATGCATAATTTGACTTCAATGCCAGCCGCTTGCACTTCAGCAATTTCTACACTGAGTTTTTCAGGGCTGATCACCATGCCAGGGCCTAAAACTGCAACGCAGTTAGGGTTGAAAATGCCACTTGGTAATTGGTGTAATTTAAAGGTGCCATAGTCGTTGACGACGGTATGGCCAGCGTTGTTACCACCTTGAAAGCGAATACTGGCAGCGGCATCCGCGGCTAAATAATCTACGATGCGGCCTTTGCCTTCATCACCCCAATTTGCACCCACAACCACGATCGACGGCATAACAACATCTCCTCATTGATTAAGACGCTATGCTAGACCCGTCATTTGAATAAGAGAAATTAATTATGGTTATCATCCCAATAAGAATTTCATATATCATTGGCTATCATTAACTCTAATACTTTGCAAAAGGTGACGTGATGCTCGATATCCATTGGTTAAAGACCTTCGTGACTTTGGCTGAATACAAGCATTTTGGGAAAGCGGCCACAGCGCTGCACATGACGCAGCCCAATGTTAGCTTGCATATTAAGCAGTTAGAGCAAAGCACTCGAGTCAAGTTGATTGACCGTAATCCCTTTCGATTAACACAAGCGGGATTTCGCCTGTTAGAGAGCAGTCAGAAGACGTTAATGGAGCTACAAATTTGTCAGGCGGATCTCAATGCGATTAATGACCTTAGCCAAGGCACCTTGACCATTGCCGCCAGCGATATTATCTCGCGGTTATTGTTAATCCAGCCGTTTCAGCTCTTTAAGGCGGAGTTTCCGGGAATAGATTTCTCGCTGCTCAACACAACCTCATCACAAGCCTCTGAATTGGTAAAAAATGCCGAGGCCGATTTAGGGTTTGTTATTGCGCAGAAGGAAAGTCAGCCACTGCATTTTACTGAGCTACAACAGATTAAATGGTGTGCAATCGGAGATAACTTACAGCAATGGCAGCAGGCAAAACCCTCTGTGGATACGCCCTTAGCCGAGCAACCGACGTTGATTTTATTAGGACACGATACGCGAACCCGCGAATTGTTAGATCCCGCATTGCCGTCGCTGAACTTATCGAATTACAGAATAATGGAAGTCGGCAGTGTTGACGCGCAAATCGATTGGGCTGAGGCGGGATTTGGTGTGGCGATCGTACCGGAGTTTTCGGTTTACACTAAGGCGAATCTCACCACTAAAGTCACTCCTCTACCGCAATTCCCTACTACGAGTTTAGGTTATATTGTGCGCCAGAATCAGATCCTATCGAAGGCTATTAAGCAGCTGTTATATTGGGTGAATCAAGAGATCATTCGCTCGCAGCGGTAATCTATCATTCGCTCGTAGTAATAGGCGATTAGTCAGCGACTAAGAGCAGTTTGTCGTATTGGCCTGTGGCTTTTAGCTGTGATAAGCCAGCGTCGAGTTGGGTCGCTAAGGTTTGTGCTTGCGGATTTCCTTTCGAGAAGGCCAAAAAAATATCGCTGCTGTGGTTAGCAAATGCAGGAATAATCTCATCATCTACCCCCATTTTTTTCAGGTTTTCCTTGGCGACTAAGTCGAACATCAAGGCGGCATCTATGCGACCAATCAACAATAAATTGATCAGCTGTTGTTGGTTGGCGACGGTGACGATATTGAGCTGTTGCTGTTTAACTAATGTGGGAAACTCATCGCCATATTCATAGCTTTTAATCACGCCGATAACGGTGCCTTTAGGTAGCGCCCATTTATTGTCTGCCAGAATAGGTTTTTGTTTCTTTTGATAAAAAGATGCCGTGGCGATAAATAATGGGGTGCTTCCAAAGATGAAGCGTTGCTCAGTACTGTTCTCGCGGGTGACGTTAAACACCCCATCAACTGCACCTTTTTCCGCCATCATTAAGGCACGGGAGTAGGGTACAACTAAGCTATTTACTTCAATATGCGACTGTTTAAATGCGGCTTGGATTAAACGATGGGAAATACCTTGACCAAACTGATTGGCGAAAGGTGGCCAACTGTCTTCTGCAGCTAAGGTTATGGCTTGAGGTTGCGATTCTGCTGGTATTGCATTGCTTTCTTTAGCGAGTGCCATGTTACAAATAATGGATACGAGCAATAAAACGATGCTAAGTATCAATGCTGACGGCAAATTTAATGCCTGCTGCATCCTGAGCCTCATTCTGTTCCCTGCACGCATTTTGCTTCCATCTCCCCGCTTAATATATGGCTTTTATAGCATAAAGAATTATATCTAGACTAATGATTTGAATATTAATTACTGATAGTTAGTCCTTTTGTGATGTTTATAGGATATTTCAACAACCTCAGTTTACCGTGTGCGGGTTTATTATTTTTATGTACTGTGTTTAAGGGGAATTTTACGCTGGGCAACACATGAACTGGCTTAGCTTTCTTGCTAATACCAATCGTACTAAATATCTGTTCATTCAGCGGGAGTTCAACGCGCTTTAGACAAGGCGAAGGCTTGAAGGCATAGTGGTGCTCTGTCGAAAGCCTTGAACGCAGTATAAAGCGCGTTAAAACCCGCTCTTCGGGAGCCTCACAGGCATCCCACTCCCGTGTTGCATTGACTTAAAAGGGAATAACCATTTCTGCGTCAATGCGCCTTGGATTGAGATGCCTGTGAGGCTCTGAACTGATTAGATATTTAATGTGATTGGTATAAGTAGAAGAAATTGAAATGGATAAGTTTCAATGCTGCCATCAAACGAATCACTAAATTGTTTAGTGAGGTTCGTTTGATGGTGATGTGTGTTGATCTTAGCTGCGCTATTTGACCTTAGTGGCTAGCATCGTAAACCAAGTCTTATAGGGCTGATACTTGTCATAGCACCAATGGAATAGGGTGCTGTAGAAGAAGAAAAAGATCAAAAAAACCGCCTCTAAGCCCATGGCTGCCAACCAACCTATCTGTAGAAACCAGGCGATGGTCGGTATGCTAATGAAAATAAGTCCCCCTTCAAATCCAAAGGTATGCAGTATTCTGGTTTTCAAAGTGCGTTGCTCTCGATTTGCCCCAAATACCCTGTCGAATCCTAGGTTGTAGAAGTAGTTCCATACCACGGTATAAAGACTCAAAGCGATACCAACTATGACAAGTTCACTGGTTCCCTTGCCTGATATAAGGGCAGAAACGGGGATAATAATAGCGAGTGCAATCGCTTCAAAGAGTAAGGCGTTAAAGATACGTTCTGTCGTTTTCATGGCTATTTCCCATTCATTTAATGTGACTATGGCCATAATTTTATCTATTATAGGGATAAGTTATAGTTAGATAGTATCGGTAAAAGCGATATGTTTAGTCTCGAACAACTCGAAGCCTTTATGGAAACCGTAGAATCGGGTTCATTTTCGAATGCTGCAAGACAACTTAAGAAAGCACAATCCGTGATTAGCCAGCATGTGATGAATCTTGAAATTGACTGTGGGGTTGAGTTATTTGACCGTTCGGGTCGTTATCCGGTATTAACGGCCGAAGGTAGTAAATTACTGCCCTACGCAAGAGCGACGATTCTTCAACATCGTAGGCTCAAACATACCGCCTTATCGCTCTTCAGTAGTCAATCTTCAGAAGTGTGCCTTGCGATGGATGAAGGCATTCCGATACAGAGAATATCTGAAATTATTCGGTTGTTAGAAGGTGATTTCCCTAATATCGAACTCGAGTTTCTCAGTGCCTCAAGCATAGATATTATCGACATGGTGCATTCGGGAAGAGCATCTACAGGATTGATTTTTAGTGAATTATCTATGCCAAGTAGTATAGATTTTGAGAGTATTGGGGTGATTCAATTCGATCTTTATGTGGCGAGTTCGCATCCCTTAGCAAAATCAGTTGCACCGAACATGGACTCATTGCGACTGTATCGACAATTACTTATCCGCTCACGGAATACTAAAACCAGTAGTTTTCAGCAGGTGTTCAGTCCTGATGTTTGGTATGCCGATAACTATTACGTGTTATTGGAGCTCGCATTACAGGGCCATGGTTGGTGTCTATTGCCCGAGCATATGGCGTCCAATTTAGTTTCATCGGGTAACTTAACTCGCGTCCCCATAGAATTTGAGCAGATAGGCTGGCATGCAAACGTCGATGTGATCCAGCATCAAGATAAAAGCAGCCTGCCATTATTGAAACGACTCAGACAACTGTTTAGAGAACTCTTGGTTGGACAGAAGTAAATGGTTGGACAGAAATAAAGCAAAGCATAAATAAAACCCCAGTTAAGTGAGTACTCTACTGGGGTTTAGTTTTTGTGGATCAGGATTAGTGAATCAGGATTAATTATTACGCGGAAAGTTAGCCAGCACTAGTTCGGCCACTTTGCGCAGTTCATTCGGGCAAATTCCACTGGTCGCTTGTACGGCCATACCTTGCAATACAGTGCCTATATAACGGGCAAGCAGCAGGGGATCGGCGTCAGCGGGCAAATCACCTTCATCTTTGGCGCGTTGCAGTCGTTCGCACAGGGCTATTTCACCGTCGCGGCGACGATTAATCAAAGTGTCTTTAATCGCTTGCCCTGCTTCACTGCAGGTTAGTGCCCCTTGAACAATCAAACATCCCTGTGGATGGCTTTTATCCACCAAAGAGCTTGCCGCACCGAGTAGCATTGACTCGATAACCTGATAGGCGGTTTTTTGTTCCAGTGCCGGGTAGAAAAACGCACAGGGGCGCTGTTCATATAATTCTATCGCTTTGAGAAATAACTGTTCTTTATTACCGAAAGCGGCATAAAGGCTAGGTTTATTAATGCCCATAGCTTGGGTGAGATCGGTTAACGATGTACCTTCAAAACCTTTGAGCCAGAAGACTTCTAAGGCTTTTGCTAATGCATCGTCAGTGTCAAAAGCTCGTGGGCGACCAACACAGGGCGTCTGGGTGACGGTTGACATCATTAGGCTCCTCAATTCTCAATTGCCCCTAGGATAGACATGGGTTTAGTCCCTGTCCAGCCACACTTGCCACCTATGACGGACTTAGGGGGATATGTCTACTTAGTCATTCAAGGTGTCACCTAAGTTCAGCATGGTATCTGCGTTAGTCAGTGTCTGCTTCAATATTCATCAAAATGCTTTGCAGTTCAAACTCGTAGCCTTTTGCCTCTGGACGCATTGTATGCCTAGGGTAAGTGCACACTTCTAATTAAATACCGTTCGGTACATAAATTTGTTGACAGCATCATTTTACGCTATATATTACCGTCCAGTACAGAATATTTTTTACCAGTCGGTATTTAATTGGTTTGTAACACAACTGCATGTGTGTGGTTCGAACAGCGTGAAATGCCCGCCACTTTGAGGATAGTAATATGATGAGTAACAAACCTTTACGAATAATGATGTTAACGGCTGTGGCTGCTTTCGTCCTTTCAGCTTGTGGTGAGCAAACAGCGCAGCAGGGACCTGCACCGAGTGCGCCTAAGGTGGATGTCGCTCAGGTATTACATGAGCGAGTCACCGAATGGGATGAGTTTACCGGTCGTTTACAGGCGCCAGAAAGTGTCACCCTTATCCCGCGGGTGTCGGGTTATATCGACTCAGTAAATTTTAAAGAAGGCGCCTTAGTGAAAAAAGGCGAGGTGTTATTCCGTATTGATCCCAGCGTGTTTGCAGCGGAAGTGGCCCGGTTAAAAGCAGATCTTGCTAGCGCACTCTCTGCCGAGCAACTGGCCACTAACGACCTAGAACGTGCCCGTAAGTTATTTGCCCAAAAAGCCGTCTCGGCAGAATTACTCGACACCCGTGAGTCGAATAAACGCCAAACGACTGCGGCTGTGGCTTCGGTTAAAGCGGCATTGCTACGGGCCGAACTCGATTTGGATTATACCCAAGTGCGGGCGCCGATTGATGGCCGCGTGTCCTACGCCAATGTCACCGCGGGTAACTATGTGACGGCAGGGCAGAGTGTGCTGACCAGCTTAGTCTCTACCGCTAGCATGTATGCCTATTTCGATGTGGATGAGCAAACCTACCTTAAATACGTGAAGTTAACCGCAGAGAAAAAACGTAATGATCCCCGCGCTGGCGATAATCCTGTGTATATGGCCTTAGCCAATGAGCGTGATTATCAACGTGTTGGTATGGTCGACTTTGTCGATAATGCCATGGATAAGCAGACGGGTACTATTCGAGTGAGGGCCACTTTTGACAATGAAGACAATAGCTTATTGCCAGGATTGTTTGCCAGGCTTCGCACCGCAGGTAGCGGCGCCTATGAAAGTATCTTGATAGACGATAAAGCCGTTGGCACAGATCTGAATAATAAGTTTGTGCTGGTCGTCGCTCATGATGGCACGGTCGAATATCGCGGCGTGACCTTAGGTGAGAAAGTGCAAGGACTTCGCATAGTGACCCAAGGTTTAGAAGCCGAAGATAAGATCGTGGTCAACGGTATGCAGCGCGTACGCCCTAAGATGCAAATTGAGCCAAACATAGTGGACATGGTCGACAGCGACAAGCTAGAAGCATTGCGCCAAGCTCAGTTAATGCTCGATAAAAACCAAGATCATTTGACGGCGCAAGCGGTTGAAACGGCGAGCCGCGGTTAAGGAATAACACATTATGTTGTCGCAGTTTTTCATTAAAAGACCGATATTTGCAGCCGTATTGTCACTGCTGTTTTTCATCACTGGGGCGATTGCCGTTTGGCAGTTGCCTATTACCGAATATCCTGAAGTTGTACCGCCGACTGTGGTCGTGACCGCTAACTACCCAGGCGCGAACCCAAAAGTGATTGCCGAAACCGTGGCTTCGCCGCTGGAGCAGGAAATCAACGGCGTTGAAGACATGTTGTATATGTCATCCCAGGCGACGTCCGATGGACGCATGACCTTGACCATCACCTTTGCCATTGGCACGGATGTGGACAGGGCACAAACCCAAGTGCAGAGCCGAGTGGATAGGGCTATGCCGCGTCTGCCGCAGGAAGTACAACGCCTAGGGATAGTCACCGAAAAATCATCGCCGGATCTCACCATGGTGGTGCATTTACTCTCCCCGGATAACCGTTACGACATGCTGTATTTGTCTAACTATGCGGCGCTGAACGTCAAAGACGAGTTAGCGCGGATTAACGGTGTGGGCGCGGTACGCTTGTTTGGCGCCGGCGAATATAGCCTGCGGATTTGGCTCGACCCCAATAAAGTCTCGGCGCTGGGTTTATCACCCGCGGACATTATTGCCGCCGTGCGAGAGCAAAATCAGCAAGCCGCAGCGGGCAGTTTAGGTGCCCAGCCCAGTGGCAATGCCGACTTTCAACTCTTGATCAACGTGAAAGGCCGTTTAACTGAACTGTCTGAATTTGAAGATATCATCATCAAAGTTGGTCAGAATGCTGAGGTGATCCGCCTTAAGGATGTCGCGCGGGTGGAACTCGGGGCAACGAGTTATGCGCTGCGCTCACTGCTGGATAATAAGGATGCGGTGGCGATTCCTGTATTCCAAGCATCGGGCTCGAATGCGATTCAGATTTCCGACGATGTGCGCGCCAAAATGGCGGAGTTATCGAAATCCTTCCCAGAAGGACTCGAGTACGAAATCGTTTACGACCCAACAGTGTTCGTGCGTGGCTCGATTGAAGCTGTGGTAAAAACCTTGCTCGAAGCCGTGTTGCTGGTGGTGTTAGTGGTGGTGCTATTCCTGCAAACTTGGCGCGCATCGATTATTCCGCTGGTGGCCGTGCCTGTGTCTTTGGTCGGTACCTTTGCCTTTATGCATCTGCTCGGGTTCTCGTTAAACGCCCTGTCGCTATTCGGGCTGGTGCTCGCCATCGGTATCGTGGTTGACGATGCCATCGTCGTGGTCGAAAACGTCGAGCGTAATATTGCCGCAGGATTAAGCCCAGTTGCGGCAACACAAAAGGCGATGAAGGAAGTGACTGGCCCGATTGTGGCAACTACCTTAGTGCTGGCGGCGGTGTTTATTCCAACGGCCTTTATGAGCGGTTTAACCGGGCAGTTCTATAAACAGTTTGCCTTGACTATTACTATCTCGACCTTTATCTCGGCGATTAACTCACTCACTTTGAGTCCGGCATTATCGGCGTTGTTACTCAAGAGCCATGATGCACCTAAGGACGGCTTAACGCGTCTAATGGATAAGTTGTTTGGTGCTTGGTTATTTGTGCCTTTTAATCGCTTATTTAACCGTGCATCCGATGGTTATGGCTGGTTAGTGCGTAAGGTTATCCGTTTTGGCGGCATTATCGGTCTAGTGTATTTAGGCATGGTGGCGTTAACGGGTGTGCAATTTGCCAATACACCAACGGGTTATGTGCCCGGCCAAGATAAACAGTATTTAGTGGCCTTTGCTCAGTTGCCCGATGCGGCATCCCTTGAACGTACGGATAGTGTGATCAAGAAGATGTCCGAGATTGCGCTAAATCACCCCGGAGTCGCGCACTCGATTGCCTTCCCAGGCCTTAGCATCAACGGTTTTACCAATAGTCCTAACTCAGGCGTGGTGTTTGTTGCGCTCGATGATTTTGACTCGCGTACCAGTCCTGAACTGTCGGCGAATGCCATTGCCGGACAATTGAATCAGCAATTTGCTGCTATTCAAGACGCGTTTATTGCCATCTTCCCGCCGCCACCTGTGCAAGGCCTCGGCACTATAGGAGGGTTCCGTCTGCAAATTCAAGACAGAGCCAACCTTGGTTATGAGGCCTTGTATCAGGTGACCCAACAAGTGATGTACAAGGCGTGGGCCGATCCTCAGTTAGCCGGGATTTTCTCTAGCTATCAGGTGAACGTACCGCAACTTGAACTGGATATCGATCGGACTAAAGCGAAACAGCAGGCAGTGTCGCTCGATCAAATCTTCCAGACATTACAAACCTATATGGGCTCGACCTATGTCAACGACTTCAATCGTTTCGGTCGAACCTATCAGGTGAATATGCAAGCCGACGAGGCGTTCCGTCAAAGTCCGCAGCAGATTAGTCAGCTAAAGGTGCCGAATCTGAATGGTGACATGATCCCGCTAGGTTCGTTCATCAACGTCAGCCAAAGTTCAGGCCCAGACAGAGTGATGCACTATAACGGTTTCACGACCGCTGAAATCAACGGTGGTCCAGCTGCAGGTGTGAGTACAGGCCAAGCGCAGGCGGCGATTGAGAAAATTTTGGCTGAAACCTTACCTAATGGTATGACTTATGAGTGGACCGAGCTGACCTATCAGCAAATTCTCGCGGGCAATACGGGTCTTTTGGTTTTCCCGCTGGTGATCATCTTAGTGTTTATGGTGCTAGCCGCCCAGTACGAGAGCTTAAGCTTGCCATTGGCGATTATCTTAATCATTCCAATGACCTTACTCTCGGCGCTTAGTGGTGTGCTGATTTACGGTGGCGATAATAATATCTTTACCCAAATTGGCCTGATAGTGCTGGTGGGGCTGGCGACTAAGAACGCTATCTTGATTGTTGAGTTTGCCAAAGAGAAACAAGACCATGGTATGGCACCTATGGAGGCGATATTAGAGGCAGCAAGATTACGTTTACGTCCTATCTTGATGACATCTATCGCCTTTATCATGGGAGTGGTGCCTATGGTGTTCTCCACTGGCGCGGGCGCTGAGATGCGCCAAGCCATGGGGGGGGCAGTATTCGCCGGTATGATAGGGGTGACTGTATTTGGTCTTATCCTAACGCCGCTGTTTTACTATGCCTTAGCAAAGAGAGGCGGTAAAAAAGCCGATGAGCATAAAGAGATAACCGTCGGTTAAGCTTGTTTTCTAGTTGAAAACACATGAAAGGTCTACTTTGAGTAGGCCTTTTTTGTTTATTCACGGCGAGAGCGATTAGATTTGACTATCTTTAGCTGGGGTTAATTAACATTAGGTCAATTGATGTTTAGTGATGGTATTGCTCGCCAGATTAAAACTAAAACCAGAAATGAGGAATATCGTTGGTATTTTCTGGATCATCAATAAGAAACAATGAATAACTATTACCAGACCATTCTGTTAGCTTATAACTTATTGCCACTTGAGCGCGTCATTATCACAGTATGATTAGAATGGTTACTGTTTTACGACTTTTCTATATAATTTGATGATTATTCAATACATTAGTAATGTACAATGCTAGATGAATCTAGATCGTTTTTTTACGCAGAACTCAGCTAAGGTACTTGTTGACCTTGCATCACTATGCCCGAGGTAACGGATGATCCTATATCGCGTTTTATATGCGTTAGTACTTTGCGTTTTGATCTATTTCACGCCTCAAGTCATGGCTGCTGAACTCAATATTAATGTAGTAGATCTGCAACAACAGGCCATTGCCGATACTGTTGTGGAGCTGATCCCTGTAGTGATGCCCGATAATGCGATACCTGTCGAGCATTATGAAATGTCGCAAAAAAATCGAACCTTTATTCCCTTTGTGCTGGCGGTGCCTAAAGGTGCAAAGGTGGATTTCCCCAACTTAGATCGTACTCGCCACCATGTGTATTCTTTTTCAGAAGCTAAACCTTTCGAACTTAAATTGTATGTGGGTCAAGCCGAAGCGCCGATTCAGTTCGATAAACCCGGTTTGGTCGCGCTTGGCTGTAATATTCACGATTATATGCAAGCATTTATCTATGTGGCGGATAGCCCTATTGTCGCGGTGACGGACGAAAAAGGTGAGATCCAGTTTAAGGGACTTATCGCCGGTCAATATAAAGTTAAGCGCTGGCATCCATGGCAGAAGGCGGCATCAGAGCCAACGGATTTACTGATAGTTAATGGTCCTAATCAACTCAGTCTGTCCTTAGACATTGAGCGTCAAGCTAAACCGTCGTCGCCGCCGTCGGGATTTGGTCACTACGATTCTGAAGGTAAGCCATTACATGCTAAATAGTTTTCGCGCTCGGCTGATTTTAGTTTTCTTTATTGTGCTGACGTTAGTGCAATTTGCCACGGCATTTTCCGTGTTGACAGCGACCGAAAAAGATAACTTTTTACAGCAACAGAAAAGCCTCGATATTGGCGCGAATGTGTTTCTCGAAGTGTTATCGAATCGCGGTATTCAGCTCAGTCAAAGTTTGTCCGTACTCAGTGCTGATTTTGGTTTTAAGCGCGCGATTGCAACTGGTGAGCAAGAAACCATTGAGTCAGTGTTATCTAATCACGGCTCTCGTATTGGTGCCGACGCCGCTGTATTGCTATCACCTAAAGGGGAGCTCTTGACCTCGAGTTTGCCCGGACTCACTCAGGATGATATTCAATCCTTATTTAATATGACCACCAGCAATCATAATGCTTTAGCTATCCTTAATTTTGATCATGCTAGCTATCAGTTTGTGCTGCAGCCGGTGAAGGCGCCGACCTTAATCGCTTGGGTTGGCATGGGGTTTCTATTAGATGAGAAGGTCGCCCAACAAGCTAAAGCCATTACGGGCATCGATGTGAGTTTTGTCAATCAGGCAACGGGCCGCACTGAAATCGCTTCAACCTTATCAGATAATGAAAAGTTAAGCGTAATTGAGCAGGCGAGCTTATTGCCTAGCTTGCTGAAAATGCCTAGTGAAAGTATTCCCGTAGATCATCTGTCTATGGGCATCAAACTTTATGATCACAACGGCAGCCAATTAGCGCTACTACATCAATCAAACCTTAAGTGGCAGCAAAGTTATCAGCAACTACGCAATAATATGCTGCTGATTTTTGCTTTGACCTTAGCACTGGCGATTGCGATTGCGATTTGGTTGTCGGGCAGTTTGACTGAACCCGTGCATCAACTTGTGAATTATGCCCGTAAAATCGGTCAAGGTAAGCAGCCTGCCAATATTCAAGGTGCGCCAGCAGAGCTGAGGGTGTTGGCTAAGAGTTTATCCTTAATGCGCGATGATATTGAAGCGCGGGAAAAGGATTTAGTCTACCAATCTCGCCACGATAGCTTGACAGGTTTACTCAATCGTTTTGCCGCAAAACAGCATTTGGCGGATCTTAACGATAAATTATCCGGTGCTATGGTGTTGTTAGATATTAAACATTTCCGCCATATCAACGATATTATTGGTTTTGCCAACGCCGATACTTTGTTACTGCTTTTTGCTCGTCGCCTAGAGCAATTAGCACCGACACCGGATTTACTGGCGCGTTTAGATGGTGACTCATTTTTACTCCTTTACAGTCAAGGGATTCGCCCCGAGCACTTGCTGAAATCATTGGATATGTTGGAGTCACCCTTTCCAATCCAAGGCTCAAATATTTCTCTTACCGTGCGGGCGGGATTACTCGAAATCGATGGTAATGGTGCTGATATCGATGTGTTAGTGCGCCGCGCCGAAATTGCCCTCAATCAAGCCTGTCTCGAAGAGCAACGTATTGTCAGTTATCGTCAAGGCGCCGATGAAAAGTATCAGCGTGAGCTGACGATTATCCGTGATTTGCCTATAGGTTTGGCGCAAAACCAATTGTATTTAGTGTTCCAACCTAAAGTGGATTTACGCCTAAACCAGTGCACTGGCGCCGAGGCATTGATCCGCTGGCAACATCCTACGCTAGGGTTTATTCCTCCCGATGAATTTATCCAACTGGCTGAAAATTCAGGCAACATTGATATTGTTAGCCAGTGGGTATTGAAGCAGGCAATTCAGCAATTAGTGACATGGCAGCGGCGGGGTATAGTGCTAAAACTGGCTATTAACCTGTCGGCCCATGATTTAGTCGATACTCGCTTACCGAATCAAATCGCCATTTTACTGAAAGATAATAATCTGCCAAGCGGTGCACTCTGTATCGAAGTCACTGAAGGCGCCGTGATGAAAGATGCACAGACTGTGGTGAGTGTATTACAGCGATTCCGTGACATGGGTGTGTCTGTTGCCATTGATGATTTTGGCACAGGTCATTCATCATTAGCCTATTTGAAAATTTTACCCGTTAATGAGGTGAAAATTGATCGCAGCTTTATCAAAGACATGCTCACGGATAGCCAAGATGTGATGATAGTCGATACGAGTATTAAATTGATCCACGGCTTAGGTTTTACCGTAGTAGCCGAAGGCGTTGAAGAACAAGAAGGTGTTGAGATATTGCGTAATCTTGATTGCGATATCATTCAAGGTTATGTGTTTTCGAAACCCTTAAAAACGGCTGAATTTGATCTGTGGTTCGAGGCGTTTAACCATCCAAATACCGCTGATGCATAAGCGCGTTTACTCAAGTCAATATGCAAAGACGCTAGACTAACGATTCATCGTCGACAGAATTAGAGCGGAGCATCAAGTGAACATTTCCATAAATGCATTGAAGTTGAATTCATTAACTTGGAATTATGTTAAGGCTTTGTTTTGCCTATTTTTACTATTGGGCACTGTTCCTACGTTTGCTGAAGGTAGCCGTGTGGTTGCGACTGGCGGCGGGACGATGATTGAAGGCAGTGCTGGCGGTGGCATAGTGCCATGGGCTGTGATCAACGGTTATGGTAGTAGCGGTGAATGGTCGGCAACGGCGATGGCGACGGGTGTCTATGTCGATGATTTTACGCTGAAAGTGATCGGTGCTTCTTTGAGTTTTGATAATCGATTCGAGCTGAGCGTTGCGCGGCAAACTTTTGATTTAGATACTATGGGCGGCGAGTTAGGCCAAGATATATTCGGCGTAAAATACAAGCTTGCCGGAGAGCTGCTTTATACGGCTATGCCGCAAATTACCTTAGGTGCCCAGTATAAAAGAGTCGATGACTTTACGATTCCTCAGGCGGTTGGGGCGCGGGATGATTGGGGTTTAGATGTGTATGTTGCTGCCAGCAAAGTATTTTTTGATGCGATAGCGGGACGAAATGTATTACTCAATGGGACCGTGCGCGCGACCAAGGCGAATCAAACGGGTTTATTGGGTTTTGGTACTCAAGCCAATCATGATTACCAGTTTGTGCTCGAAGCCTCTGCCGCGGTATTGCTGACGGATAATGTGGCACTGGGTATCGAATATCGCCAGAAACCCAATGAGTTAGCTTTTGCCCGTGAGGATGATTGGCAAGATGTGTTTTTAGCGTGGTTTATCAATAAGCATCTTTCCGTGGTGACGGCCTATGCGAATTTGGGCAGTATTGCAGGGTTTGAAGAGCAGCGGGGTTGGTACCTATCGGTGGAGGGGGCGTTATGAGGCGTTTACGGGTGAAGTTAATACCTTTCGTCGTAGTGTTTTTTTTCACTGGCTGTGGGGTGCAAACGACCGAAACCTCTGCATCACAAACTCACTCTAGTCATCAAACCGCAAGCCATCAAACCTTATACCAAGATTTAGGAGGTAACGCAGGCGTATCGGCGATAGTCGATGGTTTGCTGGCACGTATTGCCACAGATCCACGCATAGTGCATCACTTTCAAGAGACAGATATTGCGTTATTTCGTGAGCGTGCCATTGAACATTTTTGTCTGGTTGCCGATGGCGGCTGCGTGTATCACGGTGAAAGTATGCAGCACAGTCATAGAGGATTGAATATTACTCAAGCGGATTTTGATGCCTTAGTCGGTCATTTGATTGAATCGATGAAAGAGCAACATATTCCGCTATCGACCCGTAATGCCTTTCTAAAACGTCTCGCCCCTATGTATACGGACATTACCTATCAGTGATTTGCTTCATCTTTAAAGTAGAAGCTCAACATAGCGTCTCTACATTGAGGGGCGAAAGAGTGAATGAGTCAGATACGGTAGCGTGATGGATAGGCGCATTTTTTGTCTAGTGACTAGAGCAATAACGCCTCATCTATGGGATGAAATTGAGAGGCTGCATCCCTTAAGGATTTAGCCGTCAGGGTAGGGACGCCATACACTTGGGTTTCAACGCCATATTTTTGATGGATTTTTTGCAGCAATAAATCGAAATCGCCATCACCAGACAATAAGATCACTGTATCCACTTCACTCGCCGCTTCCATAATATCTATGGTGATCCCCACGTCCCAATCGCCTTTGGCTGAGCCATCGCTGCGCTGAATAAACGGTTTTAACTTCACCTCAAAACCTATGTGCTTTAGTGCGTCTTGGAATTTCAATTGCCCATCGTCGCCTTTATGGATGGCATAAGCCACGGCCAACGCTATGTCTCCCTCGTAGCCTAAGTGCTGCCACAGTTTACGATAATTAAATTGGCGGCCATAGGCTTCGCGGCAGGTGTAATAGATGTTTTGTACATCGACAAATAAAGCGATTTTTTTCAAGGCGTTTTCCAGCGGCTAGGGGAGTAAGGGCACTATAGCATATCGAGGCAATAGGGTTTTCAAGGATGTTAGAGTGTTGGGTTCAGCCGTCGAGATTGTGAACCCAAAGCGTATGTTAGCTTCTATGGTATTTTTGATATTCGCCCGGTGACATGCCACTGAGTTTTTTAAAGTAACGCCCCATATGACTTTGATTGGCAAAGCCATTACTGAGGGCGATATCGGTCAATGATTGCGTTGAATGACTCAAGCTTTGTTTGACCTTTTCAATGCGCACTTGCAGCAAATACTCCTGCGGCGTCATCGCAAATTGGGATTTAAACATGCGACAAAAATGGTACTCGCTCAGTTGGGCAAGCTCGGCCAACTCAGACAAGTAAATTTGTCGATGGGAATGGCAATGAATAAACTCTTTGATCGCTTTAGCCACTTTAGGTGCGAGCCCACCCTTAATTGGCCCCACCGACAAATTAAAGCCTGAGCTTTGCAGCAAAGTCACCAGCACAGTGTCGGTTACTTGTTCCATCATCAGATGGTGATCCCTCGTCTGCCAATCGAGCTCGGCAACTTGGTGCCGAAACAGCGCCTCTTATCTCGGATTATCGACAAAGGTCAACTCAGGTAAACGCACTTGGCGTGGATCTTTATCAAAGACTCGCACCGCCAATTTTTTAAGATGTTCATCGCTAAAATACAAATGCATAAACTGCTGCGGTTGTCCCAGTTGCCAATGGCTTTGGCAGCCTTGGGGCATAAGGCAAAATTTACTGGGCGCTCCATAGTCGGCCTTGATATCGGTTCTGTGGGTTTCGTAGCCGCCATCCAGATACATGCTCAGCGTATGTTGTGCATCGTTTTGGTAATACAGACGCTCGCCCGCATTTTGATAATGGGCCCAAGATAAATCCTCCGTAATCGCTTGCTTACGCATACAGGTTTTGGCGGATTTATCAAAACTGATGTATTTGGGCTCCATGGGTTCCTAGTGATCTCACTGGCTAAGCATTTTGTCTTTCCAAATTATCGCACTTATGGGCGTGGCTCAACGTCCGCTCGCGATTAAAACCGCAATATCGTGTTATGGCCAACAAGATGGTGACATAAGGACGAAAGCCATCGCTGTATAGTTTGCCTCATTAAGCATTTTATGAAGGTGTAGGGGGCTCATTATGGCTGCTGTGATGTATTTGCTGATGATTTTTGTGTGGGGTTTTTCGTGGATTGCCATTAAGTGGCAGCACGGTGAGGTGGCGACGGAAGTCTCGATTTTCTATCGGTTTGCGATTGCGAGTCTCTTGATGTTCGCCATTGGCTTTGCCTTTAACAAGCTGCAAGCGGTAAAGCTTAGGCAGCATCCTTGGTTTGCGTTACAAGGCGTGTGTCTATTTTGTTTGAACTTTATCGCGTTTTATACCGCAACACATTATATCGCCAGCGGTTTAACGGCAGTAATTATGGCCACTGCCCCCATTTTTAATGCGATACATGGCCGCATTTTTTACGGTACTCCCACCAGTCGCAATTTTTGGTTAGGAGTGTGTGTCGGTCTGGGTGGCATTAGCTTACTCTTTGGTGCCGATTTGCTCGCGACTCAGTGGTCACAAAATTTAGTGTGGGGCTTATTGTTTTCGCTGTTAGGTACGTGGTTTTTCTCGATTGGTAACATGATCAGTATGCGCAACTCGCGCGATAATGTGTCGCCCTTTACCTCTACAGCGTATGCCATGTGCTATGGCAGTGCGGCGTTGTTGCTCATCATTTGGTTTAAAGATTTAAGCTTTAGTTTACCGCTGACAACCAGCTATCTTGGTAGCTTGTTCTACTTAGCCGTTATCGCCTCTGTGATTGGCTTTACCGCTTATTTGATCTTGGTTGAGCGAATTGGCGCTAATGCCGCTGCGTATCTGTTGGTGATTACCCCTGTGGTGGCGTTAAGTGTATCGAGTGTGTTTGAGGATTATCAGTGGACTTGGTATTCAAGCGTGGGACTCTTGCTAGTCGCGCTCGGTAACATGTTAACCCGCCGTCAAAAACAGCTTGGTGCTGGTCTCGGTTTACTTTTAGGCTTAGCCAATAAAGCAAAAAACGTTTAAAACGTTAATGAGAGAAAAGCCAAGACACTGAGTATCTTGGCTTTTTGTTATGTGATCTTCTGCAGTTATTATTAGCGCTAGGCTTTAGGTGCGAGTTCCTGCTGTTTTGCCGCTAACTCTTGTGCCGCTAACTCTTGTGCTTTAATCGCTGCTTTGAGCTTAGCTTCAACATAACCCGGAGAATGGGTCGCTGCCGAGATTAATCGATACATGGCGGGGATCACCAGTAAGGTCACAAAGGTAGCAAACGCCATTCCGAAGAACACTACAGTACCTACAGCGATACGGCTTTCTGAGCCTGCACCCGTCGAGAAAATTAGCGGTACAGCGCCCACTAAGGTGGTGAAGGCTGTCATTAGGATTGGCCGTAAACGACGGGATGACGCATCGATAATGGCTTTATCGAGTTCAAAGCCGCGGTCGCGCAATTGGTTGGCAAATTCGACGATGAGGATACCGTTTTTAGTCACCATACCAATTAACATGATCATGCCTATCTGGCTGTAGATGTTGATCCCTTGGCTGGTGATCAGTAGTCCTAAGAAACCACCGAATACGCCCATAGGCACAGTAAACATCACCACTAATGGGTTGATAAAGCTCTCAAACTGTGCGGCTAATACTAAGTAGGCAACCAGTAAAGCTAAACCAAATACGATAAAGATACTGCTTTGGTTTTCTTTAAAGTCTTTGGATTCGCCCGTGTAACCAATCGAAATATCCTTAGGTAATAATTCAATGGCTTTAGCGTCAAGGAACTTTAAGCCTTCACCTAAGGTGTAACCTTCACTGACGTTAGCCTTGAGGGTGATCGATTTTTGCTTATTGGTGTGGCTTAATCTTTGTGCCGAGGCAATTTCTTCTATATGGGTGACAGTATCGAGAGTGACCAATTCGCCCTTAGCTGACCGCATGTAGATTTGGCTCAGGTCACCGACATTGTTGAAACTGTTTTCATCACCGCGTAAATACACATCGTATTCTTCGCCTCGATCAACAAAGGTCGTTTCGGTGCGGCCACCCAGCATGACTTCTAAGGTTTCCGATACTTGGTCGACACTGATCCCCAGTTCTGCGGCGCGCTCTTTATCGACAGTAACAATGAGTTCTGGCGTTGTTTCTGCGTAGTCTAAGTCAGCCCCTTCCATCATAGGGCTAGCGTTAGCCTCTTCTTTCAATATCTGCGCCCACTTAAACAGTTCGGCATAGTCCGAACCACCAAGTACAAATTGCACGGGCTCGCTCGATTGCCCCCTAAAGCCTGGCATCATAGGGCGAACCATTACATCTGGGATATCCTTTAAGGCATTGCTAATAATTCCAAGGGCTTGTTGCGCAGTCACATCTCGGTGTTCCCAATCTTCTAGCTGCATGATGACAAAGCCAGTTTGATCGCCAGCACGGCCACCAAAGGCGGGAGCTTGTACGCTGAAGGATCGCAGCACACCTTTACCGAGCAAGGGCATGAGTCTGTCTTCGACTATGTCCATGTTGGCTGTCATACGGTTATAACTGGTGCCTTCGGCGCCTTTAATAAAGGCGAACAACACGCCGCGGTCTTCCTGCGGCGCAAGCTGTGACGGTACTTGTTGCATTAACCAAGCGCTGCCGCCGATACAAGCGAGGATAACTAAGGGCGCGAGTAAACGGAGTTTAATCGCTCGAGTCACGGCGACGCGATAAACGCTTTCCATGCGAGCAAAGCCGCTGTCGACCCAACGATTAAAGCGATTCGGTTTGACGTTGGCTTTAAGTAATTTACTGCTCAGTACAGGCGTAAGTGTGAGTGCCACTAAGGAGGAGAACAGCACTGACACCGCCAGCATCACGGAGAACTCGGTAAATAGTAGCCCGACCATGCCCTCCATAAATGAAATTGGGAGGAATACCATCACCAGTACCGCCGTAGTGGCGATAACGGCAAAGCCCACTTCGCGAGTACCTTTATAGGCGGCGAGTAAGGGCTCTTCACCTTTTTCGATATGGTGGAAAATGTTCTCGACCACCACAATCGCATCATCGACCACTAGACCGATGGAGAGGATTAATGCCATCAATGTCAGTAGATTAATCGAATAACCTAGCATGTTGGCGGCGATAAATGCCGAGATCAAAGATACTGGAACCGTCACCGCTGGGATTAACGTTGCTCGCGCTTGTCCAATGAAGATATACAGCACGAGTACGACCAAGGCGCCCGTGACATAAAGTGTGCTATACACTTCGTTAATTGAGCGGTCGATAAATACGGTCGAGTCGAAGTCGACCACTAGGCTAGTGCCTTCGGGCAGGAAGTCTTGTACGCGATCAACTTCTTTATGTACTTCTTTGGCAACGAGCAGAGGGTTGGCATCGGACTGGGCAATAATGCCTAAACTGATGTTAACTATGCCGTCGCTTTTGAAGGTCGAGTTTTCGTTTTGTGCTCCAACAGCCACATCGGCGACATCTTTTAAGTAGATAGCCGTGCCATCGCTGGCGGTACGCACCACAAGATAGTCGAAATCCTTCGGCGTGTAGTACAAGCGTTTGGTACGTACCGACATCACTGTGGTGTCGTTGCGCACTTGGCCGCCGGGCGTTTCGATGTTCTCTTTACGCAGGGCGTTGATAATATCCGTTGCGGTAACATTACGTCCTGCCATTTGTTCGGGTCTGAGCTTGACGTACATGACCTTATACAAGCCGCCGGAAATGCTGATAGAACTCACGCCGCTGATTAAGCTGAATTTGTCCTCGAGTACTCGCTGGGCGTAGTCCGTTAATTGAGTACGGTCCATCACACTCGAGCTTAAGTTCACATAGACTGAGGGTTCGCCGGAGCCGTTGTCTTTTGAGACGACGGGGTCTTTTGCATCTTCTGGGAGCCTGCGTTGGGCGCGGGCCACAGCATCACGCACATCGCTGACCCCTTCGGTTAAGTTCCAACCGAGGAGGAATTTAACTGTGATACGCGAGCTACCGTTACGTGTGGTCGAGGTGATTTCGTCAATACCACTGATCCCTGTTAGCTCATCTTCTAAAGTCTTAGTGATCTGGCTTTCCATAATCGCCGCCGATGCACCCGAGTAACTGGTGCTGATGGTGACCACAGGGCTTTCGACGTCGGGCATTTCCCGTATCGACAGTTTAGTGAATGACACTATGCCGAATACACACAGCAGTAAGCTTAAAACGATGGCAACGACAGGGCGTTTAACCGAAACATCGGATAACCACATTATTTCGTCTCCGTTGCTTTAGGACCTGAAAGCTCTGTCGCACGGGCTGAGGCTTTATCATCGAGCGTGACTTCATTGATTTGCAGGCCATCGCGCATATTGACTAAGCCCTGTACCACGACTTTGTCACCTATGTTTAAACCGCTTTCGATTAAGACTTGGTTATCGATACGTGCCCCGAGTGTCACTTCTGTGCGGTGGGCAATGTGGTCGGCGTTAACTACGTATACGTAACGTTTAGTTCCTGAATACTCAAGAGCTTGTACTGGCACCATAGGTGCTGAAATCGCTGGGAAGGTGATGGTTGACGACATCATCATGCCCGGTTTTAAGCGTTTCTTCGGATTATCGAATAGCACTCGTACTTTTAGGTTTAAGGTTTCCTCATTGACGCGGGGATCGATAGCTACCATTTTGCCAGTAAAGATTTCATTCGGCCAAGCGCGACTGGTGGCTGATACTTGCATGCCAATACTCAGTTGCGATAGGAAATGCTCAGGCACTTGTAAGTCGAGGCGCATGCTGGACAAATCATCTAGCGACATCAACTCAGTGCCCATGCTGACCATCTTGCCTTCGCTGAAATTAATCAGGCCAGTATTACCCGCAAAAGGCGCTATCAGCGAGTGGTAATGTAAATCTGCTTGGGCGGAAGATAAGCGTGCTTGGGCGATATCAACACTGGCTTTTTGTGCGTCAATCTCGGTTTGGGTAATGGCGTTACGGCTGATCAGTTTTTCAAATTCTTTGAGTTTACGTTTTTCATCATTGAGGAAAGCATTGGCCTCGGCGACGGCGGCTTGGGCTTTCATATCATCGAGTTCGATCAGTAACTGGCCTTTTTTCACCGCTTGGTTTGAGGTCACTGCGACTTGTTTAATCTTACCTGTGACTTGCGGTGCAATGATCACTGCACGTTCAGCCGCGAGTTTGCCGATAAGAGAGATAGATTGCGCTAATGGATATTCAATCACTTCACCCGTGACCACAGGAACGGTACGCATAAGATGTGGCGCGTTCTCGGGTTTAGCCGCTTGAAGGACATCACTAAAACTCACCGCTGTGGCGATAATCGCAAGCAGGGCAATGGCAATAATGGTTTTTTTCATTGTAATTATTATCTCGCGCAAAGGCAGTTTAAAAAGGTAATCGCTCTAATGGCGCTATTCTAGTGAATAACGTACGCCAGTTGGGTAAAAGTTTGTAAAGGTAAGCGAACGAAAATGAAAGAAATTGTGTTTTTTGAGCATTGAGCACAATATCAACGAGGGTTTTGCTGTTTTTTTGTGCTGTTATTGCTTTTTAAAAGCTGGACGGACTTTAGGGATGGATTTCAGTTCGCGTTTTTTTAATCGGCGCTTGAGTCGTTTCAATCTGAGGATATTGGCTTAAAATTGCCGCTAATCGTCCATCGCGGCGCATACTCTCTAAACCTTGATTAAAATCCGTCACTAACTGCGGATGATCCGCTACAGCCAAAGAGATCCCTAAATGAAATACCTCAGTCGCTATGGGTGGGCCGACTTGCTCAAAGGCACCCTCATATTCACTTGGTCCTTTTTTAATTAAATACCTCGCTAAGTTATGGCCAATCAAGACTAAGTCAATACGCTTTAAAAACAGCTTTTTGAGATTCATCTCATCCGAATTTCCTTCCTCTGTGGTGAGCCCCGCGGCGAAGATTTCTGGTGGATTAGCGTAACCGCGACCTATACCGATAGTGAAAGGTTTAAGATCTGAAAGTTGACTGAAACTCAGCGGTGAATCTTTACGTTTATAAAACACAATTTGTACGGGTTGGATAGGCGCAGAATATTGGGCCCATTGCTCGCGCTCTTTACGATACCAGAGCCCAATGATGCCATCAGCTTGGCCAGTTTTAACGAGTAAAGCCGCGCGGGCGAAGGGATAAAACTTGAGGCTGGCAGTGTAACCTTTGCGTTTAAAAGCTTCTTTGACGACTTGCGCAACGCCGCCCTGTTCAGGTAAAGCATCGGCATAAAAAGGAGGATAGTTAGTGGCGACTAAATGGAGTTCTCGCCCCGCAAATGCTGGGGGATAGAAGCTGAATAGAAACAAGCAAAAGCTAGATAATGTGAGTAATTTCTTCCCCATTTCTACTCCAGCACTTAGGTGAGTCGCACTTGGCTTGAGTATAGTCAGAGTTAATTAGAACAGGCGAACTTATGGATATTAAGATGGGTGAATGTTGAGAGCCATACGATTGAGTGTTATGCCGATTGAGTACCATGGCGGGCGCCCGTTTTACCCTTGCTTATTCATGCCTTATTGCCCCAGCGCATTCGTGGATTAAGGCGCTAGCTCATGCACGTATTGGGGCAAAAGATATTAGTGAGGCAGGTTATAGCGAAACCTGCTCACCCTGATACAAACCTCGGCGGAGTTTGCCGGCGTCGATAAGTAACAGCTCACCGGATTTACCATTCTTAATACTGCTATCTATCGCAATGATTTTATTATGATAAAGCCCAAGTACTTGTTCCTGCGATGTGTGCCCTACGACGATATGATCGACCTTGAAATAGCTCAGTATGCTATCGATATCCGACTCTTTCAGTTCATCTTTAAAGTAGCCACGATACCAAGTTGGACCATTGGTAAAAAACAAAAAGTTGAGTAAATCGTCTTGCTTCAAATCGGCTTTTTTATCATCTAAATGCTGACGAAATAATTGGTTAGCATCGCTGATATGTAATTTACGCTCGACCCATTCAGGGCTGATGCCGCCGTGCATAAACAAGATATTATTGATTTTGACTAAGGTATGTTTGCTGCGAAGCCATTGGCCGATTTCGGTGTCTTTGTTGTAGAGCGCATCGTAGCTGCGTTTGAGTAAATCGGCCGCGACTTGGTAGCGTTCGTTGACGTAGCGTAAGTCGCCGCGAAACACCATTTGCTCGTGATTGCCCATGAGTAGATGTAAGCGTCCGCCCGCAGCTTGGGCTTCTTGGTCTAAGGAATATAAAAACCACAATACTTCATTGACTTGATGACCACGGTCAAACATGTCGCCCGTCATCACCATATGGCCGTCACCAAAGGCCCAGTGGTTATCTTTGTTGATAATCTGATGGGCTTTTAGCAAGTTAATCATTACATCAAACTGGCCGTGTACATCGCTAAGGGCGACAATTTTTCTGACCTGGGTGAAGGTATCTGGCTCAACCGTGACAGCTTGTGTATGAAGGTGCGGTTGGGGTAATTCACCGCAATTGGTAGGGCGAGTTAACTGCGCCTTCGCAATCCTTGTTTGTTTTAGCTCGCTTTGGCAAATCCAATAGGCAGTGTCCTTTTGAGTGTCATCTAAAAACACATAAGGGCCATCGGTGACGCTGCTTTCTTGAATGTTTAGTTCTGGCTCGGCTTCACTTGCATTGGCCGCTAATGAGGTCAACGCCAGTGAGGTAAAGGGGAGTGCGGTGACAAGCCATAACAGGGGCGTGAATTTTCTCTGTTGCTTGAGTATCCATTGGCTGGCTCGGCTAAGTCGCGTCATAGATAGCGTGATTGGGTGAGCCCCGACTGGCATCGAATTGATTTGCATTAGACCGCATCCTTGTTCTTGTTTTAGTTATTCATTTTGTCATTTTAGACACTTGAGTTGATGAGTCTTCGAACGTGCAGCTTGACGAATTCAATTTCAAGCGCTTAATCGCAAGTGCTTAATCTTAAGTACTTAATGTCAAGTGCTCAACCTATTGAAAATACTAAATCATACGGATAAGGCTTATCATCGGCAAGTCGTGAGGCGGGCTAAATTAAACTTGCCCGCCTCATTATTCAGTTATTCCATCATTGCATTTCTATTGTGCATGACTGTCTTTACATAGTATTGGCAGTTACATGGCATTGACGACGGTATAACTATCAACAAACTGCTCGAAACTGACGATTTTTCCGCTGTGTATTTTCCATAAATGGGCGACTCGGGCGCTAAAATACTTGCCCGTTTTGACATAGGTTCCTGAATAAGTGCCGAAGGCAAAAACCTTATCACCCTGCGCCACATAGTCTTCGATATCGACACGATAGTTATTCCATTCTTTTTCGAGGCGGGCGAACACATTGGCGGCTATCGCGCTAAAACCTATGTAAGTGCCCGCATAGGGAAACCCTACCGCCTCTGTCCAGCGTGCGTCATTTGCCAGTGCATGCTCAAGATTTTTGGCATTTTCGGCAGAGCTGTGTCCTGCGTAAGTACTTTTGACAAGTGCAAGATTCGCATCAGTTTGCCTTGCTGTTTCGATAAGATTTAACTGAGCAGGCTCACTCACTAATGAGCCTGTTGAAACACCATTAAGCATTGGCATGATTATGACTCAAATTGCGCTTCAAGATGGCTTAACCACTGGGCGGGTTGGCCGTAGAAGCGGTTGATATTAATGGCGGTGATGTTGCCGTCATCATCCTCTATAGCCATTGAAGGGAAACCTTGGGCACCTATCAGATTCAATAATGCTCTGGACTCAACGATATGCTCATACAGCTTGTCTTCACCTTGGGCATAATGCTGCGCAAAGCTCATAGGGTCGAGCCCAAGTTCAGCGGCTAATCTTGCGAGATTACCTCCATCACTGGCGCTGTGACCATCGCGGTAATGGGCCAGTTGTACTGAGTGTAGATAGGCCAAACTATCGCCGCCCATCGCATCGACTGCGAGCATGGCTTTAATGGGGGGCGCTGAGTCGAGTACGACTGTGGTATCGCGCAGCAGACCATCAAAGTAGTTTTCACCAAAAGGCTGTCCGGTTAACTCGGCAATGCGCAGATCGTGGGGCATAACATAGTCGCGCCAGTTGGCATCGATTTGTTTGCGTCTTGGGCCTGTGAGCATACCGCCGCCGTGGAGCTTAATGCTAAAGCCAGCTTTGGCTGCAGCATCGAGTAATGGCGCTGCGGCATAACACCAACCACATAAAGGGTCGATAATGGCGTGCAGAGTGCGCACTTTGGCCGCTGGTGTGCTGTTGGCCGTGCTAGCAGAATGAGTTGTTGGGTGAGTCATAGTATTAAACCTTTTGGCTTAAGTTCGTCGTTACATTAGCGACTTAAGCCCTTTGAAATCATCGATTAAAATCGTTAGTTTGGTACAGTTATTTAGGTGAAGTCATTAAGCTAAAAAAGTGGCACGCAATCGAATACGTGCCTGTCTTTAACTGTTTGCACTTAACTATCTTTTACACCTAACTAGCTGTACCTAATCGCCTAGATAGATATGGCTGGGCTTACATAGGCCAGGTCATTTCGCCCATGTAAACTTTGGCGCTGATCTCAAGCCCTGCATCGGCTGGCATTTGTGGGTATAGCGCCAGCATCTTTTGGATTAATTCGGCTGAATCTTTCGAGGCTTTTGCCGCGATTTCAAAGGCTTTTACATATTCACGGGTAAAACCGATGGCGTGGGTATTAAATCGCGCTTCGCCTAAATAGTGCCCTGGGATCACTGTGGTCGGCAGCAGTTTTTCCATTGCATCTAAATGGGTTAACCATTCCTGACGCTCAGAGGCAGTTTGAGTGTCAGCCATCCAAACATGCGTGTTATCAAATACTTCTACGCCACCTGTAATGGTTTTTGCCGATGGTACCCACAGGAAAGTGTGTTTAGGGTGTTTATCATTAAAACCTTTGATAATCACTTGCTCACCGTCGATAGTAAAAGTGTCACTGTGAATCGCTTTAGGTAACACTAATTCGCTTGGCGCATTATCTTTTAAAATCGGCCCCCAGTAGGCGAGTTTGCCTTCCATTGAGGCTTTAATCGCATCGACTGTGGTTTGAGTCGCGACGATTTGTGCATCGGGGAAATTCTTTTTAATCACGGCTAAGCCGAAATAGAAATCAGGATCGCTATGGCTGATATACACCTGAGTCAGCTTTTTACCGCTGGCTTTGATGGTGTCGACCAATTTTTGGGCATCGTTATTTTGAAATTGTGCATCGACTAGCATTATTTCGTGTTCGCCGCTGATAAAGCTCGATGACACGGCAAAGATGCTGTTTTCGCCCGGATTAAAATGGCTCACTTGTAATGGCGCAGCATTGACCGCGCTAAGCCCTGCCAGCAACAAGGTGGCAGCTAGGCTGATTTTAGACGAGGCCTTCAATGTGGCGTTAACTGTGTTACGTATTGCATAGGTCGATGTGTTCATTTGGGGCTCACTTATAGTCACAGGGTGAAAGAGTAAAAGGTTCGATTTAGCATTCATTGATTTGTAGCTGCTGCAAAAAGTGAGTTAAGTATAGGTTGCAATAATCAATAGATAAATGCGAGTATCTGCCCATATTTGTTGCATTAATCGGACGAATAGCCGTATGTACTCTTAGTTATTATTCATGTGGTGACGTGAGTATGTGAGTGAACCTTCGAGTGATTTGAAAGTGAGTGATTAAACGTTATTGATTTAACGCGAGTGGAGATAAATCATGGATAGACTCGAAGCGGCTAAGGTGTTTGTGACTATTGTTGAGCGCGGCAGCATGGTAAGCGCCGCCAATGCCTTAGATATGTCGCGTTCTATGGTGACCCGTTACTTGAGCGAAATGGAAGAATGGTCTGGTGCTAGGTTGTTGCATCGCTCGACGCGTAGCCTCAGCTTAACGCCCGCGGGTGAGCAAGTGCTGGACTATTGCCATCGACTGCTCGAATTGGCTAATGAAGTGCCGGCGGTAAGCCATGCCGCTGTGGCGATTCCGCGGGGATTACTACGTATTAGTTGCTCCCAGTTTTTGGCGCATCAGATTTTAGCGCCCGTGGTACAGCAATATTTAGCCATTTATCCGCAGGCGAGCGTGAATTTCCACGTGAGCAGCCAAACCGTTGATTTAGTCGCCGAGCGGATTGATCTGGCTATTCGCATCACCAATGAACTCGATCCCAATCTTATCGCGAGACGCTTAGGGGAGTGTGAGTCTGTGGTATGCGCCGCACCGAGTTATCTTGCCGCGCGCGCCGCCGTGCTGCATCCCGAGGATTTAACTCAGCATAACTGTTTAACCTATTCCTATTTTGGCGATGTGATGTGGCGGTTTTATCAAACCGATGTGGTTGCGAAACAGGCTCAGGCGCTGAACGCTGATCCTAAGTCAAACCAAGGTCAAGCTTTTAATGTGCCTGTGAATGGGAATTTCAGCGCCAATGATTCAATGGTGGTGCTCAATGCCACGCTGGCAGGTGAGGGGATTGCCATGCAGCCCGTTTGGGCGGCGAAACCCTATTTAGATTCGGGTCAGCTAGTGCCTTTATTAACTGAGTTTAAGCCTCAGTCCCTCGGTGTGTATGGCGTGTATCAATCCCGCAAACACATGCAGCCTGCACTTAGGGTGATGATGGACATGCTGGTGGTCTACTTTGCCAGCTTGAATTGAAATAGTGTTAGTTTGAAATAGCACCTTTGAAATAGCACCAAAGTCTACGGCACTCATAGCGTAACTGGATGCCATAAAAAAGGAGCTTAACCCTTTCGAGCTAAACTCCTCAGATTTACACTTGTCTAGATTCTAGATTTACTTAATCATCCGCTTGTATTTCAAGCGGTGTGGCTCAACCACATCGGCGCCATAGGTGTTCTTCAACCATGCCGAGTATTCTGTGTAGTTACCTTCGTAGAAGTTCACTTGACCCTCGTCACGGTAATCCAGAATGTGGGTCGCGATACGGTCGAGGAACCAACGGTCATGCGAAATCACCATAGCGCAACCTGGGAATTCCAGAATCGCTTCTTCCAGTGCGCGCAGGGTTTCAACGTCTAAGTCGTTGGTGGGTTCGTCGAGGAGTAATACGTTACCGCCCGCTTGCAGCAGTTTGGCTAAATGCACGCGGTTACGTTCACCACCCGACAGAGTGCCGATGATTTTTTGCTGATCGCCACCACGGAAGTTGAAGCGGCCTACATAGGCGCGGCTCGGGATTTCCATGTTGTTGATACGCATGATGTCTTGACCACCGGAGATTTCTTCCCAAATGGTGTTCTTATCATTCATCGAATCGCGGAACTGCTCAACCGAGGCCAGTTGCACAGTATCACCCAGCTCAATGCTGCCGCTGTCTGGCTTTTCTGCGCCGGATAACATGCGGAACAGGGTCGATTTACCCGCGCCGTTGGCACCGATAATGCCGACGATCGCGCCCTTAGGCACAGAGAACGACAGGTTGTCGATCAAAACGCGGTCACCGTAAGATTTGGTCAGGTTATTCACTTCAATAACCTTGTCGCCTAAACGTGGTCCGGGCGGAATAAACAGCTCGTTGGTTTCGTTACGTTTTTGGTAATCGTTAGTGTTCAGCTCTTCAAAGCGCGCCATACGGGCTTTGCCCTTAGACTGACGGCCTTTCGCACCTTGGCGTACCCATTCCAATTCCTTTGCAATGGTTTTTTGACGGGCGCTTTCGGTGGCCGATTCTTGCTTCAGACGGGCATCTTTCTGCTCAAGCCATGAAGAATAGTTACCTTCCCACGGAATACCTTCACCGCGGTCGAGTTCTAAAATCCAGCCAGCGGCATTGTCGAGGAAGTATCTGTCATGGGTAATCGCGACCACAGTACCGGCATATTCCTGCAAGAAGTGCTCAAGCCACGCCACAGATTCAGCATCCAAGTGGTTAGTGGGTTCGTCCAGTAACAGCATTTCTGGTTTTTCAAGCAGCAAGCGACAAATCGCTACGCGGCGACGTTCACCACCCGATAACACTTCGATTTTTTCATCCCAATCTGGCAGACGCAGTGCGTTGGCGGCGCGCTCAAGGACGTACTCTAAGTTATGGGCATCTTGGGCTTGAATAATGGCTTCGAGTTCGCCTTGCTCTTTTGCAAGGGCGTCGAAATCGGCATCCGGCTCGGCGTAGGCTGCGTAAACGGCATCGAGGCGAGTCAGGGCATTTTTTGCCTCTGCTACCGCTTCTTCAATCGCTTCACGCACGGTTTGATTCGGATCGAGTTTAGGTTCCTGCGGCAGGTAACCGATTTTCAATCCCGGCATTGGGCGCGCTTCACCTTCAATTTCGGTGTCGATACCCGCCATAATGCGCAGTAGTGTCGACTTACCTGAACCGTTGAGGCCGAGTACGCCAATTTTGGCGCCGGGGAAAAAGCTTAAAGAAATATCTTTAAGGATCTGCTTCTTAGGCGGAACAATTTTACCCACCCGCAGCATGCTGTAAACAAACTGAGCCATTTTTCTCTATCTTAAGTGACTAATGATGCGGCTAATTCTACTCGATTGCGCGCCGAACTCAACTCGACAATGAGCCAAGTTCAAGCACTCTCTGCAGGAATTTCATGTTTCAAATACTGGGATTGTGACCGCGTTCCGAGTAGAATACCGCGCAACCCTACCTATAAGAATTGGCAGCTGGAGTAAGCAATGCTGAAAAAAGATATGAATATCGCAGATTATGATCCGGAACTGTTTAACGCAATTCAGAATGAAACTCTGCGTCAAGAAGAGCATATTGAGCTGATTGCTTCTGAAAACTACACCAGTCCACGCGTGATGGAAGCGCAAGGTTCACAGTTAACCAATAAGTACGCTGAAGGCTATCCAGGCAAGCGTTACTACGGTGGTTGTGAGTATGTGGACGTAGTTGAAACCTTAGCGATTGAACGTGCTAAACAACTGTTTGGCGCAACTTACGCTAACGTACAACCTCATTCAGGTTCACAGGCAAACAGCGCGGTTTACATGGCATTGTTAAAGCCTGGCGATACCGTACTGGGCATGAACTTAGCTCATGGTGGTCACTTGACCCACGGTTCACCGGTTAACTTCTCTGGCAAACTGTACAACATCATTCCTTATGGTATCGACGAGTCTGGCAAAATTGACTACGACGAGATGGAACGTATTGCCTTAGAACACAAGCCTAAGATGATGATCGGCGGTTTCTCTGCCTACTCAGGTATCGTTGATTGGGCAAAAATGCGTGAAATCGCAGACAAAATCGGTGCTTATTTATTTGTCGATATGGCACACGTTGCCGGTCTTATTGCTGCGGGCGTTTATCCAAACCCAGTTCCACACGCACATGTTGTGACATCTACGACCCACAAAACCTTAGCGGGTCCTCGTGGTGGCGTGATCCTGTCAGCTGCTGACGATGAAGACTTGTATAAGAAGTTGAACTCTGCGGTATTCCCTGGTGGTCAAGGTGGTCCATTGATGCACGTTATCGCCGGTAAAGCGGTGGCGTTCAAAGAAGCCCTAGAGCCAGAATTTAAAGTTTACCAACAGCAAGTGGTTAACAACGCTAAAGCTATGGTTGAAGTGTTCCTTGAGCGCGGTTACAAAATCGTCTCTGGCGGAACCAGCAACCACTTAATGCTAGTTGACCTGATTGGTCGTGACTTAACGGGTAAAGAAGCCGATGCCGCCTTAGGTAGCGCTAACATTACTGTGAACAAAAACT
This sequence comes from Shewanella sp. S23-S33, assembly GCF_043359565.1. Classification (NCBI taxonomy): domain Bacteria; kingdom Pseudomonadati; phylum Pseudomonadota; class Gammaproteobacteria; order Alteromonadales; family Shewanellaceae; genus Shewanella; species Shewanella sp. S23-S33. Next base: position 18,666 of record NZ_JBHFFD010000052.1, on the reverse strand, counting down.
CAGTGCCAAACGACCCACGTTCACCCTTTGTGACCTCAGGTGTGCGTATCGGTACGCCAGCCATTACGCGCCGCGGCTTTAAAGAAGCGGAATCGAAAGAGCTGACTGGCTGGATTTGTGACATCCTTGATGATGCAAGCAATCCTGCTGTGATTGAGCGTGTTAAAGGCCAAGTATTGGCACTTTGCGCACGTTTCCCTGTTTACGGCTAATTTGCCTATGCATCTACGTTTAGTAGATGAATGGCCGAGATTGACCGCCGACTGACTTGATACTTATCACATCAGGTATTTAGCATCAGGCACTTAACATCAAGTAGTTAACATTAGGTTGTTAAGCTCAGGTAGTTAACCTCAGCCCATAAATAGGATAAAATCCCATGGCCGCATCTTGCGGCCATTTTTATTGGTAAAATCTTAGGCTTAAATCCATTGCGTTTGACTGAGATTTAACAGGTAAACCCATTAACGCTTTACGACCATTCACTGGCAGGAGGCTCAATGCATTGTCCATTTTGTAGCGCGACAGATACTAAAGTCATCGATTCCCGATTAGTGGCAGAAGGCCACCAAGTGCGCCGTCGCCGAGAATGCACCGAATGTCATGAAAGATTTACCACCTTCGAAGGCGCCGAATTAGTCATGCCTAGGGTGATTAAGCGCGATGGTTCACGCCAACCCTTCGATGAAGAAAAACTCCAAGGTGGCATGTTACGCGCCGTTGAAAAACGCCCCGTATCTATGGATGAAATCGAGCAAGCACTCAGCAAAATCAAGTCTACTCTGCGCGCCACTGGCGAGCGGGAAGTGCCGTCAGAAATGGTGGGTAACTTAATGATGGAGCAATTGATGAGCCTAGATAAAGTCGCCTACATACGTTTCGCTTCTGTGTACCGCGCCTTCGAAGACGTGTCTGAATTTGGCGAAGCCATCGCCAAACTGCAAAAGTAGTCATCGAGTTTTGTCGCCGACAAGGCAGACGTGTACGAGCGATTGGCGTGAAAGCACAAATTTAAAAGACAGGTTTGTAAGACTGGTGAATGCCGAAACCTTTAACAACAGGGCTGAACATGAGCTTGAACATAAGTTGGTCCGTACTCGATACCCAAATGATGAGCCGCGCGATTCAATTGGCGCGCAAAGGCTTTTACACCACAAGACCCAATCCCAGTGTGGGCTGCGTTATCGTTAAAGATAACCAAATCATTGGTGAAGGTTATCATCAAAAAGCGGGTGAACCCCACGCCGAAGTGCATGCGCTACGTATGGCTGGCGAACGCGCCCGCGGCGCAACAGCCTATGTCACCCTAGAGCCCTGCAGTCATTATGGCCGCACGCCACCCTGTGCCTTGGCGCTGATCAATATTGGCGTTAAACGCGTGGTGGTGGCGGTTGAAGATCCTAATCCGCAAGTAGGTGGTCGTGGCATTCAAATGCTGCGCGATGCCGGTATTGAAGTGGATGTGGGATTACATCGCGATGAAGCCTATGCCTTGAATTTAGGCTTTATGAAGCGCATGGAATCGGGTTTACCCAGAGTTACAGTCAAATTGGCTGCGAGTCTCGATGGTAAAACTGCGCTGTCTAACGGTGTGTCTAAATGGATAACTGGTCCAGAATCTCGCCGCGACGTGCAGCGATTACGCTTACGTTCCTGCGCGCTAGTTACGGGGATCGAAACCATACTGGCAGACGCTCCTTTACTTAATGTGCGTTATCAGGAACTTGGCAGCTTAAAAGACAGTGTAACCGAGGCGCAATTACTGCAGCCATTAAGAGTGATACTCGACAGTCGCGCCCGTTTGCCGTTATCGGCCGCCTGCTTGGCTATCGTATCGCCCATACTCTTGGTCTCGACCGTGGCTTATCCCACAGAGTTTCAAGCACAATTGCCCTCCCATGTGAGTTGCCTCGTGTTACCTGCAATTGCAGGTCGCGTCTCATTGCCTGAACTATTAAGCTATTTAGGCCAAAGCTGTAATCACGTGCTGGTGGAAGCGGGTGCAACCTTAGCGGGCGCATTTTTAGCGCAGGGGCTGGCCGATGAGTTAGTGCTATACCAAGCGATGAAAATCCTCGGTGGGCATGGGCGTAATTTGCTGCAATTGCCCGATTATCAAACCATGGCACACATTCCTGCACTCACTTTGGTCGATGAGCGCAAATTAGGGCCAGATACCCGTTTAACCTTGAGCGTTAAGCTTGATACCTCTTTATTTAAATCGAATTGGAGCAAGATAACCGTTTAACCTTGAGTCTTATGCCTTATTACTTCTTTATTTAATTAAGTGAGTTAACCATGTTTACTGGGATTATTGAAGCCGTTGGCACCCTGCGCAAACTGGAGCGTAAAGGCGATGATATTCGTCTTACCGTGGCGAGCGGCAAACTGGATTTAAACGATGTGCGTTTAGGCGACAGTATTGCTACCAACGGTGTGTGCTTAACGGTTGTGCAGCAATTAGCAGACGGTTATGTGGCTGATGTTTCAGCCGAAACAGTGAGTCTAACCGGGTTTGCCAACTATAAAGTGGGCACTAAGGTGAATCTTGAAAAGGCCGTTACCCCAACCACACGCCTAGGCGGCCATATGGTTAGCGGCCATGTTGACGGTATTGCAACGGTTGAGCAACGCTTAGTGCGTGGTCAAGCCATTGAATTTTGGTTAGCCGCACCCGTAGAGCTTGGGCGTTACATTGCCCATAAAGGTTCCATCACCATTGATGGCGTGAGTTTGACGGTTAACGAAGTGGACGGCAGTCGATTCCGCTTGACCATAGTGCCGCATACCGCAGGTGAAACCACGTTAATCGACCTGCAAGCGGGCGATAAGGTGAATATCGAAGTGGATTTAATCGCCCGTTATCTTGAACGCTTGATGAATTATGATGGCAAAGACAGCAAGAGCGGTGGCGTCACCATGGAAATGTTAGCCCGTGCCGGCTTTGTGCGTTAGTGCACAGGAGCAGATTATTTAACTTAAGCTTATCGGCAGCTTAGGTTATTTAGGTATAGAATTTCATAATAACAGCAAAATCATAAGGTCCTACAATGGCGCTGCACAGTATAGAAGAGATCATCGAAGATATTCGTCAAGGCAAAATGGTTATTTTGATGGATGACGAAGACAGAGAAAACGAAGGTGATTTGATCATGGCGGCCGAAATGGTCACGCCAGAAGCGATTAACTTTATGGCGAAATATGGCCGTGGGCTCATTTGCCAGACCATGACTAAAGCCCGTTGCCAGCAGTTAAACCTGCCTTTAATGGTGACGAATAATAACGCCCAGTTCTCGACTAACTTTACGGTTTCTATTGAAGCGGCGGAGGGTGTGACTACCGGTATTTCGGCCCACGATCGCGCTGTAACGGTGAAAGCGGCTGTGGCTAAAGAGGCTAAAGCGTCTGATTTAGTGCAACCAGGGCACATCTTCCCGCTAATGGCACAGGACGGCGGCGTATTAACCCGCGCAGGCCACACTGAAGCTGGCTGTGATTTAGCCCGTCTTGCGGGACTTGAGCCATCGGGCGTTATCGTTGAGATTTTGAACGAAGACGGCACTATGGCACGTCGCCCAGATTTGGAGATTTTCTCCGAGTTGCATGGCATCAAAATCGGCACTATCGCGGCTTTAATCGAGTATCGCAATACCAAAGAAACCACGGTTGTGCGTGAAGCTAAATGCAAATTACCGACCCGTTTTGGTGAGTTCGACATGGTGACCTTCAGAGACACTATCGACAATCAACTGCACTTTGCCTTAGTCAAAGGTGAGGTGAAAGAAGATTGTTTGGTGCGCGTGCATTTGCAAAATACCTTCAACGATTTACTCCACTCAGAGCGCGATCAGCAACGCAGTTGGCCACTCGAAAAGGCGATGGAGCGTATTTCTGCAGAAGGTGGTGTATTGGTTTTACTCGGGAATCAAGAACATCCCTGTGAAATCCTCTCTAAGGTGAAAGCCTTTGAAGCCGAAGATCAAGGCCAAGCGCCTGCTTCTGCAAAATGGCAAGGGACGTCGCGCCGTGTGGGTGTTGGCTCGCAAATTCTCGCCAGCCTTGGTGTGACTAAGATGCGCCTGCTCAGCTCGCCTAAACGCTACCACTCACTTTCAGGCTTTGGCCTTGAAGTGACTGAGTATGTGGCGGACTGAAACCCAAAGTTACACTGAAGTAAAATTAACAATTTCTGATAATTTGCATAGGGCTCTGGGCAATTGGCTGTGATATCATGTCGCCACTTTTCGCCCCGAGCTGGGTGCTTTAGCTAAATTAGGTAAGATAATGAACGTAGTTCAAGGTAATATCGAAGCGAAAAATGCCAAAGTTGCGATTGTAATTTCGCGTTTCAACAGCTTTTTAGTTGAGAGCTTGCTTGAAGGTGCACTTGACACGCTGAAACGTTTTGGCCAAGTCAGCGACGACAATATCACTGTTGTCCGTGTACCAGGTGCGGTTGAGTTGCCACTAGCTGCGCGTCGCGTAGCTGCCAGTGGTAAATTCGACGGTATTATCGCATTAGGTGCGGTGATCCGTGGTGGTACTCCTCATTTTGATTTTGTTGCAGGCGAATGTAATAAAGGTCTAGCTCAAGTTGCTTTAGAATTTGATCTGCCTGTTGCTTTCGGTGTTTTGACCACTGATACCATTGAACAAGCGATTGAACGTTCAGGTACCAAAGCGGGTAACAAAGGCGGCGAAGCTGCTCTAAGCCTGCTTGAAATGGTCAATGTTCTGCAAGAACTTGAACAACAGTTGTTATAGTAGGAAAAATAATGAAGCCTTCTGAGCGCCGCAAGGCCCGCCGTTTAGCCGTTCAAGCCATCTATTCATGGCAACTAAGCGGGAATAATATTGCCGATGTCGAGCATGAGTTTTTAACTGAACAAAGTCTCGACGGTGTTGATGTAGCTTATTTTCGTGAGCTATTTTCAGGCGTTGCAACGAAGAAAACCCAATTGGATGAGTTGATCATCCCGCATCTGGAACGCCCGATTGATGAAGTGTCTCCAGTAGAGAAAGCCATAGTTCGTTTAGCGACCTATGAGCTGACTTTCCGTAAAGATGTGCCATACAAGGTCGCGATTAACGAAGCGATTGAGTTGGCAAAAGCTTTTGGTGCGGACGAGAGTCATAAGTTTGTGAACGGACTGCTCGACAAACTGGTTGCACGCAAGTAATAAAGACAAACGGTATCTTAGGATACCGTTTTTCATTGCTAACAAAGGTGGCCGATGTAAGTCGTGCCAAACTGTACAGTGAAAGAATTCCAATTAATTGAATGTTATTTTAGCAACCGCGGCCCCACTCGCCGTGATGTGAAGCTTGGCATCGGTGACGATTGCGCTTTAGTGCAACCCGCAGAAAACAAGTCGATTGCTATCTCCTGCGACACCTTAGTCGAAAATGTCCATTTCTTCCCCGATATGCCTCCTGCTGCCTTAGGTTACAAAGCCTTAGCGGTAAATTTATCTGATCTGGCTGCCATGGGCGCTGAGCCCGCGTGGATGACGCTTGCCTTGACGCTACCCGAAGTCGATGAAACTTGGCTCAGTGGTTTTAGCGAAGGTTTATTTGAAGCGGCCGATTACTATGGCATCGCCTTAATTGGCGGCGATACGACTCGTGGCCCACGGGCGATTAATATCACAGTGCACGGCCAAGTCCCACAGGGTAAGGCACTCACGCGTCATGGTGCTAAAGCTGGTGATTGGATTTATGTCACGGGCACGCTCGGAGATTCGGCCTTAGGTCTGGATATCATTCGCGGCGCGCAACAGGCCAGAGCTGAGCACAAAGAATTCCTGATTAATCGCCATTATCGTCCAACACCAAGAGTCTTAGCGGGCCAAGCTTTGCGTTCGCTAGCCTCCAGTGCTATCGACCTTTCCGACGGGTTTATCTCGGATATCGGTCATGTCCTTAAGGCTTCGGCAGTTGGTGCGGTTGTAGATGTTAATTGCATCCCGCTTTCGCGTGCGATGCAAGATACCGTCAGCGAGGAGCATGCCTTAGGTTATGCACTGACGGGCGGCGAAGATTACGAATTGCTGTTCACTGTTCCTGAGGCGCAAAAAGGCGCGCTTGAGACGGCATTAAGCCATGCAGGAGCAAAGTTTGTTCGCGTTGGACAAATTTGTGCAGGCAGTAAGCTCAAGTTGCAACTCAATGGTGAGCCGTTTACACCGCCGTATCACGGTTTCGAGCACTTTTAAGCGAAGAGCATGTTAATGAAATGGTTGTCAAAGGATCAGGTGCTAACGCACCTGTCATTAAGAAATCCTGTCCACTTTTTGGCACTCGGTTTTGGTAGCGGACTCGCCGCTAAAGCACCTGGTACTTTCGGTACCTTAGCAGCCATTCCCCTCTATTTATTGATGGCGCCATTACCGCTCACTTGGTATATCGGCTTAACCTTATTGAGCGCATTTGCGGGATTTTATATCTGCGGTAAAGCCGCTCAAGATATGGGGGTACACGATCACGGTGCGATTGTGTGGGATGAAGTGGTTGGGCTACTGATCACTATGATAGCGGCACCAGCAGGTTGGGGTTGGTTGTTAGTCGGCTTTGGTCTATTTCGCTTTTTCGACATCATCAAACCTTGGCCTATTCGATGGCTCGATGCCAAAGTTCATGGTGGCTTTGGCATTATGATTGACGATGTCTTAGCGGGCGTGTTTTCGTTTATTTGTCTGCAAGGGCTAGTCTGGTGTGTTAGCTAACATTATCGCTAGCCTAACATGATAGTTAACCTGACATGTTAGTTAGCATGACCAACAACTAACCCTTAGTTTTTGATATAGCCCCTTAGCTTGTGATATAGAGTGTGTAGATTCAAGCGTTTAGCGACCTTATTCGTTATCTGATCCATGCTACTATTGCAGCAGTTCCCTTGCGTTCGCGAGGGTATTGCTGGTGATAGTATCGCCACCTAACAGTCTTGCAAGCTCTTGGATACGCTGCTCACGATCGAGCGATTTCATTGTGGTCTCAGTACTGCCTGCCTTATTAAATTTATCGACGAACATGTGTTGATGACCATTGCCCGCAACTTGCGGCAAGTGAGTCACGCACAGTACTTGGGTCGATTCCCCTAAGCTGCGTAACATGCGGCCAACCACTGCGGCGGTGGGGCCGGAAATCCCGACATCCACCTCATCGAAAATTAATGTCGGTGTGGCAACTTTCTTCGCGGTAATCACTTGGATCCCTAGCCCTATCCGTGAGAGCTCACCGCCAGACGCGACTTTCGAAATCGGTTGTAAAGGTTGGCCAGGGTTAGTGGTTACCATAAATTCGATATTGTCACTGCCATTGGCTGACATTTGCTCGGGGTGGAAATTGACTTCGATCGTAAATTTACCCTTAGGCATATTCAGTTCGTGGATTGACTGAGTCACCAGTTTGTCGAGTTCTTTAGCATAGCGGGCACGGCTTTGGCTGAGCTTTTGCGCATTGCTAAGGTAAGCGGCTCTACTGGCATCGACCTGTAGTTGAATTTCTTCGAGCTTGCTTTCGTCACTGTCTAAGGTGCTCAGCTCTGCCTTTAATGCCAAATGATGCTCGGCCAGTTTATTCGGGCTAACATGATGCTTACGCGCTAGTTGCATGGCTTTTGATAGCCGTTCTTCTAAATAGGCGAAATGGGTCGGATCGAGTTCAAGCTTACTCAAATAGTGCTGTAATTCGCCTGCACTTTCTTGTACTTGGATTAAGGCATCATTCAACATAGTGCTGACATTGCTTAATGCAGGATCGTAGCTTTGCAGATCTTCGGCGAGGTAAACGACTCGATTAAGCAGCGATTCTATATTGTTCTCTTCGCCTTCAGTGAGTATATCTAAGCTCGCCTGACAGGTATCAATCAACTCAGTGCCATTGGCAAGACGTTTGTGCTCTTGCTCAATTTCATCGAACTCATCGACTTTAAGATCAAACTCATCAAGTTCTTCTACTTGATATTGCACTAATTGCTTACGGGCAATACGTTCATGCTGTGAGGCTTCGAGTTGTTTTAGGTCAGCCTCAATTTGCTTGCAGCGTTGAAAACTGGCGGCAACCGTATCGATAAGTAATCTGTGGTTGGCATAACTGTCGAGCAGGGTGAGTTGATGTTCACTTTTTAACATTGCATGGTGCGCATGTTGACCGTGAATACCGATAAGTAACTGACCCAGTAATTTTAGCTGCGTCAGCGGCACTGGATTACCATTGATGTAGGCGCGTGAACGGCCATCGCTACCAATAGTCCGACGTAGAATGCACTCATCATCGAGTTCAAGATCGTTATCTTCTAACCAACGTTTTGCCAGTGGAATATCATCCAAGGAAAAGCGGGCGCTGACCTCGGTTTTATTGGCTCCGGGACGAACACTGCTGGCATCGGCGCGATTGCCTAGGCATAGGCCTAGCGCATCGATGGCAATCGATTTACCCGCACCGGTTTCACCTGTTATGCTGGTCATACCGGGGCGAAAATCCAGTTCTAAAAAACGGACGATAGCGAAGTTATTAATGCTGAGTTGGCAAAGCATAGTGAATTCCTGTCGAAAAACATACCAAACCACTGTATTGATAAACAGTATATACTGATTTTATATACAGTAAAGTGGCTTGGGTAAATAATCAGCATTATCGACAGTAAATATTTTTAATTAACTGATTATGCATGGGTTCTTACTAAGCTTTCTAAGATAGGTAAACTGAAGAAAGTGACTAAGGTGCCAAATAGAATGCCCTGAGCACTGGTTGAAGCCTGAGTGTTATAACGCTGGGCGAGTAAGTACACGCTAGCCGCGGTGGGCAGTGCGCTCAAGATCACGCCCATGATCAGGTAGTCGCCACTGACTCCAAAACGGTTAAGCATAAAGTAGACGAGTGCCGGTTGGATAGCCAGCTTGAAGAGGTTGATAAGGCTCAGTTCGATAAAATTCTTGGGGCTAAATACGCTGCTATCTTTCTGGTAGCGCATCGCTTTGGCGAGTACCATGCCGATAGCAAATAGGGCGCAGGGGCTTGATGTATTGCCTATTTGCTGGATCATTAGCGCCAGCCCTGACGGCAGTTTTATCTCTAGCGCCGAAATGCCGACACCAATTAAGCTACCAATAACGATAGGGTTTTTACCGACCGCCATCGCCATTATGATTAAGGCGTGGTGTTGTCTTTGGGTGTTAGTGGCCAGTTCCATCGAGACTAAGGCGACGGCAAACATCAGCACGGATAATAAGCTGGCAATCGCGGCGGCAACTAAGGCACTTTGCTGCTGCGGGAATAAGATGATAAGCAGTGGAATACCAATAAATGCTGTATTACCAAAGGTGGCATTGAGGGCTCGAATAGCGGCAACCGCATGCTGTTTAGGGTTAGCGATCAGCGATAGCCCAAGGCAGACAAGATAAGTGATTACCATAGCTGTGCTGTAGCCCGCCATAAATCCCCATTGCAAAATCTCGTCAATCGGCTGCTGGGCGAGGGCGATAAGCATGATTGCAGGGAACGCAATATAGTAGACATATTGGTTTAGCACTTGATCCGTATCGACGGGCAAGAGTTTTAGTTTTTGCACTAGTGTACCGAGCAACATGATCCCGAAGACGGCAAACAGAGGGGTTAAAATGGTCATTTCCCTCACTCATCCTTACGATTAAATTTGAATAAACTCGCCCACCCTCGTCATTTTACTGTCGCTATGATTTTTGGTGGGCAGAGTTACAGCATTTGATTCTTTTTATGTCACTTTAGAGCCAGATTTAGCGCCAGCGCAGTAAAACTCGCCACAAAATAACATACCATTTCAATCTAAGGCTATTGCGCTATGGTCGTATAAGTGAATAATTCAATGTTTAAAACACAATCACTTAGTGAATTTAGCGTTTTAACGTCAATACCCAATATGTGAAATTAGGATATGCAATGAGTGATGATTTAGGCGCTGAACTACAACTTGTCTATCTTTTTGTGCATTTAGTCAATGCGGGCAGTTTTTCACAGGCGGCGAAGGAGCTTGATATGCCCATTGCCACAGTGAGCCGCAAGTTAGCGAAGTTGGAAGACAAGCTCGATAAACAGCTCTTTATGCGCAGCACCCGCAAGTTGCGACTGACGGAGGAAGGACTGGCGCTCTTTCAACGCTACCAGAGTGTGGTTGCCCAATTTGATGAACTGAGTGGTGCGGGCAGCGATAAACCCGAGGGCACCTTGCGCATCGCCGCGCCGATTTCGATTATTTCCATCGTGTTTATTCAAGCATTGAATGAATTTGGCCGCCTGTATCCCGATATCCGTTTACACATTTCCCAGAGCAATGAGTTAGTGGATTTGATCGACAAAGGCATAGATGTGGCGATTGTTGGCGGAGCTCAGCCTGATTCTTCTTGGGTGTCGAGTACCTTAGGCGAGCTGGATTATTGCCTGTTTGCCACGCCAGAATACTTGGCTCAGGCACCTAAACTTGAGCATCCCGATGATCTCGAAGCCCATCAACTGATAAAAGTCTGGCCGCTGTTTAATTGGCATTTAAAGCATCCGAGCGGTGAGTCTTTCTATTTTAATGGCCCAACTAAGTTGACCCTCACGGATTTACACGGTGCGATTCAGGCGACCTTAGGCCATGGCGGGATCTTGTATGGTCCCGAACTATTTGTAAAACAGCAGATTAAAGAAGGGAAACTTAAAGTATTATTACCAGAATGGATTGGCGAGCAGAGGCGGATTTCGATTTTATATCATCAGCGCAGCCAGCAGCCGTTAAAGGTAAGAGTCTTTATTGAGTTTATGCAGTCAAAGGCGCCAGAGTTATTCTCTATGCGTTGATTTAACGAGGGGGAACTGATTTTTAATGTCTTTTAGGTTTTACAGTGTTTTTGCTCATGGTGTTTTGCGTTTGTTTTGCGTCTTGCAGGCTGGAGCGTGTCGCGGGCAGTATGCCGAGTTCTAAGAAGTATCCCACTAAACGCCGCAGTTCAAATAAAGAACCGATACGCTGTTGATCTTTGATGATTAGTTTCCAACTGTCGGTTCGTCCTTCGCTATTGGTTAAGATAAATCCTTGATAAACAATCTTTCTCATTGGAATAACTCAATCTTTATTGATGCTATTTATAGCAACTGGATATCTTTGACGGGATTCGTTGGTGAGGGTGTAAAACGATGATCCCTTCCTTATTCTGCATGGATAATAGGTGCTTGAGTAACCCCAAGCACCCCCATCAATTAAGCGACGCTGATACCGATATTTGATACGCCAGCTTCGATAATGTCTTTGCGTAAACCTTTGACCAGTTCTGCGGTGATCTTCGGATTTTCTTCAATAATTTCCAGCAGAGAATTTTGTAATTCTTTCTCTTCTTCCATGACTTCATGGGCGAAAACGAAATCATCTAATGCTTCATCCACCAAATCGACATCGCTGATCGCTTCGATGTAGTTAGCCACTGTGCTGGATGATAATTTGCTGATATTGACTATGTCTTCTTCAATTTTGCCTTGAATCGCACCCAGTAAGGTCGATATGGCGACCACAGCATCCATGGCAGGATAGACGCCATAGGCTTCAAAATCAGCAGGATCTGGGGTGTTATCTTCCAAGCGTTGCAGATGCACATCGACATTGAATTTGAGCTTGGAGTCGTACTGGGATTGCCACAATAGTTCTAATGCGGTACTCAACACAGTAGGATCGCCAAACTCACAGACTTCGGAAAACAGTTGATAGTTGGGCAACATACGTTGGCAAAGTGCAGTGGCAAAGAGTTGTTTTTGTGGCAGTGTTAACGCCTTGAGACGTTTAAAGAAGCCCGTTTTTTTGGTCATCTGTTATTTCCGCTGATAGCTGTGATATCACTTGATTTGCCGCAGATTCTACCTTAGTTAACTCATCAAGTAACTCTAGTATTTCGGGTTCGAGATCTTCAACCGATGTTTCACGTTTTAGTGCCGATTCAATTTCTTGGCATAATCTTTGGGTTGTTGGCACGCCGCAGTAGCAGCTCGCACCATGCAGCTTATGGATAGTACTGAGCATGACTGGGTGATCGTTTTGACTTAGCGCCGTTTGAATCGTCGCCACGGTTTGCGGCAATGAGTCGAGTAACATTCTGAGCATATCTAAGGCGAGATCGGCCTTGTGATTGGCTTGGGTTAAGCATAAATCCCAGTTCAGCGTATGCAGGTCAAAATGGGTGAACTTAGGTCGAGTGATCCAGCGATGAATAATATCTTTGAGCGCCGCTTCATCAATAGGTTTAGGCAAATATCCGTCCATACCACTGCCTAAAATCAGTTCGCGTTCTTCGGCAATGGCATGGGCTGTCACGGCAATTATCGGCGTGTTGCGGTTCATCGAGCCTTGGCGAATTTGCTTCGTGGCGCTAATGCCATCTGTTCCAGGCATTTGAATATCCATAAAGATCAAGTCGAAGGTGCGAGTCTTCGCCTGTTTAACTGCCTCATCACCACTGTTGACGGCAACCACAGTCGTCACTAATTCGCTGAGTAAAGTATCAATCAGTTTTAAGTTGGCAAAGTTATCATCTACCGCGAGCACGGTTAAGGATTGGCGAGCTACCGGTGTGGATATTGTCGCAGGGGCTATGATGTCGTACTCCATCGGTGGATAGAGTAAGTTGCGCGCAAGCTGATGCTCACTGACTGGCAGAGACAACACCACATCGGCATTCGGGCGAATAAATTGGGTTAAGGCATCCTGTTCTTGGCAATCGTATAGCACTATAAGGCAATCTGTTTTGGTCTTCGCTAAGTTTAGTGTACTTACCAGTTGTGCTGAATCGCTAAACCCATGGCAACTCAAGAGAACATAGTCGTATGGCGCTTCAGCCGTGGTGAGCGTAGTCAACAAGCTTGGGATATGCTGATGATGGGTGACTTTTGTATCCCATTGATTCAATTGGCGGCTCAAGACAGCATGAGTCAGCACTCGCGGTTCGTAAAACAGTATAGTTTTGTCTTTGAGTTTTTCGAGCGGCAGTGAGTCACCGATTTGGAATTGACCTAAGCCGAGCGGCAAACTGAACCAGAAGTTTGAGCCTTTTTCTGGGGATGAAGTAAAGCCGATTTGGCCGCCCATTTGATTCACTAAACGCTTAGTGATCACTAAACCTAAGCCGGTGCCACCAAAGCGACGCGAAATCGACGAGTCTGCTTGGCCAAAGGCTTGGAATAAAAAGTCCTGCTGGCTTTCATCGATGCCGATACCTGTGTCGACCACATCACAGCGCAGTACCACTTGTTCATCCGATTGGCTCTGCAGTTCGATTTTGACCATCACGCTGCCAGAGTCAGTGAATTTAATCGCGTTACCAACCAAGTTATTGATGATTTGGCATACGCGCATAGCATCGCCATTGACATTGTCGGGCACGTTGGGGGCGATATCGACGACGAGTTCTAGGCCTTTGGCCTGGGCGCTGCCGGAGATCAAGGTAATCGTATCGCTTATGGTTTCCCTAAGGCCGAAGGGCATGTTTTCTAACACCATTTTACCGGCTTCGAGTTTAGAAAAGTCGAGAATGTCGTTGATGATACCCAGCAGGTTAGTGGCGCTGCGTTCTATGGTCTTGATGTAATCGACTTGGCTCGAATGCAATGGTGTTTTGACTAATTGCCGAGCAAAACCGATAACACCATTGAGTGGCGTACGTAACTCGTGGGACATATTCGCTAAGAATTCAGATTTAATTCGGCTGGCTTCTAGGGCGCGTTTTTTAGCTAAATCCAGCTCGACGTTTTGGATTTCAATCTGCTCTAAGGTTTCCCGCAGATCCGACGTGGCTTGGTCGATATTTTGCTGCATCTCATCATGATATTCCGACAACGAACCTGCCATGGCATTGATGCCGCGTTTGAGTAAGTCCAGCTCACCAATCAAGTTGCCATCTAAGCGGGCGTCCAATTTACCTTCACGGATTTTTGCGACGACGCGCACCATTTCAGTAATGGGCTGAGTGACGTTTTTCACCAGCCGGAAAGTAAATAGCAGGTTTAACTGCACGCCGATCAACACGATAATAAAGGCGGCGACTGCGGCTCTATGTTGCTCTAACAAGGCGCGTTCTTTATTGATTATTATCGAGATATAACCTAAAAGATGACCATCGTCTGTCTGGATATCGTAATTAGCGGGAGCAGCAATGGGGCCTGTGGCAAAAATGGGCGTCCGTAAAATAAGGCTGTCGTCCACATGTTCAATTTCGGTTTTATGCAGCGTGTTGAGGGCTTCTTTGTAGCGCATAATCTCAAAGTCTTTGTGATAGTGGGAGGTCACAAAGAGTTGATTATTGGCATCGAAAATCGCGATGGATTTTACTAAGGTGGATTTGTTGAGCTGTGCCGCCGCGAGTAAGCGTTTGGTCGCCTCGCGATCATTCGCCACTAAGCCGATTTCACTGGCAATCGACAGGGGCTCTATAATATTGCTGCCCTGTTCGACGAGCGTATCTTCGAGCTCATAAAAACGGTTTATGGTAAAGTAGCTGCCCAGAAGGATACCGACCAAGATTGTTGGCGCGAGCGCCAGCACAAGAACCCAAGAACGTAGGCTGTATTTGGTCATGTTGTTGACAGGGTTCATAGCAGCGGCGGTGTTTCCTGTGACAGAGACTAAGATAATTTTATAAGACTGCCAGAAAGAGGGCGGTCTTTGCCAGTATTTTATTGATTTAGAGGCCGAAATGGCGCAATTTTTTAAAGCAAAACCAAATAGTTTCAAACAGTTGTCGGCTAAGTTATCGCTGAGCGTAGAACAGCTCGATCACTTAGGTGCTGGTATAGCACAACATCAAGGTAAAGTCGTGTTTATCCCTGGCGCTTTGCCCGATGAAACCGTGACGGTACAGCTCACCGAGCAAAAGAAAAATTATGCCCGTGCCAAGTTGATTAAAGTCGATTCATCAAGTCCTGAGCGCGTCGAGCCCGAGTGTCCACACTACCACACCTGCGGCGGCTGCGACTTACAGCATATGTCATTATCGGGTCAGCGTGAGCATAAAGAAGCCGCGTTGCTGGATATTATGGCTAAGTTTGCTGGCACTGAAGGCGGTGCTTTATCGCCCGCACTCACGGGGGAAGGTTGGCATTATCGTCGCCGTGCCCGTCTTGCAACTTTATTTGATAAAAATACCAAGCACTTAAGTTTAGGCTTTCGCGCCGCCAGTAGCAGCAATGTGGTGCCTATCAGCCAGTGTCAGGTGTTAGCTAAGCCGTTATCGGATTTGATTGTCCCCTTTGCTAAGTTGCTGAACCAATTGTCGGCTAAAGCCAGCTTAGGTCATCTTGAGTTGATTGCCGCCGATAATGGTCACTTTGCCGTGCTGCGTATCACTAAGGCGCTAAACGATAAAGATCTCGCTAAGTTGTCAGTCTTTGCTGAGCTGCATCAGATCCATATTTGTCTGCAGGATAACGAAGGCCAATTCCAAGGCGTCGGCGCCGAGTTAGTGTTACCTGTTTATCAACTGTTAGATGAAAATGCGCAGTCGGATGCGGTGAGCTTAAGTTTCACCCCAGGTAACTTTGTGCAAGTGAACGGACAGATTAACAAGGCCATGGTCGCTCAAGCGATGGATTGGTTAGCGCCAGCGCCAGATGAGCGCATTTTGGATTTGTTCTGCGGCATGGGTAATTTCAGTTTGCCCTTAGCGAAAATGGGCGCGGATGTGATTGGCGTCGAAGGGGTTGCCGAAATGGTGACTCAGGCACGGGTGAACGCGAAAGCTAACAATCTGGATAAACTGACCTTTTACCACGGCGATTTAAGTGCGGATTTATCCCTTGAGCCTTGGATGGGCAAGATTGATAAATTACTGCTCGATCCCGCTCGTGCGGGGGCATTTGAAAGCTTGCAATGGCTGAAGAAAATGAAGCCGCGCAAAGTCGTGTATGTTTCTTGTAATCCTGCGAGCTTGGCTCGCGATAGCGCTGTACTGTTAGAGCGCGGTTACCGATTACAGCAATTGGGACTTATCGACATGTTCCCACAAACACACCATATCGAAGCCATGGCACTGTTTGAATTAACCAAGTAATTTGCGCTGGCAAAGTAAGCAAAGCGTTTGAATAACGTAAAAAATGTGATTATTACGTCGGTTGGGTTTGACAAGTTCGCGCCAATGCTGAAGATAGGAGAGCTGAAGTGGTGCCCACTTTCTCTCTGAGCACGGATAAGGAAATAAATTAGATGGTCTCTGTTCGCGAAGCGCACTTTAATGATCCCGATTTTCACTTAGAAGATTGGGTAGCTCGCTATGTTGGTCATGCCGATGAAGCGCAGATGCTGCTCTCTTTGATAGGGCAGATTGACGCCTTACCCGCCAAGAGTCCTGCGGCGAAGAGAGAACTGCTCGAACGTGCTCGAGAGATGATTGAAATCCTCGCACCGCTAAACATGGATATTGAAACCCTGCAGGCGGCAATTTTGTTTGTGGTGCTCGATGCAGGGTTACTGACCGAAGAAGCCATCCAAGAAAAATTTGGTGAACCGCTGGCGCGTTTAGTCGCGAGTGTCGTGACCATGAACGCCATCGGCGCCTTGAAAATCAATCCTAATAGTCGTTCAACCGAGCCGCAAATCGACAATATCCGCCGCATGTTATTGGCTATGGTTGAAGATGTGCGCGCCGTGGTGATCAAGCTTGCTGAGCGTGTGTGTTTGCTACGGGCGGTGAAAAATTCCGACGAAGAAACTCGCGTGCTGCTGGCCCGTGAAATTGCCGATATTTACGCGCCGCTGGCTAACCGTTTGGGTATTGGTCAATTAAAGTGGGAGCTGGAAGATATTTCTTTTCGCTATCTGCATCCTGATACCTATAAAGACATTGCTAAGCAATTAGATGGCAAACGACTGGATCGTGAAGTCTTTATCGATAAGTTTGTCAGCCAGTTGCAACAAAGATTAGATGAAGATCAAATTCGCGCTAAGGTCTACGGCCGGCCGAAACATATCTACAGTATTTGGCGCAAGATGAAGGGCAAGCACCTTAAATTTGATGAGTTGTTTGACGTGCGCGCCGTGCGTATCGTGACTGAGCGTTTGCAGGATTGTTATGGTGCATTAGGTGTGGTGCATACGCTTTGGCACCATATTCCACGGGAATTTGACGACTATGTCGCTAACCCTAAGCCTAACGGATATCAATCGATTCATACCGTGGTGGTGGGGCCTGAGGGCAAAACCGTTGAAATTCAAATTCGTACCCAAGACATGCATGAAGATGCAGAGCTGGGTGTGGCCGCGCACTGGAAATACAAAGAAGGCAATCATTCCGGTAAGCAAAGCGGCTACGAAGAAAAAATTAACTGGCTGCGTAAAATTCTGCAATGGCAGGAAGACGTGGTCGAAAGTGGCAACTTGGTTGAAGAAGTGCGCAGCCAAGTGTTTGAAGATAGAGTTTATGTGTTCACCCCAAGCGGTGAAGTCGTCGACTTGCCACTGGGCTCAACCGTGCTCGACTTTGCCTATTACATTCACTCCCAAGTAGGGCATAAATGTATTGGTGCTAAGGTCGATGGCCGTATTGTACCGTTTACCTATCAGGTTGAAACGGGCGAGCGTATCGAGATCATCACCTCGAAACAGCCTAATCCTAAGCGCGACTGGCTTAACCCTAACTTAGGTTATATCCGCACCTCGCGTGCGCGTTCGAAAATCCAGCATTGGTTTAAGCAGCAGGACAGAGACAAGAATATTGTCGCTGGCAAAGAAATGCTTGAATCCGAATTGGCGCGGGTGAGCCTTAAAATTAAAGACGCGGCCATTGCAGTCGAGCGCTTTAATATGGCGAGCATGGATGACTTACTGGCGGCCATTGGCGGCGGTGATGTGCGTCTGCATCAAGTGGTTAACCATATTCAAAGCCGTCTGCGACTCGACGAAGTGTCAGAAGAAGATGCGGTCGAAGAATTAGTTAAGAAAGGCCAACACAAACCGACATCCAGTGGCCGTGGTCAGGTTGAAGTCAACGGTGTGGGTAACTTGCTTAACCATATTGCCCGTTGTTGTCAGCCAGTTCCCGGTGATGAGATCTTAGGTTTTATCACTAAGGGCCGTGGCATTTCTGTACATCGCGCTGATTGTGAACAAGTTAAAGAGTTAATGCGGGTTCACCCAGAGCGCGGTGTCGATGTGGTCTGGGGCGAAAATTACTCCGGCGGTTATCGCATGCGTCTGCGGGTATTAGCCCACGATCGCAGCGGTTTATTGCGTGACTTAACCTCAGTGTTGGCTGCCGAAAAATCCAATGTATTAGCCATGAGCTCGTCATCGGATACTAAAAACCAGACCGCCGCGATTGAGTTGGAACTGGAGCTTTATAACCTCGATGGTTTATCGCGGGTGTTATCTAAACTGACCCAAGTCGATAGCGTGATTGAGGCAAGACGACTTTAAGTTTAGTTATGCCTTTCGAAGTGAATAGCCTTGAAATCTCTAGCAATATAGAAGACTTTGAGAAGCCATCTAGAAGCTAGAAAAAAGTAATCAAGGATTAGGGCGGCAGGGTGAATTTCACCTGCCGCCTTTTTTATTTATTTTTTTTATGAAAATTGAGTGGGATGAGCAGTTAATTTAGTCTTTGTATGCTTAGCTGTTGCTGCAAGCCATTCATAATGGCTTGCCATGGCATTTGCTCCCCGACGCGCAGCAAGTCC